>URGQ01000046.1 GCA_900547385.1 uncultured Oscillospiraceae bacterium | reverse complement strand
CCTGCGGCCCGCCCTTCACGGTTTGCGGCTCCCTGCGGAATCTGCATAAAATCCGCCGCGCTTATCCGGCAGCAATCATCAATGTCAACACCAGCGCTGATTTCTGCCATTGAAATTGCATCAAATCCTGCATATGGATATATAAAGCAAAAAACCCGAAGATTGTGCTTGCAATCTCCGAGTTTCTTTTCTTCGGCTGCGCGCATGGGTACGGGAACGATCCGTGCCCAGCGAATGCCCGGTGACACGGTCCGGGCGGGTGCGGCCATTTTTACGCGTTCAGGCTGCGGGCCAGTGCGGATTTCTTTCTGGCAGCGGTATTCTTGTGCAGGATACCCTTAGCAGCGGCCTGGTCGATCTTCTTGATCGCGACGCGGACGGCCTCGGCCTTGTTTTCCTCGGCGTTCTGAGCCTTCTTGACATAGGTCTTCAGCTCGGACTTGATGGCCTTATTGCGCAGAGTTTTGGTAGCAATAACCTTTACTCTCTTCTTAGCGGATTTGATATTGGGCATGTGTTACACCTCCTTACATACTATTAGACGGTACTTTGTTATGATAACATTCCCACCGAAAAAACGCAAGAGGTTTTTTTAGATTTCTCCTGTATTTCCGGGGCATTTCCCCGCAAAAAGGGCCTCCAGGCTGCCCGCTCCCCGGCGGGTATAGGCCATCGGCAGCGGCATGGGCACTTCGCACGCAAAGGCATAGTCCTTGCTGCCCTCCTCGTAAAAGGGATGCAACGCCCGGCGCAGCAGCCCATCGGCAATCACAAAGTCCTCGCATTGCAGCGCTATGATGCGCACCGGCTCGGCCCTTTCCACCACCACATAGCCCAGCATTTTGGTGCCCTCAGCCGCAAAGTAGCCCCACACCGGCCCCTCGGCGGTCAGGCCGGTATCCTCGGCCATCATCTGTAAAATATCCGGCTGGATGGGTAGGATCGAGATCATTCCTGTCCCTCCCCGGCGCCATTGCCGCCTGCCTTGGTAATCGCGCCCCGCAGCGCGATCAGCTCACTGGACTTCAGGTCACGCCAGCGGCCGGGCTGCAGCATGCCCAGCTTAATGGGCCCCACGGCAATGCGCTTCAGGCGCACCACCTCCAGCCCCACGGCCTCGCACATCCGGCGGATCTGCCGGTTTTTCCCCTCGCTGATGGTGATTTGCAGCACCACGCGGCCGGGCTGTTTTTCCAGCACAATGACGGTGGCGGGCAGAGTGGTGGTGTTCTCCCCTATCTTCACCCCGGCGGAAAGCTCCGCGGCCTGCTCGTCGGTAATATCGGGGCGCACCGTCACGCGGTACACCTTATTGATGTGGCTGGCCGGGTGCATAATGCGGTTGGCCAGCTCGCCGTCATTGGTAAAGAGCAAAAGTCCCTCACTGTTGCGGTCCAGGCGGCCGATGGGGTACACCCGTTCCTCCACCCCGGTCAGCAGGTCGGTAACGCAGCGCCGCCCCAGCTCATCGCTTAGGGTGGTCACATAGCCGCGGGGCTTGTTCATCATGATATAGCGGTACTGCTTCTTCCGGGCAAAGTACACCCGCTTGCCGTCCACCGCTATCACATCCCGGTCGGGATTCACACTCTGGCCTATTTCGGCCTTCCGCCCATTGATGGTCACACGGCCCTGGCGCACCAGCTCCTCGGCCGCCCGGCGGCTGGCCACTCCCGCTTCACTCAGCGCTTTTTGAATACGAATTGGCTGCATATTTTTCTCCTTCTGTCCGCATCTCTGCGGTCATTTTCATCGGTTTGGCGGCGTTCTGCCACTCTGTCCTACTATAATAGCGCATTTTAGCCGGCTTGTCACTCTTTTCTTTTCTCCTCGGCCAATCGCATGGCCGGCTGAGGAGTTGATAGAAAAAGATGATAATTTTTTGCCTTCGGCAACGGTTCAATCCTCCGTTCTCAGGTAAGTTTCATAAAGCCGCCAGTCCCGCTGCTCCACCTCGGCATCCAGCAGGGTGCCCTCGGCGGTGTATTCCCGGCTGAAGATCTGTCCCTGCTCCTCCAGCCGGTGCAGCAGGGCGCCTTCGGCATAGGGCAGGCACAGCCGGCAGCGGATCCTTTGGGGCGGCAGGGTTTCGGCGATGGTTTGCAGCAGCCGCGGCAAGCCGTAGCCCGTCTTTGCCGAGATGCGGACGCAGCCCTTATAGGGCTCATTTTGGGCATCAGGGGCGGCATCGCACTTGTTCAGCACGGTGATGACCGGTGTGCCCTCCACCCCCAGCTCCTCCAGCAGCCGTTCCGTCACGGCACGCTGTTCCAGCAGCTCCGGGCTGGTGATATCGCAGACGCTGAGAATGAGATCGGCACTGGCCGCCTCCTCCAGCGTGGAATGGAAGGCCTCCACCAGCTGGTGGGGCAGCCGCCTCACCAAACCTACGGTATCAATGAGCATGACCTTTCGTCCGTCCGGCAGCTCCAGCGCCCGGGCAGTCGGGTCCAGCGTGGCAAAGAGCTTATCCTCCGCCAGCACCCCGGCCTGGGTCAGGGTGTTCAGCAGGGTGGATTTCCCCACATTGGTGTAGCCCACAATGGCCACCGTGGTCACGCCGTCTTTTTTACGGCGGGTTCTTCTCTGTTCCCGGCGGCGTGCCAGGGCGGCCAATTCGGTTTTTAGGGCGTCTATTCTGCGGCGGATGTGGCGGCGATCCACCTCCAGCTTGGATTCACCGGCCCCTCTGCGGGCACCGGTCCCGCCGGTCCCGCCGCCGCCCTGCCGGGAAAGCTGCACCCCGCGGCCCGCCAAGCGGGGCAGCTGGTATTGCAGCCGGGCCAGCTCCACCTGTAATTTACCCTCGCCGCTGGCGGCCCGGGCCGCAAAGATATCCAGAATGAGCATGGTGCGGTCCAGCACGGGGCAGTCGCACAGCTCCTCGATATTCCTCAGCTGCGCCGGGGAAAGCTCCTCATCGAAGATGATGAGGTCGGCCTCCACCGCTTCCAGGTACTCCTTCAGCTCCAGCAGTCGGCCGCTGCCCATAAAGGTGGCCGCCGCAGGACTTTGCAGCTTTTGGGTAGCGGTGCCCACCACCGGGTAGCCGGCCGTTCTGGCCAGCTCCCGCAGCTCCTCCAGCGAGGTTTCCACATCATACTCTCCGGTATCCACGGCGGCCAGTACCGCCTTCTTGGGGGCCTCTAAATTTTCGTACAGCTCTGTTGGCATAGTTTACTCCTCGGATGGATTTTGGCAGGGGGCAAAGGCGCCGGGCCGGAGGACGGCCTCAGCGGGCGAAGCCCACCGGCCCCGGCGAAGCCGGGGCCGCCTGCGGCCCGGGCCCTGCCCCCTGCTAAAGCCCGAAAAGGGAGGGAAAGTATGCTTCCCCTCCCCCTGCGATTTATTTTACTTGGTGCCGAAAATGCGGTCACCGGCATCGCCGAGACCCGGCACAATGTAGTTACGATCGTTCAGCTTTTCATCCAGCACACCGACATACACCTTCACATCGGGGTGTACTTTTCCAAAGGCCGCAAGGCCCTCCGGGGCGGCGATGATGCACATAAACTTGATGTTGGCGGCGCCGTGCTTTTTGATCATGGAAACGGCATCGATGGCGCTGCCTCCGGTGGCCAGCATGGGGTCCACCACAATGACCTCCCGCTCGCTGATATCACAGGGCAGCTTGCAGAAATACTCGATGGGCTTGGCGGTCTCCTCATCCCGGTACAGGCCGATGTGGCCCACCTTGGCGGCAGGGATCAGGGTCAGCATGCCATCCACCATGCCAAGGCCCGCCCGCAGGATGGGAACGATGGCGAGCTTCCGTCCGGCGATCATTTTGGTCTTGCAGCGGCAGATGGGGGTCTCCACTGTGACTTCCTTGAGGGGAAGATCCCGTGTGGCTTCGTAACACATCAGGGTGGCTACCTCGCTGGCCAGCTCCCGGAAGTCCTTGCTGCCGGTCTCCTTTTTGCGCATCAGGGAGATCTTGTGCTGGATGAGGGGATGATTGAGGATCTGGGGTTCAAAGGTCTGAGACATGTTTTTTCCTCCTGTGATTCTATCGGCAATGGTTGTGTAGTGACTGAATAGGTTAAATCAGCTGTTTTCCTCTTGCTCCAGCTTGGTGATGAGATCCACCCGGCGCTGATGGCGGCCGCCCTCAAATTCTGTGGTCAAAAAGGCATCGACCAGCTCCATGGCCAAGCCCTGCCCCACCACACGCTCCCCGAAGGTGAGAATATTGGCGTCATTGTGGGCGCGCGTCATGCGGGCGCTGAAGGTATCGGAGCAGCAGCAGGCCCGGATGCCCTTCACCTTATTGGCGGCGATGGCCATGCCCACGCCGGTGCCGCAGATGAGAATTCCTCTCTCGGCGTTTCCGTCCCGCAGATAGTGGGCCACCTCAGCAGCCTTTTCGGGGTAATCACACTTTTCGCCGGCCTGGTAGATGCCGAAGTCCTTGACTTCATGGCCCAGCTCCAGCAGGTGCGCCTTTACGGCGTCTTTCAGGGTCAGGGCGGCGTGATCGCAGCCTATGACGATCTTCATATCACAACACTCCTTTGGTGTAAAATTTACCTGGTTTACGCGGGCGCCCGAGGGCGGATCCTGGGGCAAATGCCCGGCTTTTTGGGGGCGGGGTGGTCTTGGTGGATTGCGCCCTGACGAGCATGAAAAGAGGCGGTTTTTACTCGGCTTTTTTCTGCCGTTCGGCCAGGGTCATGGCATTAGCCGGGCGGAGATAGCAGGGCACTAAGGCCGCCGGGGAAACTGCCTCCCCTAAATGCTGCACGGCAGCCAGGCCCACCGCGGAGGCCCTTTGGCAGCAGAGATGCGCCGGAGCCATCCGCACCGGCAACTCCTCCCCCCAGGCGGCAAGCCCCAAATGGGCGCCATCGCCGCAGAGCCACAGCGGGCCGGTGCAGCTTTTCAGCTTCTCCTTCAGTTCGCTCAGGGGCAGGGCCTCATCCTCGCTCAGGCGGGTCAGGCGGCCGTCTTTGCCCTGGAACAGGGCGGTATACACCTGCCCGCAGCGGGCGTCCATCATGGGGATAACAGTCCCCTCAAAGCCCAGCAGGCCATAGGAAATGGCCTCCGGGGTGGAAACGCCGATGCAGGGGGTATTATCGGGGAAGGCCAGCCCCTTGATGGCGGCGATGCCGATGCGCAGCCCGGTAAAGGAGCCGGGCCCCCGGCTGACGGCGTAGTAATCGATTTGGGCGGGGGAGATGCCGGTATGCTCCAGCAGGCTTTTGGCCATGGGCAGCAGGGTGACGCTGTGGGTTTGGGGAACATTGAGGAATTCCTCGCCCAACAGCTTTTCATCCCGATAGATGGCAGCGGAAGCCGCCGCGGCGGAGCATTCCAGTGAGAACAACAGCATTTTACGGGGTCTCCCCTTTCGGCTTGGTTTCATGATTCAATGGACAGGGGCTGCGCGCTGCCCCGGAAAAATCGGAAATGGGCCAGAAGCGCCCGAAGGCAGGCTTGCGCCCGGCGAAGCCGGGCTTGCGCCTGTCGAGGGCCGCGACGCCGCCCAGGCCGATTTTTGCGCGGCAGGGGGCAGCCCCGTTAGGTGGGCAGGGCGGCCAGCCGGTCATCGCCGGCGGGGGTGGAAATGGTGATGCGGCGGCAATCGTTTTCCAGCGGCTCAAAGCGGATGTGGATGGCTCCCTCCGGCAGGGCATCGGGGATCCGCTCGCTCCATTCCACGGCCAGCACACGGGTGCCGTCCAGGTAGTCGAAGAAGCCGGTGGCATACAGGTCATCCACCCCGGTGATGCGGTAAAAATCGAAGTGGCAGAGCGGCACCGGGCCGCGGTATTCCTGCACCAGGGCAAAGGTGGGGCTGGAGACCCAATCGCTGCTGCCTAGGCCCCGGGCCAGGCCCACCGTAAAGGTGGTTTTTCCGGCGCCCATGGGGCCGGTATAGGCCAGCACATCGCCGGGGCGCAGCAGCTTTGCCAGCCGCTCGGCCAGCGCCTGCGTTTGGGCCGGGCTGTGGGTGGTGATAGTCACGGTCATTTATCGTACTCCATTCCCCGGGCGGTGATAACGGGCTTGCCATCGGCGCCCAGCAGCGGGGTGATGCCGCCGGCGTGGCCGGACTGCCAGGTGAGGTAATGCGCGCCGGTTTCGGTATCCACAATTTCCTGCATGGCGTTGGAAAAGCCGGAGCCCTCACTTGCGAGGACGACAAAGCGTTTTTCACCCATAAAAAGCCTCCTTAGCTGAACATCGTTGTTTTCTCTCCGTGGCGGACCGAAAGCACCAGGCCCAGCCCCAAATAGGCCGAGAGCACCGAGCTGCCGCCTGCCGACAAAAGCGGCAGGGTAACACCCACCGAGGGGCCGACCATCAGGCACATGGCGACATTGATCATGATTTGGGCGGCGAGCATGGCAAAGACCCCGGCACAGACCAAACGGCCCATGCAGCTGCTGCACCGCAATCCAATGCGGAGGATGCGCCCCAGCAGCAGGCCATACACCAGCAGCACCGCCAATGCGCCCAAAAAGCCGACCGATTCCCCGATGAAGGTGAAGATCATATCATTGTACATATCGGGGACATAGCGGTGATCCGGGCTGAAAATGCCGATACCGAACAGCTGCCCCGAGCCGAAGGAGATGCGGCCCTGCAGCTGCTGGTAGGCCTGTCCCAGGGCATAGGCTTCGGGGTTCTTTAGCAGAACGAACCGAATTTTCTGATAGTCATCCAGCAGGAAGAACCAGGCCAGCGGAGCAAAGACCACCGCGGCGGCGCACCCCAGCAAAATCCACCGGCAGGAAAGCCCGGCCATGATGAGCATGACCACCACAATAAAGAGCATGACCAGAGCCACGCCCCAGTCCTTTTGCAGCAGGATGAGCAGCACCGGGAAGATGGCGTGGGCCCCCACCCGCAGCAGCGTCTTACTGCCATTGAGGGAGGCGCCGACCTTTGACAGGTGATAGGCCAGTGAGAGGATGAAGGCGATCTTGAGGAATTCCGCGGGCTGGATGGTGGTGAAGCCAAGATTGAGCCAGCTGCGGTTGGTTTCGATGGAATCGGTGCGGGTTTGGCCCAGAGGGGTAAAGGTAAGCAGCATCAAAACGACCGCGACGGGGACATAGAATTTCCACCAGCTGCCCAGTTGCTCGTAATCGAGGTGGGCCAGCACCATGGCAGCTATAAAGCCCAGCCCGGCGGCAACGACCTGCATCAGCACGGTCCGGCGGCCGATGACGCCCATCTGCTGGATGCCGAGCAGCAGCACCACGCTGAAGGCGGAGAGCCCCAGTGCGCAGCAAAGCACCACCGCATCGATGCGGCGGAACAGGCGGCGAAGGACGGTAAGCATGGCGGGGCCTCCTTTCGGGTGATGGGGGTGGGAACGCGGAGCCGGGGCCCGTCTCCCAGCTCTGCGCATTCCTCTAAAATGTTTTCATAGTATTATACCATTTTGCTGTCCCTTTGAAAAGGCCGGGACAGGAAAAATGGCCGGATGGCCCGCAAAAAAGCCGCCCCGGAAACGGGACAGCTTTTGGATAAATTGCTTATTTGATGCCGAGCATCGCCAGCATATCGGCGTTATCGACAAGCACGGGGGAATAGGAAAGAATGACGGAAACCATGTGGTTGCCGATGCGGGTGAACAGGAAATCCTGGCCCAAGTTGCCTTCCCCGGCGGTGCACTGCAGGAGATAGTAATCCCGGCCGCCGATGGTGACAGTCTTAGGATCGGCAAATTCATAGCCGGATTCCTCGGGCAGGGTATTGATGATGACATTGGAATAAGCCTCTTCATCGTAGGAGGTGCCGCCGACAGAAACAGTGAGATTTTCCGCCATGACGATGACATTGGAGCCATTGGTGGGGTCCTGCGCCATCATTTCGTAGGTGTTCTGGGCCTTGAGGAATTCCTCGGAGACGCCCTGCTCAGTCAGGCTATCGATGGTGATGCCCATGATGGCCGCCAGCTCCTCATCGGTAGCGATCTTCCAGCCATCGGGGACGGTGACGGTAAGATTGAGAGAATCATTGGTATAGACATTGCCATCCCAGCTGCCGCGGGCAAATTCCTCGGTCTTGGTATCGTTATCCTTGTTGTCGTTATCGTTGTTTGCGGGGGTATCGCCGCAGGCCACGAGGGCGAGAGCCATCATAGCGGCCAGCAGCAGCGCGAGCCATTTTTTCATTGTAGTGTCCTCCTAATTTTTAGTTCTTCTTTTGGGCTTTATGCCTTTCGATAGTCTATCATACCCCGGGGGAAAAGTCAACGAAAATTGGGGGTAAGCAGAGAGGGCGAGGGGCATTCCTGCTATTTGCCGACTGCGGCGGGCTTTGGGAACAGGGCGGGGCGCAGCCCACCCCGGCGAAGCCGGGGCCAGCGGACAAAGTCCGCTGGAACCGTCCGGAGGACGGTTTGGGCTGCGCCCTGGGCCCGAATCTTGCAGGAGCCGATATCAGAACAGGCCGGTGATGCGGCCGTCGTCGGTCAGGGAGATATCCATGGCGGCGGGATGGGCGGGCAGGCCCGGCATGGTGAGGACGCTGCCGGCCAGCGCAACCGCGAAGCCCGCGCCGCAGCTGGCGGTAAGGCCCCGGATATGCAGGGCGTGGCCCTGCGGACGGCCCAGCAGCTTGGCGTTATCGCTGAGGGAGTACTGGGTTTTGGCGATGCAGACGGGGGCGTATTCCAGACCGAGGGCGGCCATCTGCGCCAGCTGTTCTTCCGCTTCGGGGCTGTATTCCACGGCGGCGGCGCCGTAAACCTTTTGGGCGATGGTTTCGATTTTCTCCCGCAGGGGCATGGCGGGGGTGGTAATGGGAGCAAAGTGACCCGGCTCCCGGCAGGCAACCAGCACCGCTTCCGCCAGATCCAGGCCGCCCGCACCGCCTTTGGCAAAGACCTCGCTTTGAGCCGCGCGCACGCCCAGCCGGTCACATTCCGCCTGGATGAGGGCCAGCTCCTCCGGCAGGTCATCCGGGAAGCGATTGATGGCGACCACCACCGGCACACCGTACTGCCGCAGGTTTTCCACATGGGCGGTCAGGTTGCACAGGCCCGCCGCGACGGCCGGGGCATTGGGGGTGCGGCAGCTTTCCTTATCGCAGCCGCCATTGTAGCGCAGCGCCCGCACGGTGACCACCAAAACGACGGTCGCCGGGGTAATTCCCGCCGCGGGGCATTTGATATCGAAGAATTTTTCGGCGCCGAGATCGCTGCCGAAGCCGGCCTCGGTCACGGTGTAATCGGCCAGGGTGAGCGCCAGCCGGGTGGCCCGCACCGAATTGCAGCCATGGGCGATATTGGCGAAGGGGCCGCCGTGCATCAGGCAGGGGGTGTGCTCCAGCGTCTGCACCAGGTTGGGCCGCAGGGCCTCCCGCAGCAGGGCAGCCATGGCGCCCTCGGCCTGGAGATCGTGGGCAAAGACCGGTTTGCCCTCCACGGTGTAGCCCACAAGGATGCGGCCCAGCCGCTCCCGCAGGTCTTTCAGGTCTTTGGCAAGGCACAGAATAGCCATGACCTCGCTGGCGACGCTGATCTGGAAGCCATCGAAGCGGGGGGTGCCGTTGGCTTTACCGCCCAGACCGATCTCGATTTTGCGCAGGGAGCGGTCGTTCATATCCATGCAGCGGCGGAACACGATGCGTTCCGGATCGAGCCGCAGGGCATTGCCCTGATGGATGTGGTTATCGATGAGGGCGGAAAGGAGGTTATTGGCGGCGGTGACGGCGTGGATATCGCCGGTAAAGTGCAGGTTGATCTCCTCCATGGGGAGCACCTGGGAGTAGCCGCCGCCCGCGGCGCCGCCCTTGAGACCGAACACGGGCCCGAGGGAGGGTTCCCGCAGGGTGACGATGGCGTTTTTTCCTAAGCGGCACAGGGCCTGCGCCAGCCCGATGGAGGTAGTGGTTTTGCCCTCCCCGGCGGGGGTGGGGTTGACGGCGGTAACAAGGATGAGCTTGCCCTGGGGCTTGCCCTCCCGCTGCCGCAGAAAGTCCTCGGTGATCTTGGCCTTATTGCTGCCGTAGGGTTCGGCAGCCGTGGCGGGGATGCCGGCTTTGGCGGCGATTTCCGCTATTGGGCAAAGCGGGGTGGACTGGGCGATTTCGATATCGGTCATCATGGGGAGTACCTCCTTTGGGGATGGGGTTACGGCGGGAAAGC
>URGQ01000045.1 GCA_900547385.1 uncultured Oscillospiraceae bacterium | reverse complement strand
GGCAAGACCGCCCGCCACGGCACCTACTTCGAGATGCTGGGCAACTTCTCCTTCGGCGATTACTTCAAGGAGGACGCTACCCGCTGGGCCTGGGAATTCATCACCGAGAAGCTGGAGCTGCCGGTGGATAAGCTGTATGTTTCGGTCTATCAGGATGACGATGAGGCCTATGATATCTGGACCAAGCGCCGCGGCGTCGCCCCCGACCACATGGTCCGTCTGGGCAAAGAGGATAACTTCTGGGAGATCGGCTCCGGCCCCTGCGGCCCCTGCTCCGAGATCTACTTTGACCGCGGGCCCGAAAAGGGCTGTGGCCGTCCCGATTGTCATGTCGGCTGTGACTGCGACCGCTATGTTGAGTTCTGGAACCTGGTATTCACCCAGTTCAATTCCGACGGCGAGGGTCATTACACCCCCTTGGAGCACAAGAACATCGATACCGGCATGGGCCTGGAGCGCCTGGCCTGCATCATGCAGGGCGTCGATAACCTCTTCGAGGTCGATACCGTCCAGAACATCATGAAGAAGATCTGCGAGATCGCCGGCGTCACCTACAAGCAGGATGAGAAAAAGGATGTTTCCATCCGTGTGGTCACCGACCACATCCGCTCCACCGTCTTTATGATCGGCGACGGCGTTGTCCCGCAGAATGAGGGCCGCGGCTATGTGCTGCGCCGCCTGCTGCGCCGCGCGGCCCGTCACGGCCGTCTGCTCGGCGTCCGCGAGCCGTTCCTGTATAAGGTCGCCGATACCGTCATCCACGAAAATGAGAGCGCCTATCCTGAGCTCGTCCAGCGCCGGGACTATATCGTAAAGACCATCCGTGTGGAGGAGGAGCGCTTTGCCCGCACCATCGATGCCGGCCTCGATCAGGTCAATTCCATTCTGGAAAAGCTCGCCGCCGAGGGCAAGACCGTATTCTCCGGCGAGGATGCCTTCCGCCTGTATGATACCTTCGGCTTCCCCATCGATCTGACCCGTGAGCTGTGCGAGGAGCGCGGCATCACCGTGGATGAGGAGGGCTACAAGGCCCTGATGGAGAAGCAGCGCACCATCGCCCGTGAGGCCACCGCCCGCAATGTCGGCGATGTGGCCTGGGTCGAGGATGTCCTCAAGGGCGTTGAGGGCGGCGAGGACTTCGTCGGCTACGAGAGTCTGACCGCCGAAAGCGAGATCCTCGGCATTGTCTATGAGGGCGAGCGGGTCGAAGCCATCGGTGAGGGCGATGCCGCTCAGATCGTGCTCACCCGCACCCCCTTCTATGCCGAAATGGGCGGCCAGGTGGGCGATAGCGGCACCATCACCTGCGGCGAGAATGTCTTTACCGTCACCGATACCCGCAAATCCGGCTCCGGCCACTTCATTCATGTCGGCACCGTTACCCACGGCACCTTCCAAATGGGCGATACCGTCACCGCCGCCGTGGATGAAAACCGCCGCATGAGCATCATGCGCAACCACACCGCCTGCCACCTGCTGCAAAAGGCACTGCAGGAGGTCCTGGGCGATCATGTCCATCAGGCCGGTTCCCTGGTGGATGATAAGGTCTGCCGCTTCGATTTCAGCCACTTCTCCGCCGTGACCCCCGAGGAGCTGGAAAAGGTGGAGGCCCGTGTCAACGAGCTGATCCTGGAGGCGAACCCCGTCACCACCACCGAAATGCCCATCGAGGAAGCCAAGAAGATGGGCGCTATGGCCCTCTTTGGCGAAAAGTACGGCGATACCGTCCGGGTGGTCAATGCCAATAATAAATCCATCGAGCTGTGCGGCGGCACCCATGTGGATAATACCGCCAAGCTCGGTCTCTTCAAGATCCTCAAGGAATCCAGCGTGGCCGCCGGTATCCGCCGTATCGAGGCCGTGACCGGCCGCGGTGTGCTGGAATACATGGCGGAAAATCAGGCGCTGATGAATACCGCCGCCCAGAACCTCAAGCTGGGCAGCCCCGCCGAACTGCCCCAGAAGACCGCCCAGGTGATGGCGGAGCTGAAGGCCAAGGAAAAGGCGCTCTCCGACCTCGAAAATAAGATGGCGGCCAGTGCTGCGGCCGATCTCTTTAAGAACGCCGTCACCGTCAAGGGCCTGCAGGTCGTCACCGGTATGCCCGGCGAGATGAAGCCTGATGCCCTCCGCCTCATGATCGATGAGGCCCGCGGCAACCACCCCGATGCCGTTATCGCTTTGGGCAGTGTATTCGGCGGCAAGGGTACCATCGCCGTGGCCTGCGGTACGGAAGCCGTGAAAGCCGGTGTCAACGCCGGTAAGCTTGTCCGCGCCCTCTGCCAGCTCACCGGCGGCAATGGCGGCGGCCGTCCCGATAGCGCCATGGGCGGCGCCGGCGATCCCGAAAAGATCGCCGAAGCCCTCACCCGCCTGCCCGAACTGATCTGATTTTTGCGGCGTCTTTTTACGGCGCTCCTCCGTGGAAAGCACCCCCGGCGTCGTCGCTGCCCTTGACAGGCATAAGTACGATTTCATCGTACAACAGCCTGCCTGCGGGCGCTTCTTGCCGGGAGCCCTTTCCCTCCGTCGCGCCCGTCCGTTTTTCCCCAGTTCCATAAATCCCCGGAAAGGAGTATTCCCTCATGTGTATTTTCTGCAAGATCGCATCCGGCGAGATCCCATCGAACAGGCTGTACGAGGATGATAAGGTCCTCGCCTTCTATGATCTCGATCCTCAAGCGCCCACCCACTTCCTGGTCATCCCCAAGGAGCACATCGCCTCCGCGGCCGAGATCACCCCGGAAAATGCCGGGATGGTGGCCCATATCTTCGCCACCATCGCCCGCATCTGCGCCGAGCATGGCTGGGAAAGCTACCGTGTGGTGACCAACTGCGGCGAGCAGGCCGGCCAGACGGTGCAGCACCTGCATTTCCATGTGCTCTCCGGCCGGGATATGACCTGGCCCCCTGGCTAAACCGATCGCATTTTCCTGTCCCCGCTTTTCGGCGGGGACTTTTTCTTGCAAATGCCGCCGCGCCATGATATAATTTATCCAAATTTTCGTTTGATGGGGAGAGGGAACATGGCAAAAACCAATAGAAAAGAATCCAGAAAGATCTACGAGGGCTATAAAAAACGCCAAAGACTTTGGAACACTATTTTCATCGTCTTCTTTGCCGTCATCGGCATCGGTTCTGCAGTGCTCAATGGCACCATGGAGCTGGATCCGCAGATCGTCATTGGCAAATACGAGTTTACCTGGTTCCACCTGGTCATTCTGGCCGTCCTGGTGGTGCTGCTGGGCTTCGGCATCGTGGCGCTCAAACGCGACAGCAGCGAGGAGCAGCAGGAGATCTACCGCCAGGAGCGCGAGGAAGCCATCCGTCTGCGGCAGGAGGTCATGGCCGAGCGCAAGCAGGAGATGCAGGATGCCTACAATGCCATGAAGCGCCGCCGCGCCGAGCGCCTGGCCGCCCAGGGTATGGCCCCCACCGCCGCCCAGGCCGATGTGGTGGATGCCGTGGAAATGGTGGAGGCCGTGGAGGCCGAGGCCGCCGAAGCAGTGGAGATGGCGGAGCAAGCCGATGGCGAAAAAGAGGAGAAAACCTCTTGACATCGCCGGCCGAAAGGACTACAATAACCGCATAAATCCCAAAGCGCTATGAGAAAAGTTACCCGCGCCCCGGCACTCCTGCCAGAGAGCGGACGGCACAGGCTGCAACCGTCCGCAGGAGAATGAGGAATTGCGGACCGCCTTTTCCAGCGCGGTGCCAAATCACCGCCGGCCCGGCCCCGTTACCCGCCGCAATGAAGTGGATCGCTTTAGCCGATCCGATTCGGGTGGAACCGTGGGATATTTTGTCTCACCCCGGCTGTTTTCTTCGCAGGAAGAAAGCAGCCGTTTTTATTTTCCCTTTTTCGGCGGCGGTGAAAACCGGCGCTGGCTGTGTCGGGGGTTCGCCATACATCAGTCCGATTTCATCGGACAAGAGTATGCCGTCACCCGCCTCCTTGCCATCATCCGATTTTCCCTCGCCGCCCCTTTGGGATCTTCCGCATCAATTCATCAATGACCAGAAATGGAGGAAATTTATCATGATCAAAATTACCCTGAAAGATGGCTCGGTCAAGGAGCTGGCCGCTCCCCAGTCCATCGCCGATTTTACCAAGGATCTGAGCATGGGCCTGTACCGCAATGCCTGCTGCGCCCTGGTGGATGGCAAGGTCGCGGATCTCTGCGATCTGCTGGACCACGACTGCGCCGTGGAGATCCTCACCTTTGAGGATGAGCAGGGCCAGCGCGCCTTCAATCACACCGCTTCCCACATCCTGGCCCAGGCGGTGCAGCACCTGTTCCCCGGCGCCAAGCTTGCCATCGGCCCCGCCATCGAGGATGGCTTCTACTACGATTTCGATGTCCCTACCCCCTTCACCCCGGAGGACCTGGAAAAGCTGGAGGCCGAAATGGCTGCCATCGCCAAGCAGGATCTGCCCATTGAGCGCTTCTCCCTGCCGGTGGAGGAGGCCAAAAAGCTGATGGCCGATCAGCCCTATAAGCTGGAGCTCATTGAGGAGCACGCCGGCAAGGGCGAAGCCATCGCTTTCCGCCGCCAGGGCGATTTTACCGACCTGTGCGCCGGCCCCCACCTCATGTCCACCGGCCCCGTCAAGGCGGTCAAGCTGACCAGCTGCACCGGCGCCTACTGGCGCGGCAGCGAAAAGAATAAGATGCTCAGCCGTGTTTACGGCTGCGCCTTCCCCAAGCGCAGTATGCTGGAAGAACACCTGGCCCGACTGGAGGAAGCCCGCCGCCGCGACCACAATAAGCTGGGCCGTGAGCTGGAATACTTCACCACCGTTGATGTCATCGGCCAGGGCCTGCCGGTCCTGCTGCCCAAGGGCGCCCGGGTGGTCCAGCTGATGCAGCGCTGGGTAGAGGATACCGAGCAGCAGCGCGGCTACCTCCTCACCAAGACCCCCCTGATGGCCAAGCGCGAGCTCTATAAGATCTCCGGCCACTGGGACCATTACCTGGACGGCATGTTTGTGCTGGGCGATCCCCACGATGAGACCAAGGAATGCTTTGCCCTGCGCCCCATGACCTGCCCGTTCCAGTACCAGGTATTCCTCAACCGCGCCCGCAGCTACCGCGATCTCCCCATGCGCCTGGGTGAGACCTCCACCCTGTTCCGCAATGAGGATTCCGGCGAGATGCACGGTCTCATCCGGGTGCGCCAGTTCACCATCTCGGAGGGCCACATCATTCTGCGCCCAGACCAGCTGGAGGAGGAATTCCGCCACTGCCTGGAGCTGGCTAAGTACTGCCTCGAAACCGTCGGTCTGCTGGAGGACTGCACCTTCCGCTTCTCCCAGTGGGATCCCAATAATACCGAAAAGTACATCGGTACTCCGGAGCAGTGGGATGAGGCCCAGGGCATCATGGGCAAGATCCTCGATCACCTCGGCATCAAGTACACCATCGGCATCGATGAAGCCGCCTTCTACGGCCCCAAGCTGGATATCCAGTACAAGAATGTCTTTGGCAAGGAAGATACCCTCGTCACCATCCAGATCGACCAGCTGCTGGCCGAGCAGTTCGATATGTCCTACATCGACCAGAACGGGCAGAAGGTGCGGCCCTACATCATCCACCGCACCTCCCTCGGCTGCTACGAGCGCACCCTGGCCTACCTCATCGAGAAGTACGCCGGCGCCCTGCCCACCTGGCTTTCTCCCACCCAGGTGGCCCTGCTGCCCATCGCCGACCGTCACCTCGACTATGTCAATGAGATCAAGAAGGCACTGGAGCAGCGCGGTGTCCGCGTAACGGTGGATGACCGCAACGAGAAGATCAACAAGAAGATCCGCGACAGCCAGATGGAGAAGATCCCCTATATGCTGGTCATCGGCGACCGCGATGTGGAAAACGGCACCGTCTCGGTCCGCTCCCGCAAGGAGGGCGACCTGGGCGCCATGGCCCCCGCCGATTTCTACGCGAACCTCACCGAGGAGATCACCACCCGCGCCCGCTGATCCGAACCCCCTACAAACGGCAGGCCCCCACCGGGCCCGGCGCCTTCGGCACCGGGCCCTTTTGCACCCCTCCGCAGGCCCCTGCAAGGGGCAGAATCGGGCCGCAGGCAGGGCCGCCCTCCGGGCGGCCTCAGCGGGCTTCGCCCGCTGGTTCCGGCTGCGCCGGAACGGCCTGCAGCCCGCCCAATTTGCGGCTTGCAGCGGCCTGCTGCCGGTCCCGGCTCCTCACCCAGTTTTCCCCCAACCGTCACATTCCGTTTACAAAAGCAACAAGAAATCCCCCGCCCATGGTGGTATACTGGCAGCATCGGCAGTCAGCCCTTGGATCCACCCAAAAGCCCCGGGCTGGACAAAACCGTAAATCTTTGCTATAATACTAAGCTGTGTTAATACGCAAGGAAGGAGGATGCCCCATGACAGAAGAAAATAAGAGCCTGCAATCCCCGCAGAATGAGCCGGAACCCGAAGCCGAGCCGGTGGATACCGCCGCTGCCATGCAGTACTTCGAGGCTTCGGAAGCCGCCGCGGAAGTCGGCCGGGAGATCCTCGCTTCCCGCAAGCCCAAAAAGCAGAAGCAGAAAAAGCCCAAAAAGAAAAAGAGTCCTGTACAGCAGGAACCCGAAACTGCCCCCGCCCCGGAACCCGCCGAGGAACCGGCGGAGCAGCCCGCTCCGGAAGCGACGGAAACCAACGGCTGGCAGCCCTCCCAGCGGGAGGAACCCACCGCGGAGCCGGCAGCCGAGCCAGCCCCTGCCGAGCCCCAGGAATCCCCGGAATCCCAGGAGCCAAAGGCCCCCAAGAAGCCGAAGAAAAAGAAGAAAAAATCCCGGCCGAAGCAGGGGAAGAAAGCCCCCGCCAAGGCAAAGAATGCAAAGCCCAGGGAAAAACGCCCCACTTTGGCGGAATCCTTCGAGAGCATGGAGCGCGGCTGCGCCTACATCGGCATGCAGCTGCTGCGGGAATACTATGCCATTCGCCGGGGCATCGGTCATGTGTACGGCCGTGTCCGGGCCCGGGTGCCCATCCTGTGGCGGAGCCTGCGCTTTAAGGTCGTCCGCCGGACGGAGCACTTCGCCGATGAGGTGCTGTTCCCCTACCGCATCCTGCACGATGAAACAGCCGAGCTGGCCGCCGCCCTGCGGGATAAGACCCCGGAAGGGAAAGCCGGCCGCCGGGAGGCCTGGCGGGATTACAGCCGGGCAGTGGCCCGCCCCTTAAACCGCATCGCCAATTTCTTTGCACCCATCTTCGGCCTGGCCATTCTGGCCGGCGCCATCGCCTTCTTCAATCAGTTTACCTTTGCCCTTCGGGTGGAGTATAACGGCGAGTCCATCGGCTACATCGCCCAGGAAAGCGACTTTTACGAGGCACGGGATGCCATGCTGGCTCGCCTCATCAATGAGGAATACATCCCGCCGGAGGATACCATCCCCACCCTTTCTTTGGCTGTTGCCAAGGAAAAGGACCTCCTAACCAAGGAAGAACTTACCGATGCCATCATGCGCTCCTCCGGCAATGAGCTGGTGGATGCCTCCGGCTTCTATCTCGAGGGCAAGTTCCTCGGCGCCTTGGAGGACGGCAATGAGTTCCTGCTCTACATGGATAAGGTGCTGAATAACTACCGCACCGGGGAAGAGCACGAAACGGTGCGGTTCACCAAAAATATCCGGCTGGAGGACGGCGTTTATCCCGTTAGCTCGCTCATGACCGTTTCCAATCTGCAAAGTTACCTGCGCAGCAATAAGGAGCTGCGCCGCAGCTACACCGCCCGCCCCGGCGAGACCATCGAAGCCATCGCCAAGCGCTACGGCCTGACGCTGGAGGAGATGTACGACCTCAATATGGAGCTGGAGGAGTACCTCACCGCCCTGCGGCAGCAGCAGCTGGGCTACGATCCCGATTCGGTCATCCTGCCCGATTCCGGCACCCCGGCCGAGGAGTGGAACGCCCGGCTGGAGGATATTTCCGTCAATGGCGAAACTCCGCTGGAAACCGCCATCAATAACGGCATGGTGCTGTATATGGGCCTGCTGTACTGGCCGGAGGACCTGCCGGATGGCGCCGCCGAGGAGCTGGCCGCGGCCGCCGGGGATAACAATGCCTTGTACCGGCTGCAATACGGCATCACCGATGAAACGGCGGAAGCCCCGGCCGATGAGGCCCCGACGGATGCCGCTACCGGCGATACAGCCGATTCGACCGATCCCACCACGCCGGCGGAGGATGCCGAAAGCGGCGAAACCACCACCGGCACCCCCATGCAGACCATCAGCCTCATCCCGTTGGAGCAGGTGCCCCTGCAGGGCGATGAGGAACTGCTGGTGGTGCAGATGGATGTGGAGCT
This sequence comes from uncultured Oscillospiraceae bacterium, assembly GCA_900547385.1. Classification (GTDB taxonomy): domain Bacteria; phylum Bacillota; class Clostridia; order Oscillospirales; family Ruminococcaceae; genus Angelakisella. The sequence continues at coordinate 2,389 of URGQ01000045.1, read as the reverse complement.
GGGCATCCAGGTCACCCGCCGGGAGACCTATATGGCCAATGTCCAGTTCGGCACCACCTATCAGGATAATAACAAGAAGCCCGTCGGTGATGACCGGGTCATCTCCGCCGGTATTTACGGCCAGGATGAGGTGGTGGCCGATGTCACCTACATTGACGGCGTAAGAGTGGGCGAAACGGTGCTGAGCCGTACCCGCCTCAAGGACCCGGTCAATCAGGTTATTGCCCGCGGCACCCAGACCATTGATGACTATTTTGCGAGCACCGGCGGCCGGTTCATCTGGCCCGCCGATGGCGGCTACTTCTATGGCTCGCTGGGCAGCTACGGCGGCCACACCGGCATGGATATCGCCTGTCCCCTCGGCACCACGGTCCGTGCCTCCAAGGCGGGTACCGTTACCACCGCCCTCAATTACGGCTGGAATTACGGCTATGGTAAAACGGTGGTCATCAACCACGGCTACGGCCAGATCACCCGCTACGCCCATATGTCCAATGTCATTGTTACGGTCGGCCAGTATGTCAAGCAGGGCCAGGTCATCGGTTACAGCGGCAGCACCGGCAATTCCACCGGTCCGCACCTGCACTTCGAGATCCGTATCGATGGTGCCATCAAGGCGCCGGAGAACTATATCGGAAAGGTTTACAACCGCTAAGCCAAAGAAAAATACAAGCCTTACAGTCCCCCCCAACGGAGTACTCCGCTGGGGGGACTTTTTGGGGGAAAGAGGCAAGGCCCACAGTGTTTTGAGGGAAGCCTCCCCCAAAATGAGCTGCGGCAGGTTGGGTGCTATTTTGCCGTCCTACCGGTGAGCTGCCGGAAAGGGAAAACTTTACTGCCCCGTGGCAGTGATGGTGACCTGCAGAGTCAGATCGGCGGCGGGGGCGGCCCCCAGAGCATAGACGGTCAAGGTGCCATTGGCATTGGCAGCGGTAAGGGCGGTGACCCCGGCCTCCTGCAAGGCCATCAGCTGGGCGGCGGTGGGATGCAGAGTCACCAGCGAACCAGCGGTCAGTCCGGCCAAAGCGGCGGCTTGGGAATAGGGTTCCTCGGTACTCCACCCGGCAGCGGTAAGGGTGATGCTCCCCAAAGTAATGGCAGCTTCGCCGGGATTGCCCTTTGGTCCTTGAGGGCCGGTTTCACCAGGGTCGCCCTTCGGCCCTTGAGGGCCGGTCTCACCAGGGTCGCCCTTTGGTCCTTGAGGGCCGGTCTCACCAGTGTCGCCCTTCGGTCCCTGAGGGCCGGTCTCGCCGGGATTGCCCTTCGGCCCTTGAGGGCCGGTCTCACCAGTGTCGCCCTTCGGTCCCTGAGGGCCGGTTTCGCCGGGATCGCCTTTCGGCCCTTGAGGGCCGGTCTCACCGGGGTCACCTTTTGGCCCCTGAGGGCCGGCTTCGCCGGGAGCGCCGTTTTGGCCGTCTTTTCCGTCCTTACCGTTGGTGCCGTCTTTGCCATCCCGGCCGTTAAACAGCCCGGCATCGGCATCGGTCCGGAGGGCATCTGCCGCCGAAACGGCGGCTTCCGCCTTGGTAAGCAGGCTTTGGACGAGGGTGGGGGTGGCTTCAGTGGGGGTATTTTCCTCCGGCTGGGTGCCGGTGCATATGGGCCCCAGCAGGCAGCTGACTGTCGGCAGGACCATTTTCTCCCCGCGGGTGCCGTATACCCCCACACGCAGGTACTCGCCCGCACGGGTGAGACATTCCCACGGGATGAAGCATTGGTTATCCTCCCCCAGCAGGCAGCTGACGCTGACGGTGCCGGCGGTGAAAACGGCGGTGCGATCGAGGGCAGCCCACTGCGGGGAGAAGCGGAACCGCACCGGGACGGCCTGTACCATACCGGTGGTGAGAAGTTCATTTTGGGCCACGGTGATGGCGGCCCCGGTGACTTGACAAATGATCATAAATTTCCTCCTTGTGATAAGATCCCCTGCACTAATACGGCAAAATGGCCGCTTTTTTGCAGTTAAAAGGTTAATATTTCACTTTTCTTAATGGAAAATTTACAATATTGGAGGAATATGGACTGATTTTACATAAGGATTGGGCTAATGAGAGAATGATTTACTGGGAATATAAGTTTGTTTCGCGGGACGATTTGCGGCCACCTGGCGGCGAAAGCCTCCCTTGTGTAAAGGGGAGCCGTCAACCCCTCAGTCAGCCTTGTGGCTGCCAGCTCCCCTTACACAGGGGAGCCTTTTGGTGTGCCGACAGGTGAGATGAAATTCGGTATAAAAGGGGTCGCGGCGGTTGGGGATGCGGAGCCGAGCGCCGCCTGTGGCGGATGCAGCGAGGCGGAGCATCCGCAGCGGTCGAAAAAATCAAGCAAGCGAACAGCGCGAAGATTTTTTCGGGCACCGCAAGGCGGCAGGGACTGCGATTGGCCGAGGAGG
>URGQ01000044.1 GCA_900547385.1 uncultured Oscillospiraceae bacterium | reverse complement strand
TGGTTCCTTTTGTACGCACAAAAGGAACGCCCCGGCGGCGAGCCGTACAGGCTTTGCACCCTGCAAAATCAATGCCCCGCCGCTAGGCGACTACAATCTTGCCCTAAATAAATATCTTTTGCTTACTTTTCATCACAGAAAAGTAGCCTACGCCCTCCCCACATCTTGTACCCATCCGGCAGGGCGGCCACTATTTACGCCGCAGGGCAATAAAATCCCGCAAAAACAGTAGCTTTTTCTTGACAGAGGGACAAGAATTAAGGTATAATTCAAAATTGCAGGGTCATCTCTACCAATAGCGCGTTGGTACAGGTGGCCGACCACATCAGGCAGGCTCCCGCGCCGGGGCCGCCGCCAAGACCCGGAAGGAGGGGAAGAACGATGCTCAGAACCTATCAGCCTAAAAAGAGACAGAGAAGCAAAGTCCATGGGTTCAGAAAGAGAATGGCTACCGCCAATGGCCGCAAGGTCCTGGCCCGCAGACGCGCCAAGGGCAGAGCCAGACTGACCCACTAAGAAAGATGCCCACAGCGCCTATGCCGTGGGCATTGTTTTTAGTTTGACCGCACATACCACAGGGAACTGAAAACGCGAAGGCAGCGGTGTGAAAGGGACGCCCTCTCCTCTTTCTTCTCAGTCCGGCACGCCGCACTACTGCCCGCTTCTCCCGCGGCGCAGGGAAGGGACCCAAACCATGAAAACCACCGTCATCATCAAGAAAAACCGCGACTTTACCCGCATGTACCGCCGGGCAAAGACAAAAACCGGCCCGCTGCTGGTCACCTACTGTGCCCGCAACCGGCTGGGACATAACCGCATCGGCATCACCGCCAGCAAGCGCGTGGGCGATGCCGTCCGCCGCAACCGCGCCAAGCGCGTCATCCGTGCCGCCTATACCGGTTTGGAGCAGCAGCTGCCCCAGGGCTATGATTTCATTTTTGTGGCCCGCAGCCGTACCGCCCACTGCAAAATGCAGCCGGTACAGCAGGCTATGCTGCAGCAGATCGCCGCATTAACGGCGGCGCCATCCGCGGTGCGGGAGGCGGGACAGACATGAAGCGGGTGTGGCAATTTCTAAAAAAAATATGCAGCGAGCTATTGATCCTGCCCATCAGGTTCTACCAGAAGTGCATCTCCCCCCTTATTCCTCCCAGATGCCGATTTTCCCCCACCTGCTCCTGCTACGCGGTCACGGCGCTGCGGCGCTTTGGCCCCATCCGGGGGAGCCTGCTGACCCTGTGCCGTGTGGCACGGTGCCAGCCCTTTGGCCGCCCGGGGTACGATCCGGTGCCCCAGCGCTTTTCCCTGCGCCCCTTTGCCGGCGCCGAGCAGGAAAAGCAGCAGGCGGCGCACCCTTCCCAGCCCCCTGTCGGAGAAAATACCGGCGAGGAAACTATTCCCCATGAAAATGGGAACGGAGGACCATCCTTATGAATTTTATTATGACAGTTTTCGGCTACCCCTTTGGGTGGCTGATGTATGGCCTGTACCACCTGGTAAGTAATTACGGCGTGGCGCTGGTGCTCTTTACCCTCATCGTTAAGCTGCTCCTGTTCCCTCTGGGCCTCAAGCAGCAGAAATCCACCGTAAAGATGCAGATCATCCAGCCCAAGATCCAGGAGATCCAGGCCAAGTACAAAAATAACCAGGCCAAAATGAATGAGGAGCTGCAGGCTCTGTACGCCAAGGAAAACTACAACCCCATGAGTGGCTGCGGCACCCTACTCATTCAGTTCCCGGTCATCTTTGGTCTGTTGGATGTAGTGTACAAGCCCCTGACCCACCTGCTGCGCTTCTCCAAGGAGACCATCGCCGCCCTCACCGAGGTCGCGGGCACCCTGGGCATCGCCACCACTGGCTACGCCCCCCAGATCAGCATTTACCAGAGCGTCATGCAGAATCCCGCCGCTTATTCCAGCGTAGGCGCCGATGTCATCGCCAAGATCCAGTCCCTTGATATGGGCTTCCTTGGTATGGATCTTTCCGGCACTCCCAACCTGCCCTGGCAGGGCGGCTGGAACTGGCTGGTCATCATCCCGCTGCTCTCCGGTCTTACCGCGCTGCTTTCTTCCATCATTTCCATGAAGAACAGCCCCAATATGGGCCAGGCCGGCGCCAGCATGAAGATGATGATGTATATCATGCCCCTCATCTCCATCTGGTTCACCTTCATGGTGCCCATCGGCGTAGGTATCTACTGGACCCTTTCCAATGTGTTCGGCTGTGTTCAGTCCCTTGTGCTCAATAAGATCTACAACCCCAAGGAAGTAGCCGAAAAGCTGCAGGCCGAGGCCAAGGAGCGTGCCGAGCGGGAGCGCCAGGAGCGCATCGAGGCCAAGAAACGGGCCAAGGAAGCCCTGAAGAACGGCGAAAAGGTGGAGGATACCACCTATCTTTCCGATAAGGAAAAGATAAAGGAAGCCCGCCGCCGCTATGCCGAAAAGTACGGCGATGAATACATCGATGATTGATGCCGCCGAATAACGAGGTAACTGAATATGATAAAAGAGATCATTGCTACCGGCGTGGATGCCAATGCCGCGATCGAAAGCGGTGCGCTGCTGCTGGGCCTGCCCCGCGATGAGGTGCAGTTCGAGATCATTGACCTGCCCCGTAAGGGCGGGTTCCTGGGCTTGAAGAAGCTGCCCGCCAAGGTGCGCGTATGGGTGGAGCTGCCCGATGAAAAGCCCGCCCGGAGCGAAAAGCCCCGCCGGCAGGAGGCTCCCCGCAGGGAGAATAAGCCCCCCAAGGCCGAGCGTGCCGAAAAGCCCGTAAAGGCTGAAAAGCCCGTAAAGACCGAAAAACCCGAAAAATCCGAAAAGCCCCGCGCCATCGAGGAGGAAAAGGTCGCCCCGGTGGAGATCGAACCGACCGAGGAGGTACGCGCCAAGGTAGAAAAGGCCGCCGCCTATGTCACCGAGATCCTAAAGGCCATGGGCCTAACCGACTTTACCTTGACTCCCCGCTACTACGAGGAAAATGTCCGCCTGCAGCTGGCAGGTGAGCAAATCGGCGGCGTCATCGGCCGCCGGGGCGAGACCCTGGATGCCATCCAGTACCTGGCCAGTCTGGTAGCCAACCGCGGTGAGGGCGTGTATATCCGCCTTTCCATCGATAGCGGCAATTACCGTGAAAAGCGCGCCCGTACCCTGGAGGCCCTGGCCCGCAAGCTGGCCAACCAGGCTGTGCGCACCGGCCGCAGCATCACGCTGGAGCCGATGAACCCCTATGAGCGCCGCATCATCCATGGCGCGGTTTCCACCGTCAAGGGCGCTACCAGCTCCTCCACCGGTGTGGAACCCAACCGCCGTGTGGTGATCAGCTCCACCGTACCGCCTACCGGCGGCAAGGAAGGCAGCCGTGAGGGCGGCCGTGGCGGCCGGAATGGTCGTGGCGGCAACCGACGCGGCAACGGTGGCCGTGGCAACGGCGGTGAGCGCCGCAGCCGTCCCGCCGGTGAGCGCCGTCCCCGCCTGGAGGATCCGCCCGCTATCGGCGGTCCCGTCCGCCGGGAGCAGGCCGAAACTGCCCCCAAGAGCGAAAAGAGCGCTGTGGAGCAGGAGATCCTCTCCGCGAATACCGGCAAGCGCTACGGTAAAATTGATATCTAATCCCCACAAAAGGCCCCCGGATCTTTCCGGGGGCCTTTCGCGTCCCAATCATACCTTGTGTAGGAAAAAAGTCCCGCACCCGCAAAGGCCAAGCAAGCACGCCTACCCGGCGTGGGGTTGCTTTTCTGTGAAGAAAAGTATCCCCCTGCGGCGAGCGCCCCCTGCAAATTCCTCCCCTTCCCCGCATAGGAATGGGATAAAGCGGATTAAAAGGGAGGTCATGTGATGAAAGGGATAAAAAAGCTGCTGGCGGCAGGACTGGCGGGGCTGCTGCTTACCGTGCCCGTGGGCGCCGAGGAAACCACTTGGGAGGAGATCCCCAATGCCAATATCCCCGCGGCGGTGATTCAAAAGGAGGTGGCCGAGGCCGAGGGAATGCAGGTGGCGCTTTCTCTGCCGGTCAAAAGCGCTATTCTCATCGACCAGAACACCGGCACCGTGCGGTACGAGATGAACGCTGATGAAAAGCTGCCCCCGGCCTCCATCACCAAGATCATGAGCCTGCTGCTCTTTATGGAGGCGCTGGACAGCGGCAAAATAGCCCTGACCGATACCGTGACCTGCAGCGAGGCGGCTGCGGGCTTTGGCGGCAGCCAGATATGGCTGAAGCCCGGCGAGGAGATGACGGTGGATGACCTGCTGAAGGCGGTAGCGGTGCAGAGCGCCAATGACGCTACCGTGTGCCTGGCGGAATATGTAGCGGGCAGCGAGGAAGCCTTTGTGCAGCTGATGAACCAAAAGGCCGCCGAGCTGGGGCTGGAAAATACCCACTTTGCCTGCTGTGCCGGGCTGGATAATGAGGGCCATTACAGCACCGCGCGGGATATTGCCCTGATGAGCCGGGCGCTGCTGCGGTACCCCAAGATCACCGATTACACCACCATATGGATGGATACCCTGCGGAACGGCGCCACCAGCCTGGTGAACACCAACCGTCTGGTGCGCTTTTACCAGGGCGCCACGGGGCTGAAAACCGGCACCACCAATGGGGCGGGCTGCTGCCTTTCCGCCAGCGCCAGCCGGGATGGCCTGGGGCTTATCGCGGTGGTGCTGGGCGCCGGCAACAGCAATGACCGCTTTGCGGCGGCACGGGCCCTGCTGGATTGGGGCTACGCCAACCTGGCCGCGGTGAATATCACCCCGCCGGAGCTGGAGCCGCTGGCTGTGATCCGCGGTACCGCTCCCACAGTGGAGCTGACCGCCCAACCGCCCGCGGAAGGGATCGTCATCCCCAAGGGCCAGCGGGAGGCCATGACCCAAACGGTGAACCTGGCCGAAAGCCTGGAGGCCCCCATTGCCGCCGGAACCGAGGTAGGTACTGTGACCGTGACGGTGGAGGGCCAAACGGTGGCCAGCTATCCGGTGGTAACGGCCGCCGCCGTGGAGCGCATGACCTTCGGCCGGGCGTTCCAGCGGCTGGGCCAGGGACTGCTGGCCATGGGGTAAGCCCCCTTGCAAAGGCATAGTAAGCATGCCTACCCGGCGGGGCCTACTTTTGTATGTGCGCGTCGTCGCGGGCTTTGCTCCATGTCGGGTCGCTATCCCTATGGGATAGGCAACCCTCCAACGCTCCGCCGCTCCTCCTTTCCCCAGCGGGCCTTGCGTCCCGCCGGGGACCCCATACCAAAACACGCTTGGGGCTGTGCCCCAAGGCCCCCTTGCCGCAGATACGCTCTCAAGGTGCCTGCGGCGCATTATATGTGGGGTAACTGCAAATCGGCAGCAGAAAGCTACCACCGAAAAGCATGTGCGTCCTTGTCAAACGAAGGTAATGAACTTAAAAACTTTCCCCACAGCCGTTCCGTAAATGTGGAGGACTGTGGGGAATACATAGCTGGTTTCGATTTTCAATGTTACCGATTGACCTCTTTTTTATCGGTGCGGCCCAGCAGGTAATCCACGCTGACATTGTAAAAATCGGCCAAGGCGCAAAGCACCTGTGGCGGCAGCATCCGGCCGCCACTTTCATAATAGGCATAGGTGCGCTGCGGCACATTGATGGCCGCACCCACCTGCTGCTGGGTCAGATCAGCATCTTCCCGCAGGTCGCGGATCCTTTGGTATTTTATCATTACGATCACCCCAGGGACAGTATAGGGGTGAATAAATTGTTCTATTTACAAAATGAACATATTGTTCTAAAATGATTTGTGAAAGGAGATGCTCAAAGTGGAAAAAGAGGAATGCATCCAAATTATGATGATACAGGATAAAATCATCGCGGCACAGCAGGAGTGTGAAGAAGCCTGCCTGCAAAGTGATACACCGGATTACCGAATGCTGTACTTTAGGTTTTTTGCCCGAATGGAGGAAGTGCGAAAGCTGCTGGAGCTGAGATAAATCAAAATAAAAAGCCCCCGCTGAGGGGGCGGGGGTCAGGGCAGCTCCGGTTCCCGGCGGATGTGGAACAGCGCCCGGAGCAGACCGGAAAGCAGGCGTGGGCTGCGGTAAACTACAACCTTCATACAGTTACTCCTCCTTTTGGCAAGTGACAGCAGCTAACGGCGGCAGCGAAAGCCAAGGATCACCAGACCGATGGCCGCAAAGACCAGCGCGGTGCGCAGCTCGCCGCACAGGGCCAGCAGCACCCCCAGCCCAAAGGCCATGCAGCACAGCGCCAGGGGGCAGTCGCCCCGGCGGCGGGGAGAACGCCTGCGATACATGGCCTCTCCCCCTTCCCTTTCGTTGCTACGCCATCCTATGCGGCCGGAGGGGAATGGGTGCAGGGGCTATGCCTGCTTCCTTTTGGGACAGAATATCGCCCGCAGCAGAAAAAACAGGGCGGCGGAAATGACTGTGCCAAAAAGGTTCATCAGGATGTCATCCACATCAAAGCTGCGCCCCACTATGGGCTGGATCAGCTCAATGGCAATGGTGGCGCACAGCCCCGCCAGCACCGTGCGGCCCCAGTTTGCCTGCGGCCGGTACAGCGGGTATAAAAGCCCAAATGGCAAAAACAGCAGGATATTATCACGGTTTTCCGTTGTGAAATTCCGGAAAAAGTCAAAGGAAAAATCGTAATCCATCACAAACCACGGCAGCCCGCCCTGGGAGGGCCTGCCGTAGAACAGCAGATAGTAGAGATCGGAAACGGGGTACAGAAAGATGGTAAAGACCAGCAGCCCCGCGAAATAGCACGGGAACAGCGAACGCAGCACCACCTGCCCGCCGGGCAGCGCGGGCTCTTTTTTGTGCAGCCGCAGGGCATACCACACCCCGGCCGCCAGCGCAAAGGGCAGCGCCTGCAAAAAATATCCCGGGACGGTAGCAAAGAAAAAGTATTGGAAGGTCATGGGTATCCTTTCTTGGTGCAGGGAATGAAAAATCAGCCGTTTGGACTCTGCCGCTTGGTGATGGTGACCTTGCTTACTGTTGCGGCATCGCTGCCGTAGTCGACTTCATAGTAAATGACGACCACCTGATCCCCGCAATTGTAAATATCCCCGAAAAATCCGGAAAGGCCGCTGTCCGGCTCCCCGAATTTTTCCAGAACCTCACTGCGGGGCGTTCCCTCCTTGATGGCTTCATAATCCTTTCGGGTGGGCTCCCCGCTGCCACGGGTGGCCAGCAGCGCAAGGCACAGAACGGCGGCCAGTACAGCCGCTGCAATGATGCGATGTTTCATAGAGTACTCCTTTCCTAAAAAAGCAAGGGACGACAGCCCGGGAAAACTCGTTCCTCCCGGGCGCCGCCCCTCTTACAGCCTCATAAGATCGGAAAAATGCCGCTTACCAGTTCTCGATCATCATATCCCGCAGATGATAGGGAAGGTCCTCCGGCTCGCAGGAAAGGGTGAAGATGATATGAACATCCTGGGTAGCCCGCAGGCTGTCCAGCTTGTTTACCATCTGGGTAAAGGCCTCAAAATCGCGTCCGCACATCTTAAAGACGGGGTCTACATAGATGTGAGTGATATCATAGTTGCCGGCCAGCAGCCCGGTGATGAAGCCATAAACGGCGTCATAGCCCGCAATGGCGTATTCATCGGAATAAACCAGGCGTGCAGCACTGCTGATCTCATAGGTCAGACGGACATCCTTTTCGATGACGACAACATAACCCTTGCTCTCCTTTACGGCTTTGTTGGCCATTTCCACTATGGCCTTGGTCTTACCACTGCCCTTGTGTCCTACGATTAACTGTATCATACTTATGATCCTCCTTGGAATTTGGTGGTTGCAGACTATTCTTCCATGGGCGTCGCCCAGAGTTGATAAAATTTATTCTCCCAGCTTGGCCAGCAGCTCCTGCCGCAGGTCCTCATAGCCGGGCTTGCCCAGCAGGGCAAACATATTCTTCTTATAGGCCTCCACGCCGGGCTGGTCAAAGGGGTTGACCCCCAAAAGGTAGCCGCTGATACCGCAGGCCAGCATGAAGAAGTACACCATGTAGCCGTACTCCTCCTCATTGATGGCCGGGACCTCCAGAACGAGGTTGGGCACGCCGCCGCGGGTATGCGCCAGTATGGTCCCCTGCATCGCCCGCCGGTTGATCTGCCGCATCGCCATGCCGGAAAGGAAATTCAGCCCATCCAGGTTTTCGGGGTCCTCCTCCACCGTCAGGTCGGCGGCGGGGGAGATAAAATCAATGACCGTCTCAAACAGGTTGCGGCTGCCGTCCTGGATAAACTGTCCCATCGAGTGCAGGTCGGTGGTAAAGGCCACCGAAGCCGGGAACAGCCCCTTGCCGTCCTTGCCCTCGCTTTCGCCGTACAGCTGCTTCAGCCACTCGCCCATCTGGGTAAAGCGGGGTTCGTAGCTGGCGTAAATTTCTATGGCCTTGCCCCGCCGCAGCAGGATATTGCGGATGGCGGCATAGCGGTAGCAGGCGTTGGCGGTAAAGTCCTCATTGGCCAGCTCGGTCATCGCCTTTTCGGCACCGGCAAGCACCGCATCAATATCGATCCCGGCCACGGCCATCGGCAGCAGGCCCACCGCGGTCAGCACCGAATACCGTCCGCCTACATCATCGGGAATGACAAAGGTCTGCCAGCCCTCCCGGTCCGCCAACGATTTCAGTGTCCCGCGGGCGCGGTCGGTGGTGCAGTAGATGCGCTCCGCCGCCTCCTTGCCGTAGCGCCGCTCCATCATGCCGCGCAGCACACGGAACGCCAGCGCCGGCTCGGTGGTGGTGCCGGATTTGGAAATAACATTCAGCGAGACCCGCTTGCCCTCGCACAGCGCCAGGATCTCATCCAGGTAGCTGCCGGAGAGATTGCACCCGGCAAAGTAGATGGCCGGGCCATCCTTGCCCAGAGCGTTATAGTAGGGGCTGCGCAGCAGCTCGATGGCGCTGCGGGCGCCCAGGTAGCTGCCGCCGATGCCGATGACAACCAGCACATCGGTATCCTCCCGGATCTTTTCGGCCGCCGCGTGGATGCGCGCCAGCTCCTCTTTATCGTAGTCCCGCGGCAGGGTCAGCCAGCCGTGGAAATCACTGCCCGCGCCGGTGTGCTGCCGCAGCTGACGAACAGCCGCCGCCACCTGGGGGGCCATGCAGTCCATTTCATGGGGAGAAACAAACCCCTCCAAATACTGTTCCCGTAAAGTAATTGCCATTGCTCCAAACCTCTTTTCGGGTAAGATATTATTCCACCTATATTTTACCCTAAAACCGGCAGGTTTGCAAGTGTTTACCGCTCTGTGGAAAACTTTGTGGAAAGTGTGAAAAGCCGGAATGACGGCCGGCTTTTTTACAAGGTGTATATTTTTATGTCCCCGCGGCCCACAGCCTCCCCTGTGCAAGGGGAGCTGGCAGCCGCAAGGCTGACTGAGGGGTTGCTGATACAAACCATGCCCAGTTTCTTCTCGCCTGTCGCCGCCAGGCGACCACTAACCTTTTCTCATAGGGAAAAGTAAAACCGCCATGCCTTTCGGCACAGCGGCTTTCTTTTTATTATAGGCTTGCTTACGCGGCGGGAGTCTCGGTGTTCTCCTCTGCGGTGGTATCATCGGTTGCAGCAGGCACAATGACCTCGCTGATATCGGTGTAAGCGGGGGCGGGGTTCTGCTCCTGCAGGTACTGGCCCACATTGTTGAAGGTCACGGCGCGGTAAATGTAGCCGTAGCCGTACTGGGCAACATATTCGGAGTAATCCTCGGTATCCATCTCGGTCTTAAAGTACTCCTTCACATCGTCCTCGGTGGCAAAGAGGTTCGCGTCCTCAGCAATGGCCATCATCACCATGTACTGGGAGATGGTCTCGCGGATGTTCTCCTCATACTTGGTGCGGAAAGCCTCCTCACTCTCCACACCGTAGTAGTAGTTCAGCAGGGTAGAAAGCTCCATGCTGTACTGCAAGGCGGAGAACTTCAGCTGCTTGATCACAATGGTGATCTCGTTATCCACCAGCTTTTGGGGCACTTCGCTTACGGGGCAGTTTTTCAGTATGGTTTCCATCATGGCGTCATAAACCTGGCTGTCGCGCAGGTCCTTGGCAATGGTCTGACGCATGTTCTCTACGGAGGTATAGCCATAGTCGTCCTTCAGGTTATCCTTTACAAAGTCATCGGTCAGCTCATAGGTGTGGGTCACAATGATCTTGTTGATGGTCACAGTAAAGACGGCATCCTTGCCGGAAAGCTCGGTGTTGCGCTCATAGGGGTCGGGGAAGGTCACTTCGATATCGAAGGTCTCGCCGGGCTTGTGGCCGATGAGCTGCTCCAGGAAGTTGTCAATGTAGCTGGTCACGCCGATGGTCACCTCGGTACCGGCGCCATTGGTGCTGCCGCCCTTAAATTCCACACCGTCCACCTTGCCCACATAGTCGATGTTGATGGTATCGCCATCCGCTACCTCGCGGTCGGTAATCTCTTCCTTATAGGTGTGGCTGGACATAATGGAATCGATCTTCTTCTGGATGTCCTCCTCCTTTACGGTCACAGCGCTCTCGTCATACTGGATGCCGGTATACTGGCCCAGCGTCACATAGTCCTTGGCGGTAATGCCATCAAACCGGCCGTCAGTGGTCAGCCCCAGGCTGTAGTTTACGGCGGCGTCGCCGTTGCCCTGCTTGCTGCTGCAGGCGGTCAGGCCTACGCACAGCATCAGCGCCATCAGCATGGCCAGTACTTTTACAAATCTGTTCATTTCGCTTCCTCCAAATTAGCGGCCGTCCGTTTTCGGCGGCGTAATATCGTTCCCTATTATAGCGGGTTTTGCCGCGCTTGTCTACCAAACTGCCAAAATCTTTACAGCAGGTTCATTATTTTTTACAGGATTTAGCGGCAGCGCAAGAAAAGAGAACCATTTCCCCGCCGCGCCGGTTCATAAATGGTTCTCTTTATCCTGGGTTTCCAGCAGGGCGTTTATCAGCATCCGCCGAATGTATGTTGTTTCTTGGAATAAATCACAATACATTTTCCTGTAATCAGGCATTCTTGTTTCATCGCGGTAGTGTTCACCCCGCAGCTGCACCACCAGTATCTTGCGGGTAACAATCGCACAGGTTCGGTATAATAACTCAAATTTTTGTTTATTACTTAACAATTTAATCTCATCCTTTGTGCAATATGTATATAAAATTATAGACTTAGCACATGTAACATTCAATTGTGAGTTACACAGAAAAATCTTTTTTTCGACATATCGTTTTTGGATAATGTTATAACAGTTATGTGATGTTCCAACAACCAGCCAGCCGTCACCCCACCCCACAGGCTCCCCTGTGTAAGGGGTAACGAAGTGGCGGCGCGGTAGTGAATGATATGCCGGTGGCATATCAGAGCCGCGCCGTGACCAAGCCGCAGCGAGAGGCTGTCAGCCGCAAGGCTGACTGAGGGATTGACAGTAAAAGATAATAATTTCTTCTCGCCTGTCGGCGTCGCGGAGCCTTTTGCAAGGCTTAGTTAGCGCGCCTACCCGGCGGGGGCCTCCTTTTGCACCGCCAAAAGGAGGCAAAAGCGGGTCAAGGGGGACGAATTCCCCCTTGACAAATCCCTTTGACGCTTAGCTGTGCTGGATACGAATATTGTTTTTCCCTCAATAATCGGGAAAAACAAATCCGTACTGCGCACAGATGCGCTCCAAAGGTAGCCACGGCGTATTTGCCCCCTCCGCCTTGCGGTACCCGAAAAGAACTCCGCGCTGCTCGCTTGCTCGTTCTTTTCGACCGCTGCGGGTGCTCCGCCTCGCTGC
>URGQ01000043.1 GCA_900547385.1 uncultured Oscillospiraceae bacterium | reverse complement strand
GTCGGGCGGTATTTATGCCCGCAAAAACCGTATGTGCTCTTGTTAAGCGAAGGTATTTTCACTTGATTAAAAAACAGCTCGCGGGAAGGTTTTGTGCCCTTTATGATGAGAGCAAAAGGAAGCCGGGCGCGCCCGCAGCGGGGAGGGCTGCCCGGCGCAAGGCGCAGGGTCAGCCCGACTGAAGCGGAGGGCGCGCCCGGCGTGGGAGCGCGGGCGGCTTTGCCGGCAGAGATCCTGCATGGACTCCCCCATAGGAGAAGTCCGTGCTGATTTGCCCATGGCCGGAAAACAATTCGTAAACGGTTTGTAAATTCTGCGCTGCTTTTCTTGCAGTTTTTCTGTCATTCCGCTATGATAGAGTACAGCAGAAATGAACGGGAAAGGAGAGCCGGAAAGGTATGCGGGATTGGTTTCGCCGTTTGATGATGGGACGATACGGGGTGGATCAGCTGACCTGGGTGCTGCTGGCGCTCTCTTTGGTCATCTCGCTATGCGGCAGCATCTTTCAGATCAAGGGGCTCAGCATCCTGTGCTGGGCGGTGCTGGTGGTGTGCTATCTGCGCATCTTCTCCCGCAACATTTACGCCCGGCAGCAGGAGAACCAAAAGCTGCTGCAATTCTGGTGGAAGCTGAAGAACGGGCGCGCGAACCGGCCCAGCCGGGAGGAACGCAGAAAGTACAAGGTATTCATCTGCCCCACCTGCAAGCAGAAGCTGCGGGTGCCGCGCGGCAAGGGGAAGATCAGTATTTCCTGTCCCAAATGCGGGACGAGCTTTATCAAAAAGACATAACGAAAGGGCCTTCCGCGGAGGGCTCTTTTTTTGATGGGTGGGATGAAAAGGCCCCCGGCGGGATCGGAGGGATCGGGCCGGGGGCCTTATGTTACTGCATTATTTTACGCGTTGGGGTCAGTCCTCGTGCTTTTGGGTGAGCTTTTTAGCGCCGAGGCAGAGAGCGCCTACGGCAGCCAGGCCGATCGCGATGTAGCCGACGGGGCCGGAAACCGCGCCGGTGGAGGGGTTGCCCTCCGCGGGCTTGCTATCGCCCGGCTGGGTGGGGGTGATGATGGTGATGGTGGAGGATTTGGTGTAATCACAGCCGGTGCACTTGTCGGAATCGGGGAGGAACTCGTGGGCGGCTTCGTTCTGCTTGTTACCGCACTTTGTGCACTCTTCCCAGTGAGAGGTGGCATTGTACTTCAGGGGCTGGCCAAAGGTGCAGACCTCATGCGTCAACTCTCTTTCGCAGGCAGTGCAGGTCTGGTGATGGTAGCCATCGCCGACATTTACCCAAGCGGAGGGGGTGTGGACAGCCTTATCCAGTTGCTCGTTGCAGCCTTCGCGGGCACACACTTTCCAGTGTTCATTCTCATCTGTGGTGACCCAAGGACCGTTATGATCGTGGCCGAGGGCAGACCTCGTAACCGCCGCAAGGGTGGTTTCGGTGGTGGCGGTGTCATCGGAGAACAGCTTATCACAGCTGCACTTCCAGTAGGCAGCATTGCCGGGTGCGGTGCAGGTGGGGGCCTTAGCCGCTACGGAAGTAAGATGACTGGTATGGACATGACCAAGGGCGGGGGTGAGGACTTTGCCGCATTCGGTGCACTTGACGGGGTCATCTTCAGTTGCAGCATTACGGTCGGGGGTATGGTTCGCCGCATCCTTTATTACGGTACAGCCAGTACGATTGCACTTGTGCCAGTGCTGGTCATCACCGATCGTCCAGACAGTATCCCAATCGTGGCCAAGAGGGCTACCATCGGTGGCGGTGCAGCCGGTACGCTTGCAGGTCTTAGGAGCGGTACAGGTTGCAGCAGCCCAATCATGGCCGAGGGCGCTGCCTTCTGTCTTACCGCAAATAGAACAGGTTTTGGCAGTGGTGCAGTTTGCGGCGGTCCAGTTGTGCTCTGCATAGCCACCTTTTTCGCTATTGGCAGTACCTGCTGTCAAGGTGCAGCCTTCGGCCGTACACTCATGCCAGTGGTGGGTACCATCGCTGGTCCACTCGGTAGCCCACTGGTGAACATGGGGGGTGGTGATGGTGAGGGTGCACGGATTTATAGTAAGATCTACAAGGCTATCATCAACATCAGTCACAGACAGGTCATCATCATTTTTGATTCCAACACTCACTTCTCCCGCATCTGCGGCTTCCTTAACTTTATAAGTAATTGTTACAATCTCAAAATCTCCTGAAAGCTGTCCGTTATAACATCCAAAGGTTCCTGTGCGGTTTGTATATACTGCATTTTCGGGAAGTCCAGATGCCAGCGTATGAGATACATATTCAAAACTATCCGGGACATCCACATTAAATCCAATTGCCGCAATATTCTTTGTTGTATTGCTGGACATTGATATTTTAATTACGACATTTTCTCCTTGCTGTACGCTTGTAGTTGTTGTCTCTACCTTTAGTACAGCTGTTTCATTTGCAAAAGCAGTGCTTGCAATCATAAAACATATCAGTGCTATTGCAAGTGCTATAGAAACAATTTTCTTCATCTGTTCAATCCTCCAAAATTACAAAGTTGTTATTTGCTTAGTCGTGAACCTAAACAGGCGATTGACATCTGCTATATTTACTTTTTTATCAAGATTGACATCCGCGGCAAAATACTGTTCATCACTAAGCGTAATTTCCTTTTTTGATGTGTACCTGAATAAACGGTTGACATCTGCTATGTTGATTTTCCCATCCCCATTTACATCGCCTTTGACTACGAGGATGGCTTCGGTGATGCCATCGGGGAGAGTGAAGGCGTAGCCGCTGCCACTAGCAACCGCTGGAGCCGCCACATATTTGCCGCCGGAAAGGTAGCCGACCTTGCAGGGCTTATCGTAAGTCACTGTGACCACCTGCCCACTGACGGTATAGGTACCGGACAGTGCGCTGGAGCTGGGGGTAACGCTCAACGGGAGCTCCTCCTGGATGGTGACGGTGGCGGATGTGGCGGTGAAGGGGACCTCCTGCAGGCTGGCGTTCATGATGTCCAAGCCCGTTATGCCAATTGTGGTGACGGTATCCATGGGGGCATTCTCCAGCACACGAAAGGTTAACCGGAGGATGCAGCAATCGGAGCCTGTCCAGTTCTCACCCTGAGCCCAAACTGCATTTTCACGATCTACTTTCTCCCCTGTTTCGTCCTGTTTTGCTTTGATGCCTACTTCCCAGTCTGTCAGTGATTGCCCATTCGCACCGGTAAGCTGGAGGAGTGTCTCATCATACTGGAAAGCGAACCTTATGCCGGCGATACCGGGGTTATTGTGGATCACCAGCTCCACGGTGAATTCCCCACCCGGCTGGACGGACGATGCGGAGGGGCGCAGCTCCAAGGTGGGGGTGCCCTCCGCCAGGGAGGGGACACTCACGGCAAGGCACAGGATCATGGCCGCCATGAGGATGCTCCATATTTTTTTCATAGCCAATCTCCTTTCTGCCTTGCCGCGCTTTTACCGGGCTGTGTCATCCTTCTATCTTCTCTTCCACATACTGCTGCATCAGCAGGATCAGATCGGCCAGCTTTACCTCACCGTCTTCATTCATATCGGCATTGAGCCGATTGATCTTGACCGAGAAGCCGGCCAGGTATTTTTTGAGATACAGGATGTCCAGCAAGCTGCCGGTCTTGCCGTCATCATTTACATCGCCAAGGACGCGGGTAACGACCTGGACCCCGCCGGAGGTGACGCTGAAGGATACCTTATTCTCGCTGACATTGAGGGCCTCCTGCACCGCAAGGGTGATCTCCGCAAGGCCATCCTCGGCGTTTTCCAGCACCTTGAACCGGAGGTTTAAGAGTGTGCCGTCTTCGATATAATCCGCTGCGCCGACAAAGACCGCTTTTCCGCTTTCCTTTTTGATATAAAGATTGAATCCCTCCGGGGCCATTTCACATTCGAGCAGCTCCAGGCGGATCTTATCGTAGCTGATGTGGAAGCCCATAGCGGCGAAGCCGGGATTGCCGGTGATGGTGACGGGGATGGTGACCTCCCGGCCCTTGATGACGGTGGCCTGGCCGACCTGGAGCACGGCGGGGGCGGGGGTATCGGCATTCTCTACCAGCAGGAACGGGGAGAAGCTGCCGGTGGTAAAGGTGATAGTACCGTTAATGACATCGGCGGTGACGGTAAGGCCGCCGGGGCCGTAAAGGGTATTGCCGTCCTCCCCGACATGCAGCAGGAGCAGCTGCCCGGCCGCGATGCGCTTGGCGTTTTCCACGCCGACGGTGAGGGTGACGGTGGCCGATTCACCTGCTTTTAGGTCATACTTGCTGCCGCTGGTGAGCAGGGAAAGTTCAAAGACCGACTTGACACGGTAGCCGGCGGCAACCTGGGTAATGTACTGGCCATAGGGGCTTTCCGGCTGCAGCTCCACCTTTTCGGCCGAAAGGGTCAGATTGGGAACGGTGGTTTCCAGGGTAGCTGCCGCAGTGGTGCGGCTGGGGGCCTGGGGCTGGGTGCAGGTGCAGCGGGGATGCCGGCAGGAGGCATCCGAAGCGGGCAGGGTGCAGCCGCCGCAGGCGGTGCAGGCATGGGTGCAGTAGCGTGCCAATTTAGCGATGGATTCCGTCCTGGTGGCGGAGCAGCCGGTGCAGCTGTACCGCATTTCGCCCTCCTCGGTATAGGTGGCCGGGCGGGTGATGGTGCCGTTATCCCAGGTGTGCTCGTGCTCGCGCTCCTGATTATGGCAGATGGGGCATTCGCCTGTGAGGGGATGGTACTCGCTGTGGGTATACATGCCGCATTCGGCGCAGATAGCATAGTGCTTATCCCCGATGGCGTAATACTTCAGGGTATGCTCATGCTCCTGGTAGCCGCAAACGGTGCAGGCGCCATCCACCATGGTGTGGCTCTGCACAACCCACATTTCACACTTAGTACACTTGCCGCGGCAGCCCTCCTCATAGGGGCGGGTGTGGGCAGCGGTCTGATGCTCGTGCTGGGTGTAGCCGCAAACCGAGCAGGTCCCATCCGTGAAATTGTGGACATTGTAGGAGACAAGGCCGCATTCCTGACAGCGGGCCGCATGGTAATTGTCATTGGTCGCTTTCGATTCACCCCAGGTATGGCTGTGGTTTTGGTAGCCGCAGACTGTGCAGGTACCGTTCGACATGGTGTGGTACCCCGGGATATCCAACCCGCAGACGGTGCAAAGGCTGTTGTGGTAGGAGCTACCACCATCCTGCTCATACGCAATGGAATAAGCATACCGATGGTCATGCTTCTGATAGTTGCAGACTTTGCAAACACCCTGTTCATTGTAGGTATGCGGCTCGCTGAGCCAGACATGGCACTCGGCGCAGGTGCCGCTGTGGCGTTCCCCATCCATATTCACGATGGGGGTGTAGGTCACATTGTGGGTGTGGTCCATGCAGCCGCAGGCTTCGCAGACACCGTTTACAAAGTTATGCTCTTCCTGGATCCACTGGTTACAGATGGAGCAAAGGCCTTCGTGCATATCCCGGAAGGGGTTATAATTGTCTACTTTATGTTCGTGGGGGGTGTAGCCGCAGAGGGTGCAGACATTATCCTGCATCGTATGCTCCTCGGAAATAAACAGATTGCAGACCGAACAGCGTGCCTCATGGCCCTCATCGTAACCGGTATACACCAAGGTATGCTCGTGATCCATGTAGCCACAAACGGTGCATGTACCATCTTGCATGGTGTGCCCCTCGTCAACTCTCAGCCCACAGACTGAGCAGGTGCCAACATGATAGGTACCGCCTACATTCCCAAACGGCTGGCAGTTGGTCAGCTGATGCTCATGCTCCTTATAACCGCAAACGGTGCAGGCACCATCCGTACCATAGGTGTGATAAGCGGGGACACTTAGATTGCAGACCGAGCAGGTGCCGGCATGGTAGGGGCCATCGGCGTTTTCTTTCGGATGGTAGCTGGCTACCTGGTGCGTGTGCTGCTTATAACCGCAAACGGTGCAAAGATTATCCTCGCCGTAGGTGTGGCTTTCATTGACCCACTCTCCGCAACCCAAACAGGTACCGCCATGGTAATCACCATAGGGGGTTACAAAGATCTTGTAGCTTGCGAATGTGTGATCGTGGGGCGCATAGCCGCAAGTAGTGCAGGTATCGCCACCCATGGTGTGGCTTTGAACAATGGTGAGGCCACACACTGAACAGGAACCATAATGCAGCCCATTGTCACTGCCCGCATTAGGGTGATAGCTGGCTACATCGTGCTCATGCTTTTGAAAACCACAGGCAGTACAGACACCGCTCTCATTGTAGGTATGATCCGCACGAATCGTTGTGCTACATGTTTTGCAGGTACCGGCGTGATAATCACCATCCATGTTATAACCGGGCGCATAGTCTACATCATGTTCATGCTCCATGTATCCACAGACAGTACAGGTACCTTCTACTAAGGCGTGCTCTTCACTGACCCATTCGCCGCAGGTAGTGCATTCACCAACATGGAAGTTACCATATTTGGTCGTCCACGGTTTGAAATCCACTTGATGCGTATGGGGCTCATCGGTTGTTTCCGCTGCGGCGGCGGGCAGCGCCAAAAAGGCGACCATCAGCACCGAAAGCAGCAGGCTCAATACTCTTTTCATGATCCTTTTGTTTGTTCCTCCTTTTCTTGCATTTGGCTGCGTATTGATATGTTTTTGTCCCTCCTCATCCGTTGCGCCCTGCTGGGGGCGCATTTTTATGGCTTATCCTGTAAATGGCGGTTCCGTCTGCGCAGCAGGAATGCGCCGCCGCAGGCTGCGATGACTGCCGCCACTGTGATAACAATGGGCAGGGGGCTGTTCTCCGCCGCAGGGGATTCCGCCTCCACGGCAGGGGATTCCCCGGAGGGCTGTGGCACAGCTGCATCGCCGGTGCCGGGTTCCTCCGATGGGGTTTGCCCGGCTGGATTCATCTGCTCTGGGGTAGAAGCAGTGGGTGTGCCCGGCTGGCTGCTATCGGCCGTGCCGGGGCTGGCCGGGTTGGTTGGTTTGGCCGGTGCCCCCTGCACATACAGGCCACCGGGGGTAACGGCCAGTGCCACCGCCTCTTCCTTGGCATTGTAGGCTTCCAGATCGGTGATGCCGATGGAGGCGGTGCCCTCGATGGCATCCTGCCGTACGCGGAAGGTCAGCTTGAGGCAGCTGCCATCGCCGCTCCAGCCCTTTTCATTGACCCAAACGGCGCCCTCTCCCTGCCCGATACCGACCATCCAGCCGGTCAGCCCGGCATCCTCGTAGCCGGTCAGCTCCAGGCGGGTTTTATCGTAGCTGATGTGGAAGCCGAGCGCCGCAATGCTGGGGGTATCGTGCAGGCTGAGCGTCACGGCGAATTCTTCCTGCGGCTTCACATTCTGTCCGGGGACCTCGATCTTCAGCCGCGGGGTTTCCGCCGCCAGGGCCGGCACGCACAGCAGCAGCGCCGCCAAGGCCAGAAGGTATTTTATTTTTCTCATGGGTTGCCTCCGCTGATTCCAATAAAATGGATCATGTCCGCATGCGGACATGAAAATCTCCCCGGGGAGATTTGGGATTGGGTAATCCTGTACTTTAGTTTAATTCTACCATCAGATTTTCCTTAATGCAACCATTAATGTAAAATAAGGATATAAAAACCCCGGCCTTTTTCCCAAGGGCCGGGGCTGGTTTTTCCTCTTCAGCGCTTTTTACGGATGACCGTCCGCTCGGCGTACCTGCCGAAGAAATGATAGCCGGAGCCGCCCTCGCTGATGATATTCAAAAGCTCATCCGGCTTTGTTACCTGGATGCCGCCCAGCATGGTGACCCCGCGGGCGAAGAAAGCCTCCGGCAGCATGCTGGCGGTGGGCCCGGTGATGAGGATCTCCGCGCCCGGTTTGGCCATTTGCAGCAGACCGGGCAGGGTGTTATTCAGGATGGTCACCCCGGTGATGACCAGCAGATCGGCCTCGGGGACGCGCTCCGCAGCCCGCTCCGGCGGCAGATAGTAAGGCATCTCCCGCTCCTTGAGGGTGCGGGGGTCCTGCTCCAGCACATGGAAATCCGCCCCGGCGGCCATCAGCTTTTTGAGCATGGGCACCAGGGCCCCTACCACCACCGTTTTGGGGTAGCGGGCAGCATCCAGCTCATCGAAGGCATCCACGCCCATCAGAATCTCATAGTCCTGGGGCGGGGATTGCTCCCACGCCGCCACGCTCAAGGCATTCAGTGCCGCAATGCCCAGCGTCCGCCGCAGGATGTTCTCCCCGAAGATATCGTCCAGGTACTCCCGAACGGGACGGCCGCGCAGCCGCCCGGAAAGCGGCATGGCCCGGGCGGAGCTGGGGCAGCATACCGCCTCCGGCATCTCCTTGACCGGGGTAAAACACAGCCCGCCGTGGCCGGTAGAGAGCTTGACACCGGAGAAGAACAAGCCGAAAACGGCCCGTTCCACCGTGATTTTATCAAGCTCCAGCTGCTGTTCCACCTGCGCCACGGCTTCCCGCAGAATTTCAAATTGCTCCATGTTGGTTTTCCCCCTTTATCGTGCTGCATCTAGATAGCACAAATCCCGCCGAAAGAAAACCGAGGATTGCGGCGGGACCTCTGGGAGATGCGGAAATACCGGGGCAGAGAGTGCTCCGCTCCGGTATGGTTGCTGATTATTCGTGGTTTTTGCGCCGGGCGCCCAGGAAGCAGATACCTGCCGCCGCCAGTACCGCCATACCGCAGGCCATCAACGGCTATTGTCGCAGCCTTGGTAAGGGTGCTGCCCTCGATGACCTTCGTTTGGTTTTTCCAGCTTTCGTCCATCAAGCGTTCGGAGGTGTAAGCGTAGTTGCCGTTCCCCTGCACTTTGAACCTGACGACATAGGTGCCCACATCCGTTGGAGAGCCTGCATAAGCCCAGCTGTACTCGTTCTTCGGGTAGAAAAAGCACTTCACATCGTAACCGCCCATGCCGATGATGCTATCGTTGACCGTGGGTGCGGCCTGCTTGATGCTGTACTTTTGTCAGCCCATATCGGCGGCAAGAGCCTGATCGATGAGCTTTTGCAGCGTCTCCGCCTGCTTCTTTTCCGTGATGGCGCCTACGATGGGGTCACCCACGATATTGCCGCTGCGGTCAACCACATAGGTGGTGGGGTAGGCAAAAATGTTTGTAGTAAACTTTCCCGCCTCACCATCGGAGTCAAAGTACACATTCTGATAGGTCACGCCCTTCTTGACCAGCACATCTTTTGCTTCGGAAATTGCCGCTTCATCGCCATCCAATGTGAAGGTGTTGACACCGATGAGGGCGCCGCCCTTCTTCGCAAGCTCCTTGTTCAGCGCGTCCAGCTCGGAAAGCTCGCCCACGCAGGGCTTGCAGGTGGTGAACCAGAAATTCACCACGGTGACGGCGTTGGCGGAGAACAGCTCGTCGCTCTTCACCGGATTCCCATCCAAGTCTTTGCCCTCAAATGCGGGGAAGGGGTTGCTGTTCTGCTCGATGGGCTTGCCGTTTTCCGCAGGGACGCTGACGGTGCCGTCCGGGGTCTCGGGCATCAGCTCTGGGAATTTTTCCTCTAGCTTGGTCAGCTGATCCTCCAGATCGCGGATCTTCTCGCCGCCCTCACGCAGCACCTTCAGCTCCTCCTCGGTGAACTGATCCTTGGCGTCCTCGATGGTATCCAGCAGGAACTGGCCGTAGTTTTTGCCGTCCTCGATCATGATCATATCCTTATTGGCGGCCATAAATACCTTTTCCCACAGGGCGGAGTTTTCACCGAGGATGGCGTTTTCCTGCGCCAGAAGGCTATCGAACAGGGCAGAGGCCTCCTCAAGGGTCTTGGACTCGTCGGTCATGGTGTTGCCGCCGGGGATATCGGTCTTTTTGTCGTTTTCCTTTGCGCCGCAGGCGGCCATGGCAAGGACCATCATAACGGCCAGCAGCAGGGTGATGAGTTTTTTAACATTCATTTTTGTTTCCTCCTGAAAAATCATTGGGTATTGTTCTGCGGTGCAGGCACCGCTTTTTCGGTTTTTTCGGTGTCCTTCCCCTCCCCGAAGCCATAACGGAAACGAATGGCATCGGTGGGGCAGGCCCGGATGCACATCCCGCAGCGGATGCACTCGGTGTGGTTGGGGGATTTGGTCACGTCTACATCCATTTTGCAGGCGCGGGCGCATTTCCCGCAGGAAACGCACTTGTTTTGATCCACCTTCATCTGGAACAGCGAGACCTTATTGAGCAGGGCGTAAAAAGCGCCCAAGGGGCAGAGCCATTTGCAGAAGGGGCGGTAGAAGACAACGCTTAAAACCACCACCGCCAGCAGAATGGAGAACTTCCAGGTAAACAGGCTGCCCAGCGCCGCCCGGATGCCGGAATTGGCAAGGGACAGCGGGATGGCCCCCTCCAGCACACCCTGGGGACAGAGGTATTTGCAGAAGAATGGGTCGCCCATGCCTACATCGTTCACCAGGAACGCCGGCAGCAGGAAAACCATCACCAACAGTACGGCGTACTTGAGATAGGTCAGTGGCTTGAGCTTCTTTGTGGAGAGCTTCTTCGTCGGGATCTTATGCAGCAGCTCCTGAAACCAGCCGAAGGGACACAGAAAACCACAGATAAAGCGTCCCAGCAGGACTCCCAGCAAAATGAGAAAGCCTGTGATATAATAGGAGAAGCTGAACTTGGAAGACCCCACCACCGCCTGAAATGCCCCGATGGGGCAGGCGCCGGAGGCCGCCGGGCAGGAATAGCAATTGAGCCCCGGCACGCAGACGGTTTTGCCGCTGCCCTGATAAATGGAGCCCTTGAGGAAATTCGGCAGATGAAGATTGGTGAGAAGGGCGGCGCCCGCCTGGATCCAGCCCCGGAAGCGGGACAGGAGGTGGGAGACCCCGGTATGTTTTTTATCCAATGCCGACACACTCCAAACATAATTTAATCGCCTTACTGAATACCGTTGCGGCCTCGCCCCGCCAAGCGCCGAAGCACAGCATGGCAGCGCCCGCAATCAGCAGCACGACCTGCGCCGCGGCTTTTTTTGCATGAGTCATTTTCATCATCCTTTCCGAATTACTGTGCCCATCATAGCACGGGGAGGTTAAAATTTCTGTTAAGAACGAAAACTTAACGCAAACCTTATCTATTTTTGCTATAATGAAAGCAACACAAAAACGAAGAAATAAAAAGGAGGGCTCTCATGCACCTTTTAGTAATTGAAGATGAACGCGCCCTGTGCGAGACCATCGTCCGCAGCCTGCGGCGGCTGGCCTACAGCGTGGACTACTGCTATGATGGGGAAAAGGCGCTGGCGCTTTTGGGCGTGGAGCGCTACGATCTGGTGCTGCTGGATCTGAATCTGCCGAAAAAAGACGGCATGACGGTGCTACGCACCCTGCGGCAGACCGACCGTGAGACGCGGGTACTGATCCTCTCCGCCCGCGGCGAGGTGGAGGACAAGGTGGAGGGGCTGGATGCCGGGGCCAACGACTATCTGGCAAAGCCTTTTCATCTTGCCGAGCTGGAGGCCCGCATCCGCAGCCTGACATTGCGGCAGTTCACCCAGCAGGATGTGCTGCTAAGCTGCGGAGCTTTAACCTTTGACACCCGCTCCCGCACCGCCGCTGTCAACGGGCAGCTGCTGACGCTCACCCGCAAGGAGACGGGTATTCTGGAATATTTGATGGTGCATCAGGGGCGGCCCGTGAGTCAGGAGGAGCTGATGGAGCATGTTTGGGACAACAGCGTGGACAGCTTCAGCAATTCCATTCGCGTCCACATCTCCGCCCTGCGCAAAAAGCTCCGCGCCGTGCTGGGCTATGACCCCATCCGCAACCGCATCGGCGAGGGCTATCTGATGGGAGGCGAGGAAGTATGAAGCGTCTTTCCCTGCAGTGGCGCATCACGCTGATGTCCGTCCTGCTCATCGGCATCACCTGCGTGGCCATGAATTTGCTGCTGTGCTCCTC
>URGQ01000042.1 GCA_900547385.1 uncultured Oscillospiraceae bacterium | reverse complement strand
CTTGCATGTGTTAGGCGCGCCGCCAGCGTTCGTCCTGAGCCAGGATCAAACTCTTAATAAATAGTATCTAAACTACCTATTAAGGTAATTATGATCGTTTAATCCATAACCCAAGCTCTCGCTTGCGTTATTACTTGTGTTTTTAAGAGTACATTCTCTTTAGAATTTACAAGGACTCTCCATTGACCTCTCGGTCAATTTCAAGTGAATGCTGTTCAATTTTCAAGGTGCATCTCCGCTGCCTCCCCGTAGGTGACAGCTTTGTTATATTACCATTTTCCCCGCATAAAGTCAACTCCTTTTTTGCATTTTTCGAGAAAAAGGTGCAAAAAATTTGTGCTCCCCCGGAAAGGAGAGCACAAAGTACAATTTCTTGCTTTAATCTGCCTGCAAGGCTGCAAAACGGGCGCTGCCGCCGTGGCCCAAATACCGCCACATCAACACGCACACAATAACCAAAAGCACCAGACATACAGCAAGGAACAAGGTAGGCGCAACACTTGCGGAGAGCAGCAGCGCATACAGCAGTGCCAATACCAACACCACGGCCATGGAGCCGAACATGCAGATCATGGTGCTCATGCTCTGCTTGATAACGACTGTTTCATTGATGTAATCGAACTTGGGAAAATGCAGGTTGACCACCACGCCCAGCAGGGCCGTGAACAGATTGAAGGCCGCAGGCACCAGCACAGCCAGCACCAATGTGAGCAGCTCCAGCTTTAACACAATTCCCATCAGCAGGGCACTAAGCGCCGTTATAGGAATACAGAGCAGCATTTGCAGCTTGACCTTGGCGCGAAGGACCACACCGGCAGGTACCGGGATGGACTGCGCGATCCAAAGGTTCTTTCCCTCCAGTGAGATGGATGGAGCCGTGATAAGATTGGTGCAGCTAAGACCACAAAGGATCACACAGAGAATCAGCCCCATGATCTCCCCTTCCCCATTCAGGATCGGCAGAAACTCGGTAAGAATATCCTTTTTTATGAGCATGGCGACACAGGCAACAACAAGCAGGATCTCCCCCATCCATGCATTGAGCACATACATAGGATTGCCGATGAAGTGCCGGAAGTCCTTGCGCAGCAGCGCGGCGGCCGGGCTGCTGACATGCATCGACCTTTCCTTGTATTTAATGCGTGCGGTGCCTTTCTTTGCTGTGGTGATCTGCCGGAAGCTGCGGGAAAGGATGGCGTATACCAGTTCGAACACTGCCAGGGTGCAAACGGTATACAGCAGCAAATAGGTTAGGTTATGCTCCGCGATGCCAACGCCGAAGTAATACGCGGGGAAAGCGTACTTTTTGAACGCCACCGCGATGGCAGTGCCATTGGCGATGAGGCCGGAGATAATATCGCCCATCTTGCTATAAAGATAGAAATACGCTGCCAAAAAGAGCAGTGACACCACCATGGTGATGATATTCTTATTGCGCATTTTGCTGCTGATAAGAGAGATGACCCATGCGACAAGGCAGGAGAACGCCTGTACCATCAGCGGCAGCAGCAGCGTACTGATGATAAAATACGCCACGCTTAGCGCGGTAACGGGATAATTCATGCAATATACCACACCGGCCGGTCCCATTACCAGCAGCACATAGCCCAGATCCAGTGCCAGCAACAGCAGCATACGGCTGCCCAGGATGAACTTGGGCGCAATGGGCATGGAAAGCAGCAGCTCGTTATCCTTGGCATCGAAAAGCTGCGTCTGGGTAGCAAAGACATTGCCGATAAAGGTGAGCATAAAAGCCATCAAACCGGCGATGGCAAAATACAACCATCCCAGGCTAAGTTCGTGCAGCGGCATGCAGATAGAAGAAAACATGCTGCCGAACATGATAAAGAAGCAGATGATGACATAAAGGAACAGCACCGCAAACCCGATGGTACGGCCCGTGCCGCCTTTGCTCTGCTTGCGGCGGCTGCGGAGCAGCGAAGCCTTGAGCGCGGCAAACTGGACTTTCAGCAGCGTTTTAAGCATTGTCATCCTCCAGTTCCAGGAACACATCCTCCAGGGAATCCTGTCCCTTGACCTCCTCCATCGTCCCGGAGACGATCAGCCGGCCGCCCTTGATGATGGCAACCTTATCGCAAAGCTTTTCTGCTACCTCCAGCACATGGGTGGAAAAGAAGATGGCGGAGCCGTTATCACACAGCCGCCGCATGATCTGCTTGAGCTCGTGGGCGGCTTTGGGATCAAGGCCGACAAACGGCTCGTCCATGATAAGGAGCTTTGGCTGATGGATGAGGGCGGAAATGATGGCCAGCTTCTGCTTCATACCATGGGAATAGGCGCTGATAGGCTGAGCAAGGTCTTCGGTAAGGCCAAAGAGATCGGCATATTCCTTGATGCGCCGTTCCCGTTCCTCCTTGGAAACGCCATATACATCGGCAATAAAATTGAGATACTGCACCCCGCTGAGAAATTCGTACAGGTCGGGGTTATCCGGCAGATAGGCGATTTTGCGTTTGCAGCCGATGGGATCTTCCCGGATGGACACGCCATCCACATAGATCTCCCCTTCTTCAAACTGCAGGATACCACAGCAGGATTTGATGGTCGTGGTTTTACCGGCGCCATTGTGGCCGATAAAGCCATAGATCTCCCCCGCGCAAATGTGCAGCGAAAGATCATCCACCGCCTTTTTATCACCGTATGTTTTGGTCAGGTGTTCGATTCTGAGCATTTTGCTCCCTCCGATCGAATGTTTAATGTCAAATATATTTTACAACTTCGCCATCGCATTGTCAATGCCACCGCCGCATTATTCAAACAATCTTAATAAAAACCGTGAACCGCTAAAAGTCCCTGCCGCTATGGGCAGGGACTTTGCAGTGAATTTGGCAGTTACGCCGCTTCAGCGGGACCCTCGGGCAACTCGGACTCCTCCGCTGGCTCGGTCGGCTCCTCAGCAACCGTCCATTCAAAAGCATTGGCCGTGCAGATAAGATCATCCCGCATGGAATCCGGCTCATAGGTGATGGTGATCCGATCACCCACATTCAGCAGGATGACCTTTTCCACCTCACCGGCGGAAATGCAGTAGACAATATTGCCCGCATCCAGCGTTACATAGTACATGGTCGTACCATCAATGACAGCGGAGCGCAGCGCCGTTACGATGCCGGTCACGGTATCCTCATCCGCCGGCAGAATGGGGGCTTCCCCGGTATCCAGCTTGTTCTGCCGCAGCAGCTTATAATAGTTGCTCTGGCATTCCTCTACCGAGGCTCCGGTGGCAACGATCTGGTACTGCTGAACATTAACCATGGCGTACATCTTCACCAGGCCGGCATAGTCCTTCAGCGCCATAAAGTAAGTGGGCTGATTGCTGATATTGAGCAGCAGCGGGAAGGTAGCGCTGTAATTGAGGTGCTGCACCACGCCCTCGGCGCTGTTCATGGCACTGAATTCTTCGGCGCCCGCAATGGAATAGAAGGTGGTCTGCTTGGTGCGCTGGTTAGTTAGAATAAAGCCGATATTGGATTCATCGCTGCCGGCCGAAGTCACACCGGTGTAGACATATACATCGTCATTGGCGGCAATATAGTTATAGCCCTCAGTGGTCACGGTCACATTCTTCTGGCCAAACAGCGAATTGATGAAACCGCCTTGATAGGTGCCATAGTAATCGTACTGATCCATAATGATCTCCGCCGAGTAGACGCCGTCCACCCAGGTGGGGATATCGGTATAGTACTGGCTTTCACCGGTGATGGCATTCACCAGCACCGCGCCCTGGATATCGGTACCGCCAAAGAGGCCAATGCGCTTGACAATGCGGGGGCAAACCCAGTAGGGCGTACCTTCTTCGTCGATCTCAAAGGTCGGTTCATTGAAGATATAGGTGGGATACTGGAACCGCAGATGGCGGTACAGATTGCGGCTGAAGTGCTCAGCCGTAGTATAGTGCATCCCTTCCGGCAGACGAACCACATCTACCTCCTGCGTCACCATATCAATGATGAGATAGGCAGGCAGGCCGGCGCTGCGGTTATTCAGCCACTTGAAGATATCGCCGTAGCGCAGCGGGGTGACCCGAACGGGACGACCCTTGTAATTGATCTGGGTATAGTTATCCGCTACCTCAAACTGGCTTACCATATCGGCCAGCTCGCCCAGTTTGCGGTCACCCAGCTTTTCGGCCGAGTCCCGGTCCAGCATGGGGATCTGATCAAAGGAGATCTCCTCGATATCCTGGGTAAAGTCACCGGTCTCCACAGTTATCAGCTTGGCATAGGCGCCGCTGCGGATGACAACGCTGGAAAGCAGCCCGCCAACCACATAGATGACAAATACCGCTCCGATAACAATAAGCGGCACGATGCAGCTGCCCTTCAGCAGTTTCCAGAAGGTCTTGCCGTTTTCCGCCTGGCGATAGATGCCGGAAGTGATAACCGCCGTGATGCAGTATACTACCGAGAGGAACAGGAAAAAGCTATAAAATGCTGCAGAGTGCAGATTGATGGGCGGCAGCTCCACATAAAAGTAAATGAAACCCGCCACAATGGTGACGATCAGATTGATGAGAATGTTTTTGCCGGAAAAGCCGGATTTAGCCATAAAAGGCGCTCCTTTCGGACATTACATTAATAATAAGATCAGTGGGTACGCTCATCGCCCCAGAAGAACAGTGCCACGGTACCGGGACCGGTGTGACTGCCAATAGTGGTACCGATATTATTGATCATAACCTTACCATTGAGGTGTGGGAACTTCTCCTCAACCAGATCAGCAACTGCACGGGCATCATCATAGCAGGCGGACATGGAGATAAAGCACTTGCCATTGTAATCATGGCCGCCCTGGGCGTGGTTCTCCATCTCCTTTACGATCTGCTGGATGACAGCCTTTTTACCACGGATCTTCTGACGAGGAATGAGATGTCCCTCATCATCCATATTCAGCAGCGGGCAGATCTTCAGCGCGGTGCCAAACCAACCGGCAGCCTTGGAAACACGGCCGCCGCGGACATAGAAGGTCAGATCGGTGGAGAAGAACCAGTGGTGCAGCTTCAAGCGGTTTTCCTCGGCGAAGTCACGCACTTCCTCCAGAGTCTTTCCCTCATCACGCAGGTCCGCCAGCTTATCCATAAAGAGACCGTAACCGGAGGAGGCCCCCAGGGAATCCACCACATAGATCTTGCGGTCTGGATATTTCTCCGCCAGCTCCTCCGCCGCGATGCGGGCGGAATTGACCGAACCGGAAAGGCCGGAAGACAGGCTGACATGCAGGATATCCTTGCCCTCCTTGAGGAAGCCCTCGAAGTAGGCCACGAATTCATCCACATTCACCTGAGAAGTCTTGGTCATTTCACCGGCCGCCATGCGGGCGTAAAACTCATCAAACGGCACACTTTGCCCTAGGTCGTCGGGGTAGCTCTTATCCCCTAGCGTATAGTGGAAACAGATATAGTGAATATTACGGCTTTCAAAGTACTCCTTGGAAAGATCCGCGGTGGAGCAGCAGCTCAAAATGTATTCGGACATCAGTTTACCTCCTTTATCTTCGGGCATTGCCCGCAAATGTGATTAAATTATATACAAAGCCCCCGGGAATTGCAACCAGTTCTTCCGGATATTGCCCGGTATTCACACAATGTTCATACGGTCAGCATGGCATTTTCTTTGATATGGTACTCTGCCAGGTACTTTTCCTCCAGCGGAATCCATTGCTCCCGAAATACCATCCAGTGCTCTTCCCCATTGCGGGCTGTAATGCGCCGCTTTTGTTCTTCCGGAGCGATATCACAGAACACCGTCAGATCGGCATAACCTCCAAACCGCGGGTGTTGGCTGTATGCCCCCTCCACAATGATGACCGGAACCGGCGGAATTTCCGTCCAGCCGTTATAGTCCATTCTGTGGCAGTCAAACCGCCGGTAGCGGAAAGCCTCTCCCCGCCGCAGATAGGGCAGCACCTCCTCCACAAAGCGCTCGGCGTGGACATTTCCGCCCGGAGCTGCCAGCCGTTCCGGCGTTCTCAGCTCTCCTGGCAGGAAGAAATCATCCATGTGTACCACGGCGCCGCCCAGAGTCACAGCCAGTTCCTCTGCCAAGGTAGTTTTTCCTGCCGCCGCTCGGCCATCCATGGCAATGACACCACAGCCAGCCGGTTTTACTTTTTGATAGGCTTCTATGATCCGTTCCGCCTTCTGTATCATGAGATCCACTCTCCTTCCTTGTTATCATACCACATTCCGTCCCCAGCGACAAATCCTTTGTGGCTTCTTTGCCTTTGCATTGATTGTTTGGCGCTACTGTGCTATAATAAATTGCGATTTCCAAAACCATCTTAAAAAGGAAGCGGAAAATGAATCACAGAATCGTACTTTCCACCACCGGAACGGTGCTGTATATCGAAGCCGCCATGATGCTTATTCCCCTGCTCATTGCCATGGGCTTCAAAGAGCACAAGCAGGCGCTGGCCTTTTTGGCGGCCATACTCATTGCCGCGGGCGTGGGCTTCCTGCTGCGGCGGGTCGCACCCCCTCAGCGCCAGGATATCTTCTCCAAGGAAGGCTTTGTTATAGTGGCCATGGCCTGGCTGGCGCTTTCCCTGGTGGGGGCGCTGCCTTTTACCATCAGCGGCGCCATTCCCCATTATATCGATGCACTGTTCGAAACGGTGAGTGGCTTTACCACCACCGGTGCCACCCTGCTGCAGGATGTCGAGGCTCTTAGCTACTCCATGCAGTTCTGGCGCTGCTTCACCCACTGGATCGGCGGCATGGGTATCCTGGTGTTCGTCACCATCATCTCGGCCAAGGCCCCCGACCGTACCATGCACATCCTGCGGGCGGAAATGCCCGGCCCCACCATGGATAAGATCGTCCCCAAGGCCCGGGACGGTGTCAAGATCCTGTATCTCATCTATATCGTACTTACCCTGTTGGAATTTGCGGCGTTCCTGCTGGCGGACATGCCTATCTATGATGCTATCATCCACGCCATGAGCACCGCCGGCACCGGCGGCTTTGGCATGCTAAACAGCAGCATGGCTGGCTACGCCCCCGTCTATCAGTGGATTGTCGCTTTCTTCATGGTGCTCTTTGCCATCAATTTCAATCTGTTTTTCCTTATTATCATGGGACAGTGGCGCACCGCGCTGCGCAGCCATGAGCTTATTTGCTTCCTTTCCATCATTGTGGTGGCTTCCGGTATCATCGCCTTCAATATCGCCCCTATGTACGGCGCGGGCGATGCTGTCCGTCACTCCTTTTTTCAGGTAGCCGCCATCATTTCCACTACCGGTTTCGCTACCGCGGATTACACCACATGGCCAGGTCTCAGTCAGGGAATCCTCTTTGTGCTCCTGTTCCTTGGCGGCTGCTCCGGTTCCACGGCCGGCGGTTTGAAAATCAGCCGCGTCATGCTGTTGGCACAGTCCATCCGCCGGGAGATGCAGCATGTGCTGCACCCCCGTTCCACCCGGGTCGTCCGCTTTGAGAATAAAAAGGTGGATGAAGCGGTTATCAACAGCTGCAATACCTACTTTACCCTATATATTGTCTGTATTGCGGTCATTTTCCTGCTCATCTGCTGGGAACCCTTCGGCCTGACCACCAATCTCTCGGCTGTCATCACCTGCTTTAATAATGTCGGCCCTGGCTTTGGCATCATCTCCCCCAGCGGCAATTATTCCGCCTTCTCCCCTTTCTCCAAGCTGGTTCTTTCCGGTGCCATGCTGCTGGGCCGTCTGGAGATCTATCCCCTGCTGGTCGCCATTACTCCCACCGCATGGGCCAAGCGCCGCTGATTCCCTCATTTTCTTGACAAAAGCGTATTTTTCGGTTATTCTTTATTGGATTAAAGCGTAAATACGAAAATGTGACAAGGAAACCCACACTCTCGTCCTTATGCATAAGGGGCGAGAGTGTTTTTCCATTCACTGTGCTTTGGAGGAGGAACCCACATGAAAAAAAGCAATCCCATTGCCCTGCTGCCCATTGGGGTGTTTCTGGTCATTTATTTAGGTCTAGGCCTGTTATTTAAGTACGGCCTTAAGATCAACATGGGCTTTTACAATATTCCCATCGTCGTGGCGTTTCTCATCGCCCTGCTGGTGGCCTGCCTGCAGAACCGCGAGCTCTCCTTTGACGCCAAGCTGGAGCTGATGGGCCACGGCATCGGGGATAAAAACATTGTTACCATGATCCTCATTTTCATGGCGGCGGGCATCTTTGTGGGCGTAGTTGGCCGCAGCAGTGCCGAAAGCGTTGCCTACCTGCTGCTTTCTCATGTTCCCTCGCAGTATTCTGTTGTCATTCTCTTTGTCGTCAGCTGCTTTGTCTCGCTGGCCATGGGCACCTCGGTGGGTACCATTACCCTTATCACTCCTATCGCTGCGCCATTGGCAGTCGCCACCGGCTTTTCCCTGCCCTTCTGCGTGGCATCGGTCATCGGCGGTGCTATGTTCGGGGACAACCTCTCCTTCATCAGTGATACCACCATTGCCGCCTGCAATGGCCAGGGCTGCCAGATGAAAGATAAATTCCGCGAAAACTTTAAGATAGCGCTCCCGGCCGCACTGGCCTCCCTCGTTATCATTCTCATCATTTCCCTCAATACCACCATCGAGCAGTTTCCCATCATCAAGGAATACAATCTTGTTCAGATCATTCCCTATGTTCTGGTACTTGTCGGCGGTATTATCGGCATCAATGTCTTTGTGGTACTGCTCGTTGGCATCCTTTCCGGATCCATCATCATGCTGGCCACCGGAGAAATCGCCGCAACAAGCCTGCTGAAAAACATGGGCACCGGCGCCGAGGGCATGTTCGAGACCACCATGGTCGCTATCCTGGTTTCCGCCATCTGTGCCCTCATCCGGGAATACGGCGGCTTTGAGGCGTTGCTTCGCGGCATCAAGAAGGTATTCCGCGGCAAAAAGGGCGGCCAGCTTGGTATGGGGCTTTTGGTTGGCGCCATGGATATCGCTACTGCCAATAATACCGTCGCCATCGTTATGGCCAATCCCATCGCTGCCGAAATGGCCGCGGAGTACGGCATCAGCAACCGCAAAACTGCTTCCATCCTGGATACCTTCTCCTGTGTCTTCCAGGGCATCATCCCCTACGGCGCACAGATGCTGGTTGCCATCACCGCTGTAACAGAGCTGGGGCACAGCGTTACCGCCTTCCAGATCATCCCCTATCTGTTCTACCCATTCCTGCTGCTCATCAGTACACTGGTGTTCATCTTCCTTATCCCGGAAAAGAAGAAAGCAAATTAAGTCCCTTTTCACTCCCCCGCCTACCGGGGGAGATTTTTCTTTCCCCGATGGCAATTTCCTGCTATAATAAACATCATAAACCACCCACTGGGAGAAATACCATGAGCTGTGATGTATCGCTGGTGCGCTGCACCGATTATGAAATAGATCATATCCGCGCGGCCCTTGACCGTCTGCTGGCACCGCTGGGCGGTCTGGACTGGGTCACCCCCGGTATGAAGATCGTCATCAAGGCCAATCTTGTTGCCGGCCGCCCGCCGGAGGATGCCGTGACCACCCACCCGGCGCTGCTATGTGCCCTTAGTGAAATGCTGATCGCTCGCGGCGCTTCGGTCGTCATTGGCGATAGTCCTGGCGGAGTGTACAATGCCACCTATCTTGGCCGCATCTACCAGCGGTGCGGCGCGGCGGAAGCGGAGCGATACGGCGCACACCTCAATCAGAATTTTGAGGTGCGAGAGGCCCATTTTCCGGAAGCAGCTGTTGCTCACGACTTCAAATACACCGCCTACTTGGATAACGCCGACGCTGTCATCAACTGCTGCAAGCTGAAAACCCACGGCATGATGGGCATGACCTGCGCCATCAAGAATATGTACGGCATAGTACCCGGCAGTGTCAAATCGGAATACCACTACCGCTACTCCAACCCCATGGATTTCGCCCGCATGATCGTGGACCTGAACCTTGCCCGTCCTGCCCGGCTGCATATAGTTGATGCCGTAGTGGGGATGGAAGGCAATGGTCCCACCGCCGGTACACCCCGGCGCATCGGTTGCCTGCTGGCCAGCTGTAACCCCTATCGTCTGGATATGATCTGTGCCGGTATCATCGGCCTGCCGCCGGCCTGTATCCCCACCATTGCCGCCGCGCAGGAGCGCGCCCTCTCCCCCAAGGAAATCGGAGAAATCACTGTCAGCGAGCCCTGGCAACCCTATATCGTTCCGGGTTTCAAGAATATCCGCAACGCCGAAAATCTTCTCCACCAGGATGGCAACGCGGCCATTTGGGGCAAGGCGCTCAACCGCGTGCTCCGCGCCGCGATGAGCTCTCGGCCCGGTGTTCAAAAGGAGGAATGCATCGGCTGTGCCGAGTGTCAGCGCATCTGTCCGGTCAAGGTCATCACCATGGTAAACGGCAAACCACGCATTGACCGCAAAAAGTGCATCAAGTGCTTCTGCTGTCAGGAATTCTGTCCGGTCGGCGCCATGAAGGTCCATCGTTCCCCCATTGCCCGGCTGCTGGAGAAAATATAAAAGTTCCCCCGGTGCTTTTCTACGGAAGGCATCGGGGGTTGGTTTTTCTGTTTTGTTGGGCTTATTCGGCCAGCTCCAGCATCTTCAGCACAATAGCCGCTGACTGGTGCGCCGCCACATCGATGAAATTATCGTAGCTGTCATCTGCCCCTTCATCTGCACTGTCAGACATCGTCCGGATGATGAGAAACGGAGTATCGTTTACAAAGCTTGCATGGGCAATGCCAGCACCCTCCATTTCGGTGCAGCAGGGGTCAAAGCGTTCCCGCAGGCTTTGCTTTATAGCGTTATCCGTTACATATCGGTCGCCGCTTACAATCAATCCGGAAACGACCTTCCCGTGTATTGTCACGCCTTCACACGCCATTTGCGCCAATGCCAGCAGAGCAGGATCTGCCTGAAAGGACCTGCGGAACGGGTAATACTTTACCATGACCTCATCTTGATCATGGAACGCCGCCTCCGTGCTCAGCACCACATCCATCACTCCAATGCCCGCGCCAATAGCCCCGGCAATACCGATATTGATGACCGCCTCGGCGTGGAATTCCCGTATGACCGCATTGGCAAAGAGCGCTGCGTTTACCTTGCCCACGCCGCAGCACACCAGCACGATCTCCTTTTTTCCGATGCGCCCGGTGTAAAAGCTGCGCCCATACAGCTTATGCTCCTTCACCTCGGTCATCTGTTCCTTTACCAGTGCTATTTCTTCATCCAGCGCACCGATGATCCCATATCTCATGCTTTTTTCCTCCTACTGTGGTTATATGGGGTCATTATACCACATAGCTTGTCATTTTCCTATGGGCAATCTCAGTAAGTGAGATGTTTTCCTCCAATGCATCTCGCCTTCATATCACCACTCCCTCAGTTTCTCTTTTTCAGTACCGCCACTGCGCACGGGATCTTCCCCTCACACAGGGGATAGCCGGCTTCTGCGCTTGTGGGCGATCACCCCGGTCAGCAGCCCGGTGCCGCAGGCACATTCCAGCACCTCATCGGTAGGCCGGATCAGCGCCGTCACTGTATCGCACAGCTTTTTATTCGCCTTCCGGTTAAAGACATTCGCAAAAATATCGTATACCAACGCCACATTATCCCAAAACCTCGTCACACCTCCGCTCTTTTACTGCTGGGCATCCTGCCAGTATGCCGCCTGAACTTCTTTCTGAAAGCCCCTCTGGGCGCTCTGCCCCATACTCAAAATACTTCATCCGTTCCCTCTTTATTGCTGCGGTATCTTGCCCATGCGGTTAGTTTGTGCTAACTAATGTGTCAATGAAAAGCTGCCACCCGGCAGCGGTTTTCTATGGAAAAAGGTAAAACCGGCAACACTTCTAAAAGTGCTGCCGGTTTTGGAGGCACCACCCGGAATCGAACCGGGGAATAAAGGTTTTGCAGACCTCTGCCTTACCGCTTGGCTATGGTGCCGAAAAAAATGGAGCGGGTTACGAGGCTCGAACTCGCTACCTCCACCTTGGCAAGGTGGCGCTC
>URGQ01000041.1 GCA_900547385.1 uncultured Oscillospiraceae bacterium | reverse complement strand
ATTTTGGTGCTGGGCTACACCGATCCCGCCGCGGCCCCTATTTTGGCCAGCAATACCATCACGCAAACGCTGTTCAGCGAGGAATACGCCCTGCAATTGGCGGCGGAGGCCGCCAAAGCCGGCTGTGTGGTGGATTGTCATGTGAAGATCGATACCGGCATGAGCCGCCTGGGCTTTGATGCCGAAAACGAGAATACCGTGCTGATGGTGGAAAAACTGGCGCAGAGCGGCAGCCTGCGCATCACCGGCATCTTTACCCACTTTGCCGTGGCGGATGAGGACACCGCAGTGAGCATGGCCTTTACCGAGCGGCAGTTTACCCTCTTTATGGAGGTGTGCAACCGCCTGCAGGCCGATGGCGTGAATGTGGGGCTGCGCCACTGCTGCAATTCCGCCGGCACACTGCTGCACCCCGAATACCACCTGGATATGTGCCGCCTGGGCCTTTCGCAGTACGGCTTGGACCCTGATCCCTGCATGAAGGCCCTGCTGGATGTCCGTCCGGCTATGTCGCTGTATACGGTGGTTTCCATGGTCAAGGAAATTCCCGCCGGGGCTACGGTGAGTTATGGCCGCCAGTACACCGCTCCCACCCCGCGCCGCATTGCCACGGTGGCCATTGGCTATGCCGATGGTTACCCCCGCTCCTTGAGCAACCGTGCCGAGATGCTGCTGCACGGCAAGCGTGCCCCGGTCATCGGCCGGGTGTGCATGGACCAGCTGATGCTGGATGTCACCGATATCCCGGAGGCCCGTATGGGGGATATCGCGGTGGTAGCCGGCAGCGAGGGCGGCGAGAGAGTCACCTTTGACGATATGGCGCGCTGGGCCGGCACCATCAATTACGAGATCATCTGCGGCATCTCCAAGCGTGTGCCGCGTGTGATAACCGAATAACCAAGCATAAAGAAAGCCCCCCGGCTGGAGAAACCGGGGGGTGATTTGGTTTATCTCTTAGGAGATTTAAGCAGTCAGTAGACTAACTTATTTCTTCAGGGAGATGGCAGCGCCGGAAACCAGAGCAACAACAGCCAGAGCAGCAGCTACGCCAACAACATCGTTAGCGCCGGTGCCGGGGTTGGTGGTGGTGCCGGTGGAGCCAGTGGTGGTGCCAGAGATGCTGGAAACATTCTTCAGGGCACCGTTGTAAAGAACAACAGCACTATAGGCGGGAACTTTAGCAGTTGCAACACCATCGTTAACAGTTACAGCAGCCTTAGCAACGGAACCATCGATGCTGACAACATAAATGTTGTACTTGTTGCTCCAATCAGTGATGGTAGCGGTACCAACCAAGTTGGTGTCGTTAACAGCCTGAGCGAGATTGAGGGTGCTATCATAGCCATACTTGGTCTCCCAAGCAGAGGTCATGAAGCTGCCAGTGTAGTTCTTGCGCAGAACCTTGGTGCCAGCGGTAGCCTTGAAAGCAACGCCATACTTGCTGGCAGCATCCTGCAGAACCCAAGTGTTTTCGGTTACGGGCTTGCCTTCAGCATCGGTGTTAGCAACCAGAGTGGTGAGAACGCCGACAGAGAACTTGGCATTGAAACCGGTGATAACAGTGGGCTTGGTGGTGTCGTCGAGCAGCAGTTCGCCAGTAGTCAGACCGTAGTCCATCTCATACTTAGCGGGGTTAGTGCCCTTGCCATCAAAGACATAGGTCTGCTCCAGCTTGCCGGTAGCCTTGAAGGTAACCTTGGTGATGGAGAAGTCATAAGCCTTGCCATCATAGGTAGCAGTTTCGCTATCCTTCATGGTGATCTGATACTGCCAAGAATCAGGATTAGTTTTATCGGCAGCAACCTGAACCCAACCAGCAGACTTAACGAGGTCAGCGCCCTTACCATAGGTAATACCAACCTTGTTGTTCTCCGGAACAAAATTATTGTTGGAGTCCTTGTACCAACCGGGAGTGCCAGCGAGATCGGTCACGGTGAAGTAGAGAACGGTGCCGGGAACCAACTGAGAATAGGTGCCGGGGGCGCTGGTGTAAGGATCGTTACCGTTTGTATTAACGGTGATAGCGAAAGCCATGGTGCAAACCATGATGACAGCCAGTACCAGTGCGAGTACTTTTTTCATTGTGATTTCCTCCTAAAATTATTTTGGTGTGGTGTGCGGCGTCTCCACCGCCGCTTACCATAGTCATTGTATTACATATTGTAACCAATTGCAACCCCCTTTTGCAATTTTTAGGGTGAAAATTTGTAAATAATCCGTGAATTCCTCCAACCATATACAGATGTGTACGCCAAAGATACACAATTCGGTTACGAAATTGTAATCAGTGTAATTTTTCCCGCCGCGGCCCGCCTTATACGGGGCAGGGTTGACATTGCAGAGGGAAAATGCTACTATATAAACGAAGGGTGCGACCGGACAGCGGTTGTCTCCCCGAAAGTTTTAGTTAAAAATAACCGTTACTTTGGTAGAGTGGGCGGTTATTTTTTATTGCCTTGAAATAAAGCAATGATGCTAATAATTACTAAACAAAAGGCAAAAAGCGCCTCGTATGTAACCATACGCATCACCCCCTTCACAAAGGAACGGGGAAAACAACCGCCGGCCGTGTTGGTCGCACCATGGTTATGGTAACATAATCGACAAAAAAAGACAAGCCCCCCGGATTTTTCCATCCGCAGGGGCTTGTTTTTTATTATATGCCCAAATACATGGACATGTACTGCTTGGCGCTGCGCCGCCAGCTAAAATCGCACTTGAGGGCGCGGGGCAGCATTTCGGCGCGGTATTCGCTGTGATACAGCCCCATGGCCCGCCGCACGGCCCCCAGCATATCATCGGCATTGTAGCTCTGGAAGGTGAAGCCGCAGCCGCCGCCCGGGGTGTCCCAGTCGATGATGGAATCCGCCAGGCCGCCGGTGCTGCGCACGATGGGAATGGTGCCATACCGCAGGGCGATCATCTGGGCCAGGCCGCAGGGCTCGCTTTGGCTGGGCATCAGGAAGAAATCGGCTCCGGCGTAGATCTGCCGGGAGAGGGTGGGCATAAACCCGCAGGTAAAGGCCACCTGCTGCGGGTGCCGGCGCTGCATCTCGTGGAAAAAATCCTCGTACTGCTGCTCGCCGCTGCCCAGTATGACGACCTGCATCCCCATGCGCAGCATATTCTCCATGGCGTAGCGCACCAGGTCAAAGCCCTTGTGGCTCACCATGCGGCTTACCATGGCCAGGATGGGGGTATCGGGTTCTTCCGGCAGGTGCATCTGCTGCTGGAGGGCGGCCTTGCACAGGGCCTTGCCCTCCGGCTTTCTCGCCGAGAAATTGGCGGCCAGGGCGTGATCCCTGGAGGGATTGTAGCCAACGGTATCAATGCCATTGAGGATGCCGCACAGCTTCCACTCCTTCTGCCGCAGGATCTCATCCAGCCCATGGCCAAAATAGGGGTCGAGGATCTCCTTGGCATAGGTGGGGCTTACGGTGGAGATGCGCTCGCATTCCTCCAGGGCGCCTTTCATCATATTCAGGTCCCCGTGGAATTCCACCTTACCGATGGCCCAGTCCGGCAGCCCGCACACATCCCCGGCTACATCCAGCCCGAACTGCCCCTGATACTGGATATTATGAATGGTAAAGACGGTATGCGTCCGGGAGAGCTTGGGGACCTCGCGATAGAATACATTGAGGTAAACCGGGATAAGAGCGGTCTGCCAGTCATTGCAGTGGATGACATCCGGCTCATAATCAATGTGGGTTAGGGTCTCCAGCACAGCCTTAGAGAAAAACGCAAAGCGCTCGGCTTCATCAAAGTAGCCGTAGATGCCGCCCTCCCGCTTGAAGTACTGTTCATTATCCAGGAAGTAATACTGTACGCCGCCATACTGCATGGTAAAGACACCGCAGTGCGCCACCCGCCAGGAAAGCGGCACCCCAAAGCTGGTGAGAAAGGTCATATTGGCGCGCCACTGCAGGCCGATGCTGCCGTAAAGCGGCATAATGACCCGGCACTCGGCGCCCTCCTTTTGCAGGGCGGCCGGCAGGGAACCTGCCACATCGGCCAGCCCGCCGGAGGCGGCAAAGGGGCTACACTCGCTGCACGCAAACAGAATTTTCATTGCAGGCTTTCCTCCTTATATATAATAGGTAACTGCGCGGTACGGGGGCCATCGCCTGCGGCATCCGCACAGTTTTAGTCAAGCTAAAATAAGCGAGGCTCAGACTCTGGTATCCCGCGGAAGGTAAAGCGGATAGCTGGCATAACCTGCCAGACGACGATTATCGGCCACCAGCACGCCCTTATCACAGATGCAGTAATCCAAGTCGGCACCATTGCCAATGTAACAGCCCTGCATGATGATGGAATTTTTCACCACCGCACCATGCCCAATGCGGGCCCCACGGAATACAATGCAATTTTCCACCCGGCCCTCGATGATGCAGCCATCG
This sequence comes from uncultured Oscillospiraceae bacterium, assembly GCA_900547385.1. Classification (GTDB taxonomy): domain Bacteria; phylum Bacillota; class Clostridia; order Oscillospirales; family Ruminococcaceae; genus Angelakisella. Next base: position 8,324 of record URGQ01000041.1, on the reverse strand, counting down.
GCCACAAGAGAATTGGAAACGGCGGCGGAAAGACCGTATTTCACCGGGACCTCATCCTGCACGCGGGTGTAAACGGGACGGTCCATGGGGAACAGAATGCTGCGCACCGCGGGGTCCAGCAGACGCATCGAGATCTCAAAGTAGGCCTGCATGCTGTTGGCCGCCCGGCAAAAGCCGTCATACCGATAGCAGTAGATGGGCAATTCCCGCCCTTTTTGGATCAGGCAGGTATCCACAAAGGAATACTGATTCAGGCTGGCAGCTTCGGTCACCAACTGAATGAGCAGTTCCCGGTTGACGATATACATATTATTGAACATCAGGTCGCCTTCGCCGCCGCGGGTGGCTTCCAGCAGGCGGCCGTCCTCTCCGGCGGAAACCATGACCGAGCTGTGTCCGTGCTCCGTGCAGATAAGGGTAATGCCTGCTTTATGCGCAATGTGATACTCCAGGACATCGGAAAGATCGACACCGCAGATGACATCACAATCCGAAACGGCGATGTAATCGGCGCTGGAGCTTTGCAGATAGCCCAAAAGGCTGGTCATCGATTCCAGCGTACCGCGGCTGTAACCGGCGCTGCCGGCGGAGGAATAGGGCGGGAAATAGGCAATGCCGCCCCGCTTGCGGGAAAGATCCCACTCCTTACCGGAGCCGATGTGTTCCATCAGGGAGTGATAGTTGTTCTGCATAACCAGGGCGACAGAATCCACTCCGGCGTGGGACATGCGGGAAAGGACCAGGTCGATGAGGCGGTAACGGCTGGCAAAGGGCACTGAGCCCATGGAGCGTCGCGCGGTCAGGCCACCCAAGGCGTCATCGTGCGAATTGGAAAAGATAATGCCCGTCATTTTGTTATTGGCCATGTTACAGCACCTCCCCTACATCTTCTTCTACCATGCCGCGGGCGGGTACAATAGCTCCAGCCCCAACGGTGACCCCGGCACCAATGACGGTAACGCCCCACTGGTCTTTATCGGCCATCAGTTCCGGGCGTTCGCCCACATAGGCGCCCCGGCGGATCACCGCGTTTTCCGCCACAATGGCAAAGTGCACTTCGGCGCCCTCTTCCACCACGGCGCCTGGCATTAGGATGCTGGAATCCACCACGGCGTTTTTAGCCACATGAACACCGGAGAACAGGATGGAGAAATCCACATGGCCGGCGATCTCGCAGCCCTCAGAGACCATCGAGTTCTGTACCTTGGCGCCTGGCGCAATGTAGTGCGGCGGCATGCAGGGGTTGCGGCTGTAAATCTTCCAGCTGGGGTCGTAAAGATCCATCGGCACCTTGGGATCCAACAGGTCCATATTGGCCTCCCACAGGCTATCGATGGTGCCGACATCCTTCCAGTAGCCCTCAAAGGAATAGGCTACCAGCTTTTCGCCTGCCGCCAACATCTTGGGGATAATGTTCTTACCAAAATCCTTTTCGGAAGCAGGGTCGGCGTCATCGGCCAGCAGGTATTCCCGCAGCTTTTTCCAGGTAAAGATATAGACACCCATCGAGGCCAGGTTGCTCTTGGGGTTCTTGGGCTTTTCCTCAAACTCGTAGATGGTGGTATCCTCGCGGGTATTCATAATACCAAAGCGGGAGGCTTCCTCCATCGGCACTTCAAAAACCGCGATGGTGCAGTCCGCGCCCATCTTTTTGTGGTGATCCAGCATCTTGGTGTAGTCCATCTTGTAGATGTGATCACCGGAGAGGATGAGGACATATTCGGGGTCATAGCGCTCGATAAATAGTATATTCTGACAGATTGCATTGGCGGTGCCGGTGTACCAGTCACTGCCGCTGCTCTTCTGGTAGGGGGGCAGTACAAATACGCCGCCGTTCAGCCGGTCCAAATCCCACGGCTGGCCGTTGCCCAGGTATTCATTGAGCACCAGCGGCTGGTACTGAGTCAGTACGCCCACAGTATCTATGCCGGAATTGACACAGTTGGAAAGGGGGAAATCGATGATGCGGTATTTGCCGCCAAAGGGCACCGCGGGCTTGGCCAGCTTTTTGGTAAGGGCGTACAGCCGACTGCCCTGGCCGCCCGCCAGCAGCATGGCCACCCATTCTTTCTTCATGAACATCTGATGTCACTCCTTCTCGGTGTTGATGGGTTCCAGTATCATGCAGCTGAGCGGCGGCACATCCAGCGTGATGCTGTGTGCCCATTGGCCCAGCGGTTGTTCCTCGCTGCGGTACAGCGTTTCCCGGTCAAATCCCGCGCCGCCATACTGCTCTTCCTCGCTGCACAGGGCCACCCGGTAGGTACCGGCCTCCGGCACGCCCATGCGGTAATCCTCCCACCGGCTGGCGGCAAAGTTGCACAGCACCAGTGATTTTTTGCCCTTTTCATCGGCGCGGTAATAGGTGATGACGCTGCGTGTGTTGTCATCGGCATTCAGCCAGCGGAAGCCATCCCAGTTGTCCTCCACCTGCCACAGGGCGGGGTGAGCCAGGTAGTAGTGGTTCAGCGCCCGGATGTAATCCTTCGTTTTGCGGTGGCTCTCGTAATCCAGCAGCATCCAGTCCAGTTGCTTATGGTAGTCCCATTCAATGAACTGGCCGAACTCACAGCCCATAAAGAGCAGCTTTTTGCCGGGGTGGGTCATCATATAGCCCATAAAGGTGCGCAGCCCCGCGAATTTCTGGTTATAGTCCCCGGGCATTTTATTCAGCAGCGAGCCCTTGCCGTGCACCACCTCATCATGGGAGATGGGCAGAATGAAATTTTCGCTGAAGGCGTACATCATGCTGAAGGTGAGCTTATCGTGATTGTAGCTGCGGAAGTAGGGGTCCAGCGAGGTGTAGAACAGGGTATCGTTCATCCAGCCCATGTTCCACTTAAAGTTAAAGCCCAGGCCGCCGATTTCCGGCGGGCGGGTAACCAGCGGCCACGCCGTGGATTCCTCCGCGATCATGAGGAAACCGGGGTGCTCGCTCAGCACCGCGCTGTTCAGCTTGCGCAGGAAGGCCACTGCCTCCAGGTTTTCCCGGCCGCCGTTGATATTCGGGCGCCATTCGCCCTCCTGCCGGCCATAATCCAGATACAGCATACTGGCCACAGCGTCCACTCTTATGCCGTCTATGTGATATGTATGCGCCCAGAAGTTCGCACTGGAGGTGAGGAAGCTCTGCACCTCGGTGCGTCCGAAATCAAAGACCCGGGTGCCCCAGTCCTTGTGCTCCCACTTGGCGGGGTCGCTGTATTCGTAGCAGCACGCGCCATCGTATTCGTACAGGCCAAACTCATCCTTGGGGAAATGCGCCGGTACCCAATCCATGATGACACCGATGCCGGCCTCATGCAGGGCATCCACCAATGCCATAAAGTCGTGCGGGGTGCCGTAGCGGCTGCTGGGGGCGTAGTAGCCTGTCACCTGGTAGCCCCAGGAGCCATCATAGGGGTGCTCGGTGGGGGGCAGCAGCTCCACATGGGTGTAGCCCATTTCGGTCAGGTAGGTGGGCAGCTCCTCCGCCAATTGCAGATAGGAGTAATAGTTCCCATCGGCATTGCGCCGCCAGGAACCGATATGCAGCTCATAGATATTCACCGGCAGGCTGCGGGCATCCTGTGCGGCCCGCTCCGTCATCCATTCGGCATCGTGCCAGCGGTAACCCGCCAGCCGGTAGATCTTGCTGGCGTTCTCTGGCGGAGTCTGGGTATGGAAAGCAAATGGGTCCGCTTTATACAGCGTGCGCCCATTCGCCGTGGTAATCTGGTATTTGTAGCAATCATAGTCATGGGTCAGCTCTACCGTGGCGCCCCACAGGCCCTGCTCATTCAGGCGGGTCATGGGGTTGGCAGCCGCGTCCCAGCCATTAAAATCCCCTACCACACTGATGGCCGCCGCATGTGGCGCCCAGGTGCAGAAGTTGGTTTTTCCATTTAGCTGCCGGTGGGCCCCCAGCAGCTCCCACGCGTGTGCGTTGGTACCCTGGTGGAACAGATAAACCGGCATTTCCTTCGATTTTGTGATCCTGTTCATGGTCTTTGCATCCTCTCCTTTGTGCAAGGGATAACAGCCATCGGGCAGAGGAAAATCCCCCTTTTTACCCAGCTTTTATTATAGCATTTCCCCCTAAAGCGGGCAAGTGATTTACACCCGGTTTGTACGATTTTACAGATAGCATACATTTTGCCGGTGTTTTGGTACAAAATGATGAACCCCTGCCAAAAGCTGCCCGCGGCTTGCCTTTTTGCGCCCCAAATGGTACACTGTTGGAAACCCATTACCGCGAAGGAGAATCCGGCCATGTTTGTCGATCTGCATATTCACAGTTATTTTTCCGATGGCGCCCAAACCCCGGAACAGGCCGCGCTGGCCTGCCGGGATAGCGGCGTAGGCCTGGCCGCCCTGTGCGACCACAACAGTTGGCTGGGCTGCGAGCGCTTTGCGGCCGCCTGTGAGGACCTGGGGGTACAGTCCATCCGCGGGGCGGAATTCGACTGTCGCTGGCAGGGGTATCACCTGCATATCCTGGGGTATGACTTTACCCCCACGCCGCAGCTGGCCGCCATTGCCCACCGCAGCCGGGAGCTGCTGCTGCAAATGAGCGTGGACCTCATCGAAAAAATGGCCCCGGAATACCCGCAGCTGAGTGTGGAGGAGTACCGGGATTACCACTACGACCCGCAAAAAGGCGGCTGGGCCGGGCTGCACTATCTGCAGGAAAAAGGTGTGACCCAGACCCTGAGCGAGGGAATGCCCCTGTATGCCCGCTATGGCCTGGATTACACCGCCTACCCCTTTCCGCAGGCCGCCGAGGTCATCACCGCCATCCGGGAGGCCGGCGGTGCCGCTGTGCTGGCCCATCCGGGCAATTATTTTTCCGGGATGGAACTAGCCAGTTTATACACCACTTTTAATGAGCTGTGCGCGCTGGGACTGGGCGGTATCGAGGCCTATTATCCCACGCATAGCAAAATTTTTGCCACGCAGACGGCGCTCTTTTGCGAAAAAAAAGGACTGCTCATCACCAGCGGAAGCGATGATCATGGGCTTTTTGCCCACTCCGGCGGTTGGCAGCAGTATCGCATCGGCTGCCAGATGATGGAACCGCACCGGCTGCGGCTGGGCCGCCTGATGCCGGAAGAATGAGCGAAAATTTACACCAATTCTACACCATTTGCGAAAAAAATTCTCCGGGCGCTCACCGCTCGGAGGATATTTTTTCCTGTCCTTCTGCCCCGTAAAAGATGAAATCATCCACATCGCCAGCCACAGAAAACCAGCTTTCTCCATAATCATATGCGTTTGTGTTATTATCTGGCATGATAATGCTCCTTTATGCAAAGATTAACTTCCTTATTCTATGCAATTCCGCGCAAAAAGATGCTCGAAAAACATTGTAATAGTAGGAGGAAATCACAATGAAAAAAGTACTCGCACTGGTACTGGCTGTCATCATGGTTTGCACCATGGCTATGGCTGTTGATGTCATCACTATTACCGGTTCTGATGGCACCATCGTTGTTTCTGGTAGCGACACTGTTGCTACTGCCACTATCGACAATAATAAGGCCATCAAGTCCAATACCACTTATTATCTCGAAGTTCCCGAAGGTTTCTTCAAGGTTCTGACCGACAACGGTGTTAACATTGGTACCAAGAAATATGGTGAAGTATTCACCGTTTCTGGTCTGAATGGCGGTTTCAACGCTGCGGATCTGAGCAAATACTATGTTCCCGTAAAGGTTGAAGATAAGGCTCTGGATGGCGTTGCTGATGCGACCCTCGGTACCTTCACCATTAAGAAGGATGCTAACAACTATGCTTCTTTCAAGGTAGTTGGTAACAAGTTCGTTCTGGAGAAGCTCGTCGTTGGTAGCCTCGATAAGACTGCTGCTGCTACCCTGACTGGTGATCTGTATTCCAAGTATGATATCGGCTATCTTGCTGAGGAAGTTGATTCCTCTACTACCGTTATGGCCGATAACAAGTACAACACTTGGTTCCACAACGACTCCAATAAGCCCATCTCCATTAACCTTGGCGATGGCTGGACTCTGAAAGTTCCCGCTAAGACCTACTTCCAGTTTGAACAGGCTGATGTAACCGTTCCTGGTTCCTTTGGCACTGGTAACGCTCTGGCTACTACCACTGTTAAGTCCAGCAAGGCTTACTCTGTGACTGGCGCCACTCTCATCTATAAGCTGGCTGCTACCAATGGTTCCAATGATGTTTACTATGCTTATGGCCTGGATTCTAAGATTTACAATGCTGGCCTGAAGTTCGTAATCGAGAAGGATGCTGTTGGCACCGAGACTGGTTACTGGACTCTGGAGACCACCGAGTATCTGTATGCCATCTTCACTGCCGACAAGGCTCTGGCTACTGTTGGTTCTGCCGTTGAGACCACTCCTGCTACTCCCGGCACCACCACCAACCCCGGCACCGGCGCTAACGATGTTGTTGGCGTAGCTGCTGCTCTGGCTGTTGTTGCTCTGGTTTCCGGCGCTGCCATCTCCCTGAAGAAATAAGATAGTCTACTGACTGCTTATATCTCCTAAGAGATAAACCAAATACCCCCCGGTTTCTCCAGCCGGGGGGCTTTGCTGTGTCCTGTTGTGCTCATCACACCGCTACACGCCGGCCGCCGGGGTGTAATCGGTAATGGCAATCTCGATATTCAGCTCCGGCACGGAAATGCCCGTGGGATAGCCAGTGTCCTCCGCCAGCATCACCTCATAATGGAAAAATGTGCAGTCTGCTGTGGCCATGATATACCCGTTTTGCCGGGTGACGGTCAGCGCGTCCGCCCCGGCAAAGGCCCGCTCCATCACCGCAGCCAGCGCTTCCTCGTGGATGGTGTGATCCTGCAGGTCGATGACGGTATCGCCGTAGATCATTTGGGAGCCCTCCGGCCCCAGCACAAAGCTGAGCCCCAGCAGCACCTCCGGCTCCGTCAGTGTAATGCTGAACACCTCGCCGGTCTTTTCCACCGCGGCGCAGCCCTCTATATTTTCGTAAGTAAAGGCCGCCGTGAAGCGGCAATCTGCGGTCAGTTGGGCCTGTATTTCCTCCGGTGTGATGCCAGGCTCGCCTCCTTTGGCACAGCCGCCCAACAGCAACAGGCACAGGATCATTGGCAGGATTTTTCTCATGCGCTCGCCCCCTTGCCCCATGCTATGCCGCCGCGGGCGGGGATATGCAGGCGCAAGAAAGCCCCCCGGCTGGAGAAACCGGGGGGTGATTTTGGTTTATCTCTTAGGAGATATAAGCAGTCGTGGGACTAACTTATTTCTTCAGGGAGATGGCAGCGCCGGAAACCAGAGCAACAACAGCCAGAGCAGCAGCTACGCCAACAACATCGTTAGCGCCGGTGCCGGGGTTGGTGGTGGTGCCGGGGGTGGTGGGAGCAGCAGCTACGCCGGGAACAGTACCATTAACATCAACAGCCTTCTTGAGCTTAACGATCTGATAGGTGCCGCCGAAGGTAGCAGAAAGAGTACCAACGATAGTACCATCAACCTTCTTGCTCTCGGTCAGAGAGGTGCCAAGGCTATAAATCTTGCCGTTCTTGTCAACAGCATAGAGGTTCATAGTGTTGTCAGCGGGGGTAACATTCAGGCTCATGGTGATGCCGGTGCCCTCAACAAACAGGCCATGGAAGCCAGTATAAGAGATGTCAACAAGGTCAGTAAAGCTAGCAGTGACAGCATTAGCGGGCTTCTTCATCTTGAAAGCGGTTTTAGCGGGAACCTTGACAGTTACATCGTTAATGGTTGCAGACAGAGCCTTGCTACCAGTAATATACCAAGTGTCATACTTACCGTCAGGGGTCAGATTGGTGATAGCAGCTTCCAAATCAGCATCAGAAGCGAGCACATAAGTCTCGAAACCGATGTCATACTTTTCCCGCAGCATGTTGGACAAGCCATTGTTCTTCTTATCCAAGTCAGCAGCAGACATCGTGATGCCCTTATCCTTACCTTCGATAGCAACGAGAACGCCATTCTTAATGCCATAAACAACATAAGTGCCGGCGTTTTCTTTGTCAGCAACCTTCAGAGTGCCGGTAAAGGTGAAGTCGGCAACGCCGTCCAGAGCCTTATCGAGGGTGGGAACGACAACATACATTTTGTCATTGTCTTTAGCCAGAGTGACATTAGAAGCGGTAAATACATTTTTGTCAACACCAGCAGCATTTACATAATAGCTCTGATTGATTTCTACGCCGTAGGTTTCGCTAGCGTTAGCCTCTTTGAGGGTAGCGATACCAGAAGTGCCAAGTTCGGTTGCATCAGTAGCTGTAACAGGAGTAAGGGCAAAAGCCATGGTGCAAACCATGATGACAGCCAGTACCAGTGCGAGTACTTTTTTCA
>URGQ01000040.1 GCA_900547385.1 uncultured Oscillospiraceae bacterium | reverse complement strand
GGTTCCGGCTTCGCCGGAACGCCCTGCGGGCGGCCTGGCCGCGCCGCTCCTTCCCATTCCTACAAACCATACAGGAGGTTCCCTGCCATGATCAAATCCCTAGGAGAAAAGCACCCCGATACCAAGAAAGCCTCTTTTATCGCACCCGATTCCGCCATCCTCGGCGATGTTACCCTGGCCGAAGGCACCAGCGTGTGGTATGGCGCCGTCATCCGCGGCGACCTGGACCATATCACCATCGGCAAAAACAGCAATGTACAGGATAACTGCACCCTGCACGGCGATCGAGGCTACCCCATCACCTTAGGGGAAGGCGTCTCCATCGGCCACAATGCCGTCGTACACGGCGCCACCGTCGGTGATAATACCGTCATCGGCATGGGCTCGGTCCTGCTCAATGGCTGCGTCATCGGCAAAAACAGCATTGTCGGGGCAGGGGCCGTCGTCTCCGGCGGCGCTCATTTTCCGGATGGTTCCCTCATCGTTGGCATCCCTGCCAAAGCCATTTCGGAACTGCACCCCGTGCAGATCAAGCATAACCGTGAAAACGCCGAAACCTATTGCAAGCTGGCGCTCGAGCACGCAAAGGAGGCAGAATAATGTCCATCTCCGCCGGGTTTTCCGCATTCCTTGCCCGCAAAAATATCAAGCCCTCCGCTAAGCTCTATTTTGTCGATGCCATGAGCGCCATGGCCATGGGCCTGTTCGCTTCTCTGCTCATCGGCACCATACTGGATACGCTTGGCGATCAGTTCCACTGGGATTGGCTTGTCACCGCCGCAGGCTACGCCAGCAGCGCCACCGGTATCGCCATTGCCGTTGCCATCGGTGTTTCCCTTTCCGCTCCTCCGCTGGTCCTGTATTCTCTCTGCGCCGTGGGACTCGGCTCCTACTCAGTCGGCGGCCCGCTGGGGTCATTCTTTGCTGTCATTGTCGCCGCGGAACTTGGCAAAGCCGTCAGCCGCGAAACTAAAGTTGATATTCTCGTCACCCCCACTGTCACCATTCTTTCCGGACTTGGCATTGGCACCCTCATCGGTCCCGGCGTCAGCCTTCTCATGAATGGCTTTGGTCAGCTTATCGAACATGCCACCCAGCTCCAGCCCTTCTGGATGGGGATCCTGGTCTCGCTGCTGGTCGGTATCGTTCTTACCCTGCCCATCAGTTCCGCCGCCATCTGCTTTACTCTCAGCCTTACCGGCCTGGCCGGCGGCGCTGCCACCGCTGGCTGCTGCGCCCAAATGATCGGCTTCGCCGTCATGAGTTTTGCCGAAAATGGCTGGGGCGGCCTGGTCGCACAGGGGCTGGGCACCTCCATGCTGCAAATGGGCAATATCGTCAAAAATCCCCGCATCTGGCTGCCGCCCACCCTGGCCGCCGCTATTACCGGTCCGGTTGCTACCTGCATCTTCCGCCTGGAAAACGGCATTGCCATTGCCAGCGGCATGGGCACCTGCGGTCTGGTCGGCCCCATCGGCATCCTCAGCTGGGATGGCTTTGGCGGCGCGTTCCACTGGCTTGGACTCATCCTCGTCTGCTTTGTGCTGCCGGCTGTCCTTACTCCACTCATTGCCCTGCCTATGCGCCGCCTCGGCTGGATCAAACCCGGCGACTGCAAACTGGATCTGTAATTAACGAAAGGTACCCTTCGCGGGTGCCTTTTTACTGCCTCCACCTATTACTGCGGTATCTCGGTTCACGGCGGAGCCGCACGCCCCCACACATTTCTGTCTCTGCGGGCTCCCTTCGGTCGCCACGCAGCAAAAAAGACACCCCACCGGGTGTCTTTCCTTATCGCTTTTTCTCCCCGCTTCCCGGGAACATCTCATCCAACAGTGCCGCGCACCCCGCCTCAATATCCCGGTACGCCGTTACAAAATCCCCCGTGTACCACGGGTCGTCAATATCCCGCGGGTGCCGTGTAAAGTCCAGCAGCCGGCGCATCTTCCCCTCTGGGTCGCCGCCCAGCTGCCGCTCCATCGCCGCCACATGGCTGCGTTCCATCCCCAGCAGGTAGTCAAACTTCCCATAATCCGCCACGGTAACATTGCGGGAGCCCCGCTGGTAATAGGGAATGTTCTCCCGGCGCAGCTGCCGCACCGTGCCATTATGTACTGGGCTGTTGGGCGCAAATACATTCGTCCCTGCGCTTTCACAGTCCACCGCATCGGTCAATCTCCGCCGTCGGGCCATCTCCCGGAACACAAACTCTGCCATGGGGCTGCGGCAGATGTTTCCGCTGCATACAAAAAGTACTCTTTTCATGTGTCTATCCTTTTAGTATAATTGTTTTGATTTTTCTTCGTTATTATACCACACTTTCGCCCATCCGCCAATCACAAGATCATGTGCAGCTCCACTTCCTTCCCATCACTAATCCCCCAAAAGACCTCCTCCGCAGAAGCGATCCCCTGCCGCTGCAGCTGGGCTCGCAGCCAGCGGTCGTCCCGGCCCAGTCGGTTTAGGCTCTCCTTTATGATCTCCCCTTCCGCAATTACGGTGCAGCATTCCGTAAATTCCTTCATACTCATCCCCTCCTTTTCCCGGTAGTATTCCCTCTCTGCCACATTTCAGTCAAATTTATTTTTAATTTCCTCTTGATTCTAGGAACTATTCCTGTTATAATAACATCGTAAACCAAAACCAACTGCGTGAAAGGAGCTATTACCATGGAACTGAAAGGTACAAAAACCGAAAAGAACCTGTGGACCGCTTTTGCTGGGGAATCCCAGGCCCGCAATAAATACACCTACTTTGCCAGCGTCGCCAAAAAAGAGGGCTATGAGCAGATCGCCGAGATCTTTACCAAAACCGCCGAGAATGAAAAGGAACACGCCAAGATGTGGTTCAAGGCCCTGGGCGAGCTGGGCGATACCGCCCAAAATCTGCTGCACGCCGCCGAGGGTGAAAACTACGAGTGGACCGATATGTACGATACCTTCGCCAAGGAGGCCGAGGAAGAAGGCTTTACCGAGCTGGCCTGCAAATTCCGCGGCGTCGCCGCCATCGAAAAGGCCCATGAGGAGCGCTACCGCGCCCTGCTGAACAATGTCGAGATGCAGAGGGTTTTTGAAAAGAGCGAAGAAACCATGTGGGAGTGCCGCAACTGCGGACACCTCGTCATCGGCAAAAAGGCCCCCGCCGTCTGCCCCGTCTGCGCCCATCCCCAAAGCTACTTTGAGGTTCGCAAGGAAAACTACTGATAAAACATCTATTTGGAAAAGGAGGAACCACGATGGAACAGAAATTCTATATTTGCAAACATTGCGGCAATATCATCGCCAAGGTAAAGGATGCCGGTGTACCGGTGGTCTGCTGCGGTGAAAAAATGAGCGAGATCATCCCCAATACCACCGATGCCGCTGTAGAAAAACACCTCCCCGTTTGGACGGTCGAAAATGGCGTCGTCCATGTCAAGGTCAGTACCGTGGCCCATCCCATGCTGCCGGAGCACTACATCGAGTGGGTTTCCATCCACACCAAGCAGGGCAACCAGCGTAAGGAGCTGCACCCCGGCGACGCTCCCGAGATCTGCTTTGCCCTCTGCGAAGGGGATGAGGTGGAAAGCGTTTACGCCTACTGCAACCTCCATGGCCTGTGGAAGGCCTGATCTTCCCCATAAAATACAAGCCGAGCAGGTTTCATCGCCTGCCCGGCTTTTCTATATTCCGCCGCTCCCCATCCGGCGGGCGCCCCTCCATTCCATGTCGGGCTGCCCCCTTACGGGATGGCAGCCCTCCCCCATTCCGGTGCGCCCGCCAGCTCTCTGCGGCTATTTATCCCTGCCACAGCGTCAAATTCCCGCTCTCCAGCGTCTTTGGCACATCAATAATGCGTTGGTTGCTGGAGCCCCGAAACCGCAGGGAGATATCATACAGCGCCTGCACAAAGCGTCCATCCACCAGCACATCCAGCAGGGATAGCAGCTCTGGCGTCACCTCGCAGCAGGGGTGACTGCCGGGGGTATTCAGCTCCTCCCAGGTAAAACCGCTAAACGCCCAGATGGTTTTCTCCGGCAGCTCTTTTCTTACCCGCCGCAGGAAAGGCAGCAGCGCCCGCTGGTTCTGCGGCTCCATCGGCTCGCCGCCCAGCAGCGTCAGCCCATTGATAAAACCGGGCCGCAGCATCTCTATCAATCGGTCCTCCACCGCCGGGGTAAAGGGCTCCCCATAGCCAAAGTCCCAGGTCTCCGGCTGGAAGCAGTTTTCACAGTGGTTGGTGCAGCCGCTCACAAAGAGCGTCACCCGCACCCCCTCGCCGTTGGCAATATCGCAGTTTTTGATACTCGCGTAGTTCATACTCTCTCCATTTTCCCGCCAGCAAAGGGACGCCCCACAGAGCGTCCCTTTTTTGCCGTCTATGGTTTACAGATGCAGCACCCGCTCCTTAATCTCCTGTGTGCGTCCCTGGTTCCAGAACTGCGTCCCGATATATCCGCAGGTGCGGCGGGCCACATTCATCTTGTCCTGGTCAGTGTTGCCGCACTTGGGGCAGCGCCAGATGAGCTTGCCGTCCTGCTCCACGATCTCGATTTCGCCATCCCAGCCGCACACCTGGCAGTAGTCGCTCTTGGTGTTCAGCTCGGCGTAGATAATGTTATCGTAGATGAACCGCATCACCTGCAGCACCGCCTCCAGGTTCTGCTGCATATTGGGCACTTCCACATAGCTTATCGCCCCGCCGGGGGAAAGGTGCTGGAACTGCGCCTCAAATTTCAGCTTGTCAAAGGCGTTGATCTCCTCGGTAACATGCACATGGTAGCTGTTGGTGATGTAGCTCTTATCGGTCACGCCCTCTATGATGCCAAAGCGCTTTTGCAGGCACTTGGCAAATTTATAGGTGGTGCTTTCCAGGGGGGTGCCGTACAGGCTGAAGTCGATATTGTGCTCCTCCTTCCACTTCTTGCAGGCGGCGTTCATGTACTGCATGACTTCCAGCGCGAAGGGGGTGGCGGAGGGATCGGTGTGGCTCTTGCCGGTCATGTATTTGACGCATTCATACAGGCCGGCGTAGCCCAGACTGATGGTGGAATAGCCGCCGTACAGCAGCTTATCGATGGTTTCGCCCTTTTTGAGGCGGGCGCAGGCGCCGTACTGCCACAGGATGGGGGCGGCATCGGAGAGGGTGCCCTTGAGACGGTTATGGCGGCACATCAGCGCGCGGTGGCACAGCTCCAGCCGTTCATCGAAGATCTTCCAGAATTTTTCGAGATTGCCGCCGGAGGACAGCGCCACATCCACCAGATTGATGGTGACGACGCCCTGATTAAAGCGGCCGTAATACTTCGGCTTGCCGTTTTCGTCCACATACGGCGTCAGGAAGCTGCGGCAGCCCATGCAGGTGTAGCAGTGGCCCTCGCCGTTCTTATCCACCTTCAGCTCCAGCATCTTCTTTTCGCTGATGTAGTCCGGCACCATGCGCTTGGCGGTGCACTTGGCCGCCATGCGGGTCAAGTAGTAGTATTCGCTGTTTTCGTAGATATTATCTTCTTCCAGTACATAGATGAGCTTGGGGAAAGCCGGGGTCACCCACACGCCGCTCTCGTTCTTCACACCTTCGTACCGCTGCTGCAGCACTTCCTCTATAATAAGCGCCAGATCATGCTTCTCCTGCTCGTTCTTGGCCTCATTCAAGTACATAAATACCGTCACAAAGGGAGCCTGTCCATTGGTGGTCAGCAGCGTCACCACCTGGTACTGGATGGTCTGTACGCCGCGGCGGATCTCATCCCGCAGCCGCTTTTCCACCATATTGGAAAGCTGCTCCTCGGTAATATCTGCCTCTACCTCCTGCATCTCCTCCTGCAGCTGCCGGCGGATCTTCTCCCGGCTCACCTGCACAAAGGGCGCCAGGTGGGTCAGCGAGATGGACTGCCCGCCGTACTGGTTGCTGGCCACCTGCGCTATGATCTGGGTGGCGATATTGCAGGCGGTGGAGAAGGAATGCGGCCGCTCGATCAGGGTCCCGGTGATAACGGTCCCGTTCTGCAGCATGTCCTCCAGGTTCACCAGGTCGCAGTTGTGCATATGCTGCGCAAAGTAGTCGCTGTCATGGAAGTGGATGATCCCCTCATTATGGGCCTCCACAATATCCGGGGGCAGCAGAATACGGTTGGTGATATCACGGGAAACCTCACCGGCCATATAGTCACGCTGGGTGGAATTGACCACCGGGTTCTTATTGGAATTTTCCTGCTTGGCTTCTTCGTTGCAGCACTCGATGAGGGAAAGGATCTTCTCATCGGTGGTATTGCTGCGGCGCACCAAGCTGCGGGTATAGCGGTAGGTGATGTAGCGCTTGGCCACCTCAAAGGCGCCGTGCGCCATGATCTGCTTCTCCACCAGGTCCTGAATCTCCTCCACCGAAGGAGAACGGTTCATCTTCTGGCAGGCCAGGTCCACCGATTCCGCAATGCGGCGGATCTGCATGGGCGTCATACGCTCGCTTTCCTCCACCACATCATTGGCCTTGGTAATCGCGGCAATGATCTTGGTGATATCAAAATCCACCTCGGAGCCGTTTCTCTTAATGACTTTCATGCCGGTTTCTCCTCTCTTTCCCCTGTGTCCGGCGCTTTAGCATCCTAAACACAATATATGGGCGTTATTTTGCACTATCTACACAATATATTACACTATATCTGCCTCCCTTGCAAGTCTTAGGACGAAATAAATCCTCCCAAAAAAGCCCCTGCGTTTTGGCTAAGGCGCACAAAAGCCGCCTTTTCCTCCTATCCCCGGCCCGTGCAGCCGGCAAAGCGCCCGCAGGGCCACAGCGCTTCGCGCTGTGTAGGGCGGCCTCCGCCCAGCCCCGGCTGCGCCGGGGCGCCCTGCGGGCGCCTTGCCGCTGCATCTTACTCCCCCCAGCATATCAAAAAGCCCCGCCCGGTATCGCCCGGCGAGGCCTATTTCTTATCGTTCGTGCAGCTCCTCATAGCTGCGCAGATACTGCAGCGCCGCGCCCCGCAACGCCCCTATATCCCCATAGCCATTTTTCTCCAGCCACTCCTCCAGCCGGCGCACCGTCTCGGTAATGATCCCATACCCGCCCAGCAGCGCCGAACCCAGCATCACCGTGGTGGCCCCCAGCTCTATCGCCTCTATCACATTTTCCGCCGCGTCAAAGCCGCCCGTCGCCGCCACCGGCAAATTAGAATTCTGGCTCAACGCCGCAATGGCGGAAAGGGTAATGGGCCGCACATTGGTGCCGGTGTAGCCGCCATGGGTCGGCATCAGCGGCCGCGCGTTCACAATATCCACCCCGCTGATGCCCCGGATGCTCTCGATGGTACAGATGCCGTCAGCGCCGGCTGCTTCCAGTGCCCTCAGGAATTTCTTGTTATCCGCCACATGGTGGGGCAGGCGCACCATCAGCGGCAGCGAGACCTTATTTTTCACCGCCGAGATCAGCTCCGCGATAAGATCCGGGCTGGTATACAGCTCCGCCAGCACCGGCCCAATGGGTGCGTACAGGTCCAGCTGCAGGGCATCCACCCCCATGCGTTCCGCCTTCCGGGCCACATAGGCCAGCTCGCTGGGCGTCGCCCCTCTTATCGAAGCGATCACCTTGCAGTCCCCGGGGTGCAGCTTTTCCAGCTCAACCTCCCACTGCTCCAGCGTCAGGTTGCTGTACAGCGAGGTGCTGAATACCGCCCCGCCCTCATGGTAGCAGGTCTGCGGCAGGCGGGGATATACCTCCTGGGAAATGGTCTCGGTCATCACCGCGCCCGCGCCGGCGTCTATTGCCGCCTGCAGGCCCTCCGCTGTCCCGGTCCAGGGGCCGGGCGCAGCCAGAACAGGATTCTTCAGCTCCATTCCCATAAATTGCGTACTCAGCTTGGCCATAAACTTTCCTTCCTCTTATTCAAACAGTACATTGATGGGCTTTTCGTTGCCGCAGCTGCGGCGGATGCGCAGCTTGGGCTGCAATACCACCTCGCCGGGGGTCACCTCACTGCCGGTATCCTCTATCACATCAAAGAGCATTCTCGCCGCTATGATCCCCAGCCGGTAGATCGGCAGGTCGATGGTGGTCAGCTCCGGGTCACACAGGTTGCTCATCGGGGAATCGGTAAAGCCCGCCACAGCCAGCTCCTCCGGCACTCGCACACCCTTTTCGTGCGCGGCCTTCAGCACCCCAAAGGCCTGCTCATCACTGGCGCAGAAGACCGCCTCCGGCATCTCGCCCGCGTCCAGCAGCTCCATCGTCTTGGCATAGCCGCCCGCCATGCTGTTTGGGGCGTTCAGCAGCAGAGAAGCCTCTCTCGGCGCGGCTTCCTCCTTCAGTGCCAGCTCCCACCCCTGGCAAAAGCTGTTCATAAACTGCTGCGATACATTCTCAAACATCAGCCCAATGCGCCGGTGCCCCATTTCCAGCAGATGGCGGGTCATCCGGTAGCTCGCCTCCGCAAAATTGATATAACAGCAGTTGTAGCGGTCGGTGGGGGCACTGTCGTATTTACGGGCCAGCACCAGCGGCACCTGACGCTCATCTATCATTTTAATATCCTCAGGGTAAAAATCCCGCAGCGCCCAAATAGCCCCGTCCAGCTTCTGTTCAAAGATGGTCCTCAGCTGCTGGCTGCGCCGCTGCTGCTCCGCCGCTATGGGGCAGAACAGCACCGTGTAGCCGCGCAGCCCGGCTATCGATTCCAGCCCACTGCGAATATCGGAATAAAAATAATAGTCCGCCTCACTAAATAGAAAAGCGATCAGCCGCGACCGGGAAGACAGCCTCGATTCCACCGTCCAGGCCGGCGCGTAGTTCACCCGGCGCATCACCTCCAGCACATGCTCCCGGGTATCGGGCTGCACCAGCTGCGGGTTATTGATGACACGGGAGACCGTGGCGATGGAGACCCCGGCCAGGCTCGCCAATTCTCTTATATTGATGTCCGCCACCTCCGTCATGAAACAATGTTTTCTCTCCCCTTATATTATACCGCATTTTCTTCCATTTCGCAAACAATCTCTCCCATTCTGTGAAAAATGTTTCACAAAAATAATGCCTTTTCTTTTAGCATATCGCTAAAAATCCGCAATATCCCGCTAAGATTCGCCTTTTCCCATTGACTTTTCCGCATTATTGTCGTATCTTAAGGTTGCAAGTTATGAAACATGTTTCATTATGTTTCTGAAATCAAGAGGAGGTAATCGCTATGATCATCGGCAGCAGCCACGGCGTCGGCGGCGGACCCACCCAAACCGAAGTCCTCTCCACCGTAGTGGCTCAGTTGGAACCCATCCATGCCACCTGCATGGAGGAAGTCAACAAAAACATTGATCAGATCATTCAGTACATGGAGATCGGCGCCCGCGGCTTCCCCGGGTACGATCTGTTCGTTTCCCCGGAGTTCGGCGTGCAGGGCATGCACCCGCTGGAGCGCCTCAAGGTCGTTCTCACGCTGGATTCCCCCGAAGTTGGCCGCCTAAAGGAGGCCTGCGCCCGCCTGAAGGTCTGGGGCATCTTTGGCGTCATCCTTAAGCTGGAGGGCCACGAAGCCCCCGGCAACTGCGCCATCATGATCAATGATGAGGGCGAGGTGGTACACCAGTACTGCAAAATGAACCCCTGGATTCCCACCGAGCGCCATTACCCCGGCTGGGAATGCCCCGTCACCCCCGGTCCCAAGGGCAGCCGCATCGCCACCATCGTCTGTGCCGATGGCGACTATCCCGAGATCTGGCGCGAAGCCGCCTATAACGGCGCCAATGTGGTCGTCCGCATCACCCACTACATGAACCCCTGGGAGGAGCCCTGGAAGCTCACCAACCGCTGCGCGGCCTATTGCAATCAGGTCTATGTCGTCGGTGCCAACTGCTACGGCATGGAGCATGCCTGCGCCGCCTTCGGCAACAGCATGATCGTCAATCCCGACGGCAACATCGTTACCGAAGCGCCTATGATGGTCCCCTATCTGCTCAAGGCCGACCTGTACCCCGGCCTGGTGGATAAACTGCACGAAAGCAGCACCACCAATACCTTCCTGTACTCGTTCCGTCACCGCGGCGCCGCATGCAAAGAGCTGGGCGGCCACGGCGAGACCCGTAACCAGTACAAGGCATATACATTCGGAGGTGATGAAAAATGATCATGGAACCAATGCCCTACATGCTTACCCTGCACTATATGGTGCTGGCCATGCGGGATATTAAATTCCCCATCACCAAGGCGGAGCTGCTGGAAAAAGTGGGCGATAAAATGATCCGCACCGGCCCCGAGGCTTACACCCCCTTCCGCGTCATCATCAATAAGATGCCGATGGATGAGTTTTCCTGCGCGGCCGAGTTCTACTGCAACCACAGCGCAAGCTGAACCATAAGCCATACTAAATATATCTGAGGAGGTATTATTCCATGGCAAAAGAAAAAAAGGAACTGATCGTCGGTGTCAATGGCGACCTTTCCGATAACTTTACCACCGTCCAAAAGGCCGTCCTGGGCCTGCAGAACACCCTGGCCATGTGCGGTGTTATCCTGGTTCCCATCCTCTGCGGTCTGGATGTTTCCGTCACCCTGTTCTGCGCCGGCATCGGCACCATCATCTATCAGTTCATCGATAAAAAGATGGTCCCCGCATTCCTGGGCGGCTCCTTCGCCATCATCGCCGGTGTTTCCACCGTCGTTGGCGAAATGGGCATCCCCTACGCGCAGGGCGGCATTCTGGGCATGGCAGTCTTTTATCTGCTGTTTGCCCTGCTGCTCAAGATCCTGGGTAAGGACCGTGTAGCCCGCGTATTCCCGCCCATCATCGTTGGACCCATTATCATGGTACTGGGCCTTTCCCTCGCCAGCGTTGGCGTGCAGGAAGCCGAGGCCAACTGGCCCATCGCCATCATCACCTTCCTTATCGCGGTTGGTGTCAATAACTTCTCCAAGGGCCTTACCCGCGTTATGACCATCATCATCGCGCTGGTCGGCGGCTATCTCATCTCCATCCCCTTCGGCCTGGTGGATTTCACCGCCCTGAAAGAGGCCGCCTGGATCGGCGTTCCCTCCTTTACCCTGCCCCAGTTCAGCTGGAGAGCCATCGCCCTCATCGCCCCCTGCGCCATCGTTCCCTGTCTGGAGCACATCGGTGATGTTATGGCGGTCGGCACCGTCGTCGGCAAGGACTTTACCCACGAGCCCGGCCTGGATCGCTCGGTATTCGCCTGCGGCGTTTCCACCGTCCTCTCCGGCTGCCTCGGTGGTCCCTCCCTCACCATCCACTCCGAGAACACCGGCGTTCTGGCTGTTACCCACCTGTATTCTCCCACCATCGTCCGCTTCGGCGCCCTGTGGATGGCCCTGCTCGCCTTCTGCCCCAAGTTCAATGCCCTGTGCGGTTCCATTCCGCAGGCAGTTCTGGGCGGCGTAGGCATCCTGCTGTACGGCATGGTCACCTCCACCGGTATCCGTACCCTGGTTGACCACCATGTCGACTTCTCTCAGCCCCGCAACCTGTGCATCGCGGCTGCTATCCTCATCCTGGGTGTCGGCGGCGCTGCCATCAGCTTCGGCTCCATCACCCTCAGCGGCATGGCTTTCGCCGCCATCGCCGGCATCATCCTGCACTTCGTGCTGCCCGGCCGTGAGAAGATCTAAGCAGTTCTCTACTCATCCTCTTCTCTATACAGTAAGCGGCTCCGCCCGGTACCCTGGTACTGCGGCGGAGTCGACCTTTTTGCAGCCAGCACGCTTTCTGCCACGCTGCCCCTCGTCCAGCCTGTGCCGGGGGAAAAACGCCCGCAGGGCCACAGCGCTTCGCGCTGTGTAGGGCGGCCTCCGGCCGCCCAGCCCCGGCTGCGCCGGGGCGCCCTGCGGGCGGCCCTCTCCCTGCACAAGCCTTCCCCTATCATAAAATCCCCGCCCGGCATCTCTACCGCGGCGGGGATCGTTCTCTCTATAAAACCTTACCACACCATCAGCAAGTCCCTTCGCTCGGCCTTTTCTCGCGGGAGTTCATCATCACCGTTTCTTCCCTCTCAGCATTTTTATCGCCTCGGTGGCCGCCAGTGCACCTTCGTAGACCGCCTTGCACACCTGCAGCAGGCCACCGGTGCAGTCCCCGGCCGCGTACAGTCCCGGTATTCCGGTCTGCATCCTTTCATCCACTACAATCCGTCCATTCTCCACCGGAGCGCCCAGCTTGCGGGCCAGGGCCGCACTGCCGGCCACCCCCAGCGCCACAAAGAGCCCCTCCACCGGCAGCAGCTCGCCGTTCTCCAGCCGCAGCGCAGAGACCTTCTCCTCCCCCTCCACGGCAGCCAGCTTTTCGGTGCATATCTCCACCCCCTCCGGGAAATCCGCCGTCAGCGGCTCCCCATTGGTGCACAGAATGACCTTCCCGGCCAGCGGCAGCAGGGCCTGCACCTCGTGCAAGGCGTATTCTCCGCTGCCCAGCACCGCCGCCGTCTTGCCCCGGTAGAAAAACGCATCGCAGGTGGCGCAGTAGCTCACCCCGCGGCCCTCGTGCTCGGCCAGCCCGGCTATTTTGGGGGCAATGCGTCCCGCCCCGGTCGCCAGGATCACCGCATCCGCCGGGTAGTCTCCTTCGGTGGTCTGCACCACCAGCGAGCCGGTATAATCCAGCCCCACCACCTCCGCCGTGATGAACTCCGCCCCGACCGCTTTGGCGCCGGCCACACCCTGGCGGTACAGCTCCACCCCGGTAATGCCTTCCTCAAAGCCATAGTAGTTCTGGATCAGCTCCGCTTTGCTTAGCGCGCCCATACCCATACTGATCACCACTACCTCCTGCCCGGCCCGGGCCGCATACAGCGCAGCGCTGCATCCTGCCGGCCCCGAACCCACGATCACGATCTTACCCATCGTCTTTTCTCCTTCCTGTTCCACTCCCTGCAGCCGGCCGGATGGGGCCCCCCCCC
>URGQ01000039.1 GCA_900547385.1 uncultured Oscillospiraceae bacterium | reverse complement strand
AGTCGGATCGGTGTAGGCGTATGTGTCATCGACGAAGTAAAGCTCCACATTGGTGTCGGAGCCTCCGCCGCCGCAGGCGGCGGAAAGCAGGCGGAGCCTGCTTGCTTCCGGCGGAGCCGGAAGGGGCTGCGCCCCGAGCCGGCGGTCTGCACTCGGCCGGGATAAAGAAAAATCCCCCCGGACAAGGCTGCCCGGGGGAAAGAGTGGTGCATGGATCAATCGGTGATGGGGGTGAAAACATTGTCCTTGCTGGTTTCGGCTACGATATCGGTGAGGTAGAAAGTAGCTTGAGTCAGGCCGGATTCCTCATTGTAGATCTTGCGCAGGCTGGGAGAGACCTCAAACATATGGGCCTGTACCTCGGGACGCATATCAAAGTTGGCAACGCCCTTGACGCGGATGAAGCTGCCATCGGGGTTCATGGCGCTGATCTCCACATTGGGGTTTTCCTTTACCTGCTTGTAGCTTTCCTTATGGGTGCCCATGCCGAAGTACAGCTTATCCTCGAAGATCATCATAAAGCCGAAGGGGCGCACGCGGGGCTTATCGCCATCACAGCTGGCAAAGAAAAAGCCATTGCATTCTTTGAGATAATCGTAGATTTTCTGAATTTTGCTCATGAAAAAGTCCTCCTTAATTGGTGATACCTATATGGTATCACAAGAAAATGGGATAGTCAATGCAGGGATAATAAGAACAAAATGCGAATAAACTGCGGCCAAAATGCAGGAAGGCGTGCCGATAAGTTGCACAAAATTACATGAAAAGGAGAGAGAGCTGTCCCCAAATGGCGCACAACGGACAAAGTAAAAATGCGGGAGTGAAAAACACTTTAGCGAAATGAAGGGCAGCCTGCAAATTCTTTTCGTCAAAATAGACAAGTAAGAGCGATTTTAAGGAGCAAAGCGACGAAAATGCAATAAAAAAATAGTAGCCAAACGGAGAAACGGTTGCTATAATACTACTAATATCTTCCCCCGGCGTACAAGTGTACGCCCTCGGAGGTACAATCCCATCATTCCATAAGGAGGAATAGAAAGATGAAAAAACTGATCGCGATTCTGCTGTGCCTGGTCATGGTCGTTTCCATGGTAGCCTGCGGCGGCGAAAAGAATCCCACCCCCACCGATGAAAAAGTTATCACCATCGGCGTGTTTGAACCCACCTCCGGCCAGAACGGCGCCGGCGGCAAAAAAGAGATCCTCGGCATCCAGTACGCCAATTCTCTGTATCCCACCGTTACCATTGGCGGTGAGGAATACAAAATCGAGCTGACCTATGCCGATAACCAGTCCGATTCTTCCAAGGCGCCCACCGCTGCCCAGCAGCTGGTTTCCAAGGGCGTGACCGCTGTACTGGGTACCTATGGTTCCAGCTGCGCCATTGCCGGCGGCCCTTATTTTGAGCAGGCCAAGATCCCGGCGATCGGAACCTCCTGCACCAATCCCCAGGTTACCCAGGGCAATGACTATTACTTCCGAGTCTGCTTCATCGATCCCTTCCAGAGCGTAGCTGATGCGCAATTTGCCAAGAAGCAGGGCGTGACTAAGGCTGCCGTTATCACCGAGGCCGGTGACGACTACTCCGCCGGTCTGGGCACCTACTTTGTAAAGGCCTTTGAGGCGCTGGGCGGCGAGGTCGTGGAAGTCAACTTCCAGACCGGTGAGACCGACTTCTCTGGCACCATGGCTAGCCTGGCTTCTCAGGGCATTGAGGCCATCTTTGCCCCCACCTCCATCGAGACTGCCCCCTTCATCATCAAGCAGGCGCGTGAGGCCGGCATCAACGGCTGCATCCTCGCCTCCGATACCTGGGACGATGTTTCCATCATCCAGCGTGTAGTGGAAGCTGGCGCTTCCATTGACGGTGTTTACTTCTCCACCTTCTTCATTGAGGGCGATGACACCAACCCCGCTGCCAATGCCTTTGCCGAGGGCTTTAAGGCCTGGCTGAAAGAAGATTCCGCCCGCCTGACCGATAACTCCAACAGCGAAGAGATCTCCGCCGTGACTGCCTGCGGCTACGATGCCTACATGGCCATCTACTACGCCCTGGATAAGGCTCAGTCCACCGACGGCGCTACCCTGCGTGACGCTCTGGCCGCGCTGGATGTTCCCGGCCTGGTAACCGGCGACTTGAAGTTTGATGAGAACGGCGATGCCATCAAGAGCTACGCCATCATCAAGACTGCTACCACCGAGGGCTTTGTATTTGCCGATTCTGTTGCCATCGAGTAATAGCAAAAAAGCTGTAACAGCATGATGTAAAGCTACGGCTGCGCGGCGAGGGAGACCCACTGGGTTTCCCCCGCTGCGCTTGTGGCCGTTTAGAACAAACGGCATGGGTGCGGCGTTCTTTGCGAGGGCTTTGACCCGGCGATGGATGAAAGCCCCGGCAAAGGGGACCGCAGCGCCATTTTTCCCGGCATATCCTTTTTATTACGGAGGCAGTGTATATGCATGACTTTACCTACTACGCCCAGATATTGATCTCCGGATTGACCATCGGCAGCCTGTACGCGCTTATCGCCATCGGCTATACCATGGTTTACGGCATCCTGCGGCTCATCAATTTTGCCCACGGCGATATGTTCATGGTCGCGGGCTTCATCATGATCTATATCACTAGCTGGAGCAGCGGCTTTTTGGGGGCCGGCAGCATTGCTGTTGGTTTGATCTTGACGCTGATCCTGACGGTGGTGCTGGGCGTGATGATAGAAAAAGTGGCCTACAAGCCGCTGCGTTCCGCCCCCCGCATGTCGGTCATGATCTCCGCCATCGGTGTCAGCTACCTGCTGCAGAACCTTTCCACCTATGTCACCGGCGGCCTGGCGCAGGCTTATCCCAATATCCCTTGGCTGCGCACTGAAATTGAGATCGGTGGCATTACCGTGCGGCGGCTGGCCATCCTCACCCCCGTGCTGACCATCCTGTTGGTCATCGCGCTGGTCATCGTGATCAAGCACACCAAGATGGGCATGGCCATGCGTGCCGTGGCCAAGGACTTTGATACCGCGCAGCTCATGGGCATCCGCATCGACCGGGTCATTTCCATCACCTTTGTCATCGGTTCGTTCCTGGCGGCGGTCGGCTCCATCCTGTATTTCAGCTACATTGGGCAGGTTAGCCCCACCATCGGCGCCATGCCGGGTCTTAAATCCTTCGTGGCGGCGGTATTCGGCGGCATCGGCTCGGTGCCCGGCGCGGTCATCGGCTCCTATATCATCGGTATCTGCGAAACATTCATCAAATCCAACCAGGATATTTCCATCTTCAGCAATGCCTTTACCTTTGCGCTGCTGATCATCATCCTCCTTATCAAGCCCAACGGCCTGTTTGGAGAGAAACTGAAGGAGAAGGTGTAAACGATGAAAAACAAGAAAACACGCAATTTGATCTGTTCCCTTCTTCTGGCGGCGGTGCTGGTGGGTGTGCTGCTGTATATCGATAACAGCCCGCTAAAAAGCTCGATGCTCTCCACCGTGCTGCAAAAGGGTGCCATTTACGCCCTGCTGGTGGTCAGCATGAACCTGCTGAACGGCTTTACCGGGCTGTTCAGCCTGGGCCAGGCAGGCTTTATGCTGCTGGGCGCCTATACCTATGCTATCCTTACCATTCCGGTGGATCAGCGTATTAATGTTTATCAGTACTTTGATGGCGGCATTGTGCAGTTCCAGATGCCCCAGATCCCGGCCCTAATCCTGGCCGGTGTGGTGGCGGCGCTGTTCGCGGCGCTCATCGGCGCGCCGGTGCTGCGGCTGAAGAGCGACTACCTGGCCATTGCCACCCTGGGCTTCGCGGAGATCCTCCGCGCGGTGATCCAATGGGAGAAGCTGGGCCCGCTGACCAACGCCTCCAACATCCTGCGCAAATTTACGGGCTATGATAGCATCCTGTTCCCGTTTATCGTTTCCGGTGTATGTATCGCCATCATCGTGCTGCTCATCAATTCCACCTACGGCCGGGCCTTTAAGGCCATCCGGGAGGATGAAATTGCCGCTGAGGCTATGGGCATCAACCTGATGAAGCATAAGATGCTCTCTTTCTGCACCAGCAGCTTCTTCGCGGGCATCGGCGGCGCGCTGCTGGCCATGTTCCAGTACAATGCCCACGCCAAGAACTTTACCACGGCCATGACCTATGAGATCCTGCTCATCGTCGTCATCGGCGGCATCGGCTCCATCACCGGTTCGGTGCTGGGCTCCTTCCTGTATGTGGCGTGCAGCGAGTGGTGGCTGCGCTTCCTGGATAACCCCACCATGATCGGCACCTTTAAGGTTCCGCTGCTCGGCCACGGTTTCCGTATGGTAGTGTTCTCGGTGGTCATCATGGTCATCGTGCTGTTCTACCGCCAGGGTCTGATGGGCACAAAGGAATTCAGCTGGGATGCCATCTTCGCGTTTTTTGGCAAGATTGGCCGGTTTTTCAAAAATCTGTTTACCGGCCAAAAAGCAGTGAAAGGCGGTGCGGCAAATGAGTAACCCCGTTCTAAAGCTGGAAAATGTGACAATGCAGTTCGGCGGCGTGGTAGCCGTGGATAACCTTTCGATGGAAGTGGGCGAGGGCGAGATCGTGGCCCTCATCGGCCCCAACGGCGCCGGCAAAACCACGGCATTCAATGTGGTGACAGGCGTATATGCCCCCACCAATGGCTGCCTGTATCTCGATGGCAGGCCCTATCTGTGCGAGCATCCCACCGGCCGTGCCAAGCATGATTATCTCGGCAGCGATGTGGAAAAATTCGCAGGGAAGCCCACCCTGCGCAAAACGCCGGATCAGATCACCAAAATGGGCCTGGCCCGTACCTTCCAGAATATCCGTCTCTTCGGCAATCTGACTGTTTTTGAGAATGTTCTCATTGCCAAGCACATGCACGCCAAGGGCGGCTTTTTGGCGGCTACCTTCCATCTGAACGGCAAGGAGGAGACCCGGATGCGCCGGGAGGCGATGGAGCTTCTGGAGATCGTGGGTCTGGCCGAGCTGAAGGATGAAACCGCCAGCAACCTGCCCTACGGTCAGCAGCGCCGGCTGGAGATCGCGCGCGCCCTGGCCACCGATCCTCGCCTGCTCATCCTGGATGAGCCGGCGGCCGGTATGAACCCGCAGGAAACGGTGGAGCTCACCGAATTCATCCGGGAGATCCGGGAACAGTTTGACCTCAGCATCCTGCTTATCGAGCACCACATGAACCTCGTCATGGGCATTTCCGACCGCATTTATGTGCTGGAATTCGGCAAGCTGATCGCTGAGGGCATACCCGAGGCGGTCCAGATGGATCAGCGGGTCATTGACGCGTATTTGGGGGTGGATCTCGATGCTTAAAGTACAGGAATTACAGGTCAATTACGGCGGGATCCGCGCCGTAAAGAATATCTCCTTTGAGGTGCCGGATGGCAGCATCGTTACGCTGGTGGGCGCCAATGGCGCCGGCAAATCCACCACGCTGCGCACCATCGCCGGCCAAGTTAAGGCCCAGGCCGGGTCCATCACCTACAATGGCGAGGAGCTGCTGGGCAAGCCCAGCGATGAGATCGTCAAGCGGGGCATTACCCTGGTGCCGGAGGGCCGGCGGGTTTTCCCCGATATGACGGTGCTGGAGAATATGAAGATCGGCGCCTACCTGCGTCATGATAAGCTGGATGACGATATCGAGTGGTGCTATGAGCTGTTCCCCCGCCTAAAGGAGCGCCACTGGCAGCTGGCCGGGACCCTTTCCGGCGGCGAGCAGCAGATGCTGGCCGTGGCCCGCGCCCTGATGAGCCGTCCCAAGCTGATGATGATGGATGAGCCCTCCCTGGGACTGGCCCCCCTCATCGTGCGGGATATCTTCCAGATCATCCGGGAGATCAATAAGCAGGGCGTCACCATTCTGCTCATCGAGCAGAACGCCAATATGGCCCTGCACACCGCCGACCGCGGCTATGTAATGGAAACCGGCGAGATCATTCTGGAGGGCGCGGGACGCGAGCTCCTGGAAAACCCGGTCATCCGTGAGGCATACCTCGGCAAATAAATATTCCCCTGCGGGCTTTTATCCGCGGGGGATTTTTTTGATAAGGGACCTTGCAAAAACGCCGGGAAATGGTATGATTATCCCAAAGAGAGGAAAGGGGGAGTGGCCCAATGTCACCGATCGAGCGGAATGAAACCTATACCAAATGGGAGCAGGATGCCATCACCATGCTGCTTTTGCACCTGTGTGCGCTGCTCATCTGCTTGTATTTGGGGGAGATGGGCTACGCCGAGGATACCGCACCGGTCATCTTTGTGCTGGCAGTATTTCTCACCGGCTTTTTTACCAATGGCTACCTGTGGAGCCTGCTCGGCTCGCTGCTTTCGGTCTTTGTGGCCAATTACTTTTTTACCGAGCCCTTTTCCAAGCTGAGCTTTTCCGGCCCCGGCTATCCCATCACCTTTGTAACGCTGTTTGTGGTGGGTATCCTCACCAGCGCCATGACAGTACGCAGCCGTGACCAGCAGCGCCTGAGGACCGAAAACGAAAAGGAACGCACCCGGGGCAACCTGCTGCGGGCGGTCAGCCACGATCTGCGCACCCCCCTTACGGCCATTTCAGGGGCCATCAATACCGTGCTGGAGCAGCAGGATACCCTGCCGCCCGAGAAGCAGCGGGAGCTGCTGCGAAGCGCCGAGGAGGAATCGGAGTGGCTCATCCACATGGTGGAAAACCTCTTGACGATCACCCGGCTGAACGGTGATGGCGAAACCAGGCTCATCACCCAGCCAGAGGCGGTGGAGGAGGTGATGGCGGGCGCGGCGGCCAAGTTCCGCCGGCGGTACCCCGATTTTGCCGTGCAGGTGACCGTCCCCGATGAACTGCTGCTGGTCCCGATGGATGCCACCTTGATGGAGCAGGTACTGTTGAATCTGCTGGAAAACGCCGCCCTGCACGGGGGTAGAGTAAAGAACATCACCCTGACAGCCCGCCGCCGGAATGACAAGGCGGAGCTCCGGGTGGAGGATGACGGCGTGGGGCTGGATAGCCACGGCCTGGAAAGTGTTTTTGATGGGATGCGCACCCGCGCGGAGCAAACCAGCAGCGACCGCCGCAATATGGGCATCGGCCTGACGGTGTGCCGTACCATAGTAAATGCCCATGGCGGGCAGATCACCGCCGCCAACCGCCCGCAGGGGGGCGCCAGCTTTTGCATCACGCTGCCGCTGGCGGAAATAGAGGAGGAAGAACATGATGAATAAGATCCTAATCGTCGAGGACGAATTTTCCATCAGCAATTTTATGAAAACCGTGCTGGAGGGCGATGGCTACACCGTGGAGGTGGCTACCTGTGCCGCCCAGGCCCGTGCGGCGCTGGAAAAGATGGAGTTTAGTGCCATGCTGCTGGATCTGGGCCTGCCGGATGCCGATGGGCTGGAGCTGCTGCGGGAGCTGCGGCAGCGCTATGGCCTGCCGGTCATCGTGGTCTCCGCCCGCACCGAGGAAAGCGAAAAGGTGGCCGCCCTGGATAGTGGCGCCGACGACTATATCACCAAGCCGTTCGGCTCCCCGGAGCTGCTGGCCCGCATCCGGGCAGCGCTGCGCCGGGCCGGGCCCGCCGCCAATCTTTCCGCCTTTACCACCGGCGAGCTGACCATCGACTATGATAAGCACCTGGTCACATTGGCCGGGCAGCCGGTGCACCTCACCGCCAATGAATACCGCCTGGTGGAGCTCCTGAGCCGCAGCGCGGGCAAGGTGCTCACCTACGATCGTATCAGCGAGGCCATGTGGGGCGATGCCGCCGGCGGCAACAGCCAGCTGCTGCGGGTCAATATGGCCAATATCCGCCGCAAGCTGGAGCAGAACCCCGCCGAGCCGCAGTATATCCTCACCGAGATCGGTGTGGGCTACCGCATGAAGGAGCCGGGCTGACCTCTAAAACAAAGCCCCCTACCCAAAGCGGATAGGGGGATATTTTGCGCTGTTTACAGGCTTTCGTGGCTTTCCTCCCGGCAGCAGGTGATGTTTAGGTTGCCGTTGCGGCAGCGCAGCTCATCCAGGAACACCTTGGGGACCGGCTCCTGCCGCAGGGTGATGCGGTAGCGCAGCTCGTACAGGGTGCCCATGTTGGTGGTTTTCACCTTTTCCAGCGTGTGGGCGGTGGTGTAGCGCTCAAACAGGTCATCAAACAGCCCGTCATAATCCAGGTCCTCCGGAATGGTGATCTTCAAGATGCGTCCGGCATCCTCCTTTTGGCCGAAGCGCAGCGCGGTAAGCGCCAGCATGGCTCCGGCCAGGATGAGGAACAGCAGCGCCGCCAGCCCCACATACCCCATGCCGGTGGCCAGGCCAATGGCCATAGCCAGGAAAATGGCGGCGATCTCCCGGGCGGTACCCGGCGCGGAACGGAACCGCACCAGGCTGAAGGCACCTGCTACGGCAATGCCGGCCCCGATGCTGCCATTCACCAGCATAATGACCGCCTGCACCACCGTCGGCAGGATCGCCAGCGTGACGGCAAGGCTCTGGGTGCTGCGGCTGCGGTAGCCAGCCACCAGCGCGGTGCCCACCCCCAGCAGCAGAGAAACTCCTGTGCAGATCAGAAAAGATGTCAGAGTCAGTTCGGTCCCTAATATCGAGTTAAGCACAGCGATGCGCCTCCTTTGAATTGGTCATCCGTGTGGGGGCATTGGCCTCCCGGCACATTTCCTTGTAGCACGCCCCGTATTTCGAAAACGAGGCGGGATAAATATGCTGAGCGGAAAGCGCCCGGCACAGCCACAGAGGGCAGGCTCCGATGGCCTTGACCTCCATCAAGATCTGATCCTCCGGCAGCAGGCGCTTACCGTCGTCGCCCGCGTCCAGCGTCAGACGATCGCGCCGCCAGCGGATGTTCCGATCAAATGTGATCCGCAGCGCCGGGTCTTCGGTGCCCGCCCAAGCGGTACGGTCATAGCCGATATACATGCGGGGCATGGTATCGTAAAAGCGCTGGAACCATTGCAGCTCCTGCCCGATCTGTCCCCATTCGGCCGGGGCGGTTTCGGTGCGCAGGAAACGCTCCGCCTGGGGCAGGGGCGCGGTGACCCGGCGCTTATACACCACGCCGCCGCATTTCTTTTTCAGCTCCACAAAGACCTTATCCCCCGACTTTGGCACGCCGTAGCAGCGGATGCGCAGTTTTTCTTTATAGGCGGGCTTTTCCAGCGAGGCCCGGATGAGCCGGAAATTATCGGTATCGCAGTAGATGTTGCCGATGGTGTATTCGCCGTAGCGGTCGGCGGTCATGTGCCGGCGCATTTCACCCAGCATTGTTTCCGCCTGCGCGGGGGAGATAAAGTATTTCTTTTCGATGCGCTGGAAGCTGTATTGTGTTCCGTTTGCCATATCGGGCACCCCTTTCTGTGGTGGATGCCCATAGTGTAAAGCCGCCGCCTAAAGCCTGCCTAAAGGAAAAAACTTTTTTTCTTTAGCTTTTCTTTAGCGTGGGGCTTTATCATAGGGCCATCGACCGAAAGGAGGAACCAAATATGAAACGCAAATACCGTATCCTATCCATTATCATAAGCGCCGCACTGCTGGCCGGGTGCCTTTCCGCCTGCGGCGAAAGCGGCACTGCCACCGGAGGCAGCTCCTCCGATGAAAACACGGCGGCCACCGTGACCGGCGGGGATGTCACCACCATCGCCCTTTCCGGGCAGTCGGCGACCGCTACCGGCACCGGCGCGGAAGTGACAGACGGCGTGGTGACCATCACGGCGGGCGGCACCTATGTGGTCACCGGCACCATGACCGAGGGCCGCGTCCTTGTAAATGCCCCCAAAGAGGAAGTGACCCTGGTGCTGCAGGATGCTTCCATCACCTGCTCCACCGGCAGCCCCCTGTATGTCTATAAGTCCAAGGCCACCACACTTTACCTGCCGGAAGGCACCGACTCCACCCTGACCGACGGCACGGACAACACCTTTAGCGACAGCTACTCTTCGGCGGAGGAGGAAGAGCCCAACGCCTGCCTCTACTCCAAGTCCGACCTGGTGATTGCGGGCAGCGGCAGCCTAACGGTCAATGCCAACTATAATAATGGTATCACCGGCAAGGATACCCTCTTCATCCAAAAGGCCTCCGTCACCGTCACCGCCGTCAATCACGGCATCAACGGCAAGGATAGTCTGACCATCAAGGATGCTGACATCACCGTCACCAGCGGCGGGGATGCCCTGCGCTCCACCAATGACAGCGATCCCACCCTGGGCTATCTCGTCATCACCGGCTCCGCGCTCAAACTCACCGCGGGCGAGGACGGCATCCAGGCGGAGACCACTCTGACCATCAGCGGCGGCACCGCCACCGTGACCACCGCGGGCGGCGCGGGTCAAAGCATCTCCGATGACACCAGCGCCAAGGGCTTCAAGGCCGGGACGCAGGTCACCGTTACCGGCGGTACCTTCCAGCTCAATTGCTGCGATGACGCCATCCACTCCAATGGCGATGTCACCATCTCCGGCGGCAGCTTCACCATCGCCACCGGCGATGACGGCATGCATGCCGATGATACCCTCTCCATCTCCAGCGGCACCATTGATATCACCCGCAGCTACGAGGGCCTGGAGGGCGCCAAGGTGCTTATCTCCGGCGGCAAGATCTCCATCGTCGCCAGCGATGACGGCATCAATGCCGCGGGCGGCAGCGATCAAAGCGGCTTTGGCGGCTTCGGCTTCGCGCCGGATGCCTTCGGCGGCTCCGGGGATTACCTCATCCGTATCTCCGGCGGCGTGGTCACTGTCAATGCCTCCGGCGACGGCATCGATTCCAACGGTGATATCGAAGTGACCGGCGGTGAGCTGTATATCAGCGGCCCCACCTCCAATGGCGATGGCACCATCGACTGCGACGGCAGCGCTACTATCACCGGCGGCATCGTGGTCGCGGCCGGCTCCACCGGCATGGCGGAAAACTTCGGCACCGCCTCCACCCAGGGCAGCATCCTGGTCAATCTCTCCGGCTCCGCCGGCCAGGCCATCACCCTAAAGGATTCCGACGGCGACATTCTTGCCAGCTTCACCCCCGCCAAGGCCTTCGGCTGCGTGGTCGTCAGCGCTCCCGGCGTGGCACAGGGCGGTACCTATACCATCGCCGCGGGCGGCGCCAGCACCACCGTCACCATGGAAAGCCTCATCTACGGCAGCGGTATGGGCGGCTTCGGCGGTATGGGCGGCGGTATGGGCGACCCCGGCAATATGGGTGGCGGCCAGCAGCCCCCGCAGGGCGGTGTGGGCGGCCCCGGCAACCGCGGCTGATTCCCACTCTATCAATAGAAGCACCTGTCACACGGCAGGTGCTTTTCCCGCTTTTGGGGAAACCTATTTGCGCCGGGAAAGTTCACGCTTTTCTCCTTGTACCGCGCGCGGTTTCCTGCTATACTATGGTCAAAAGGGGCAGCGCCCCTAAAAATGTGTGACAGGAGGATTTTATAATGGGCTTGTTTGATAAAAGACCCCCTTGCGCCATCTGCGGCGGCAAGGTAAAGGGGCTGCTTCCGTGGAAGATCGAAGGGAACTACATCTGCGATGATTGCCACGGCGTTATCGATGCGCAGAACGGCAATGACTTTACGATGGAACAATTCCTGAAATACCGGGATTTCCGGGAGCAGAATCAGGCACTCCGGGAGCAGTTCCGGGTGGATGAGATCGTCGAATTCGGCTTCCTCAGCGAAAAATTCGTGTTCGATTATGAGCACAGCCTGTTCTGCATGGATAAGAACCTGAATAAGACCATCTTCCATGGCAGTGAGTTAAAGTCCTTCATGATCAGCGAGGACGGCGCCCCCTTGCTGGAGGGCAGCGCCAAGGGCTTTATTCACCACGAAAGCCGGGTCCCCCAGCGCATTGATGAGCTGCTGCCCCAGGTCAATCAGATGCTCATCCAGCGGCAGATGCAGGAATCGATGGAGCGTCTGGCTAACCGGGATAAGGAGGTCCGCCCCAGCTATACCAGCATCGATATCCCCGAGCCGTTCAAGAAATTCTACATTAAGCTGTACCTTCAGCATCCCTATTGGAGCCTTTACGAGTTTGAGCGCACCGGCCCCGTCATCATCGGCGATGTCCCGGATCTGAACCAGTACCGCATCGAGTACAATGAGAGTGTCCAGCACCTGGAGACCCTGGCCAATGCTTTGGCCAAAGTAGCGGGCTTCCCGCAGGAAAGCGCCGCTCCCGGCCAGACCGTTGCCGCCGCGGCTGCGGC
The DNA here is from genome assembly GCA_900547385.1 of uncultured Oscillospiraceae bacterium. Lineage (GTDB taxonomy): Bacteria > Bacillota > Clostridia > Oscillospirales > Ruminococcaceae > Angelakisella. The sequence continues at coordinate 1,122 of URGQ01000039.1, read as the reverse complement.
TGCTGTGGCCGCTGCGACCGCCCCCACCGATGCCGTCGCCGAGATCAAGAAGTACAAGGATCTCCTCGATTCCGGCATCATCACCGAAGAGGAATTCGCCGCCAAGAAAAAGCAGCTCATGGGCATCTAAACAGCAAAAACCCGGGAAGCAATTCCCGGGTTTTGTTTGTGCCATATTCTCGTTCCGCGTAGGAACAAAATAGAAAATGTGAATATAATCCTTAATTTATGTAGATATTGCCTTCCATATATGTCATAATAAAGAAGATAAGTAGCAGTAGATAATTTCTGTACGGCCTATAAAAATGCTTTTAGCTGCTTTCCAACTAATAGACGAAAGGAATTGACATTATGGCACGGATATGTATCAACTGTGGTCGAAAAATAGGATCTTTCGATAACGAACCCCTCGTTTTGAATAAGGATCGTGTTTTATGTTACAATTGTTACGGAGGACTAAAAGATAAGCTGAAAAAGTTGTATGATGTAGACTCAATGGAAGAGTTTTCTTTGTTGAAGAAGGAAATTTTAGATGAGTGCAATGCTCAATTGAAAAAGGAAGTAACAAAAGATGTTGAAAATGCGATTGATAAAATCTATAACCACCCATCCTTGAGTGAACTAAAGAAGAACGCCGAAAAGAGGAATCGTTCGAAAGACTTTATGCTTACCACTGGCTACGAGTTTTCTGGCTATCGCATCACTAAATATAACGGCATTGTCAGTGGGCAGGTCGTTTTGGGCACAGGGTTCCTTTCAGAATTTTCAGCCTCTTTTTCGGATTTCTTCGGTTCTGAATCGTATAAATTTGCCGATAAGTTGGAGGCTGCCAAAAATGCAGCAGTCGAGAGAATGGTGGAAAAGTCTATCGATGCAGGTGGGAACGCGCTTATCGGCGTTGATTTCGATTACATCACTTTCCATGGAAACATGATCGGTGTAGTTGCAAATGGTACAAGCGTTATCGTTGAGAAGCTGTGATCAGTTATTTTGGACAAGTACAGCACCATTGCTTTTTGTCCAAACTTGCTGCTCCCCCTGGCACCAAATAAAAAAGACGCCATAAGGGCGACTCCTCATAAGGACATCTTGAAAACACCAGATTAAACCGATTGAGAGAAT
>URGQ01000038.1 GCA_900547385.1 uncultured Oscillospiraceae bacterium | reverse complement strand
GGTTTGGCCTGCGGCCCCGCCGCCTCCCCCTAAACCTTGCAAAATCCCGAAAGGAGGAACCACCCATGCCTCGTCAGTACACCACCCGCCGAGAGCGCAAACGGCTCTGGTGCGCCTTTTTCCTGCTGCTGGCCCTGGCCGCCTTCCTCCTTTGGCAGGAGCTTTCCCCGTGGGAGAAAGCCCCTGCCCCCAACCCGCCCGCCGCAGGGCTGACCCTCCGGGTCATTGATGTCGGCCAGGCGCAAAGCCTGCTGCTTACCTGCGGCGAGGACGCCATCCTGGTCGATGCCGGAGAGTATGCCGCAGGCGGCAGGGTGCTGGCCGCCCTTTCCCGCGCCGGGGTAAAATCGCTTTCCGCCACCATCGTTACCCATCCCCACAGTGACCACTATGGCGGTATGCGCACCGTGCTGGAAAAGCTGCCGGCCGCCGCCTTTTATACCGCCGCCGTCCCGGAAAGCCAGCTCCCCACCGCCCAGTCCTACGAAAAGCTGCTAAGTACCCTCTCGGAGCAGGCTATTCCCGCCGCCTATCTTTTTGCGGGTGATACCCTCCCTCTCGGCGATGCCGCCGTCACCGTCCTCAGCCCCGCTCGGGGTGCCACCTGGGAAAACCTCAATAACTATTCATTGGTGCTGCGTGTCACCTACGGCAATGCCGCCTTCCTCCTCATGGGGGATGCCGAAGCAGAAGTGGAAGAAACCATATTAGCCGCAAAGACCGAACTGGCTGCCGATGTGCTGGTGGTGGGGCACCATGGCAGCGCCACTTCCAGCTCGGAAAATTTCCTCAAAGCCGTTGCTCCACGCTATGCCATCCTCTCGGTAGGGGAGGATAACAGCTACAACCTGCCCAATACCGGCGTCCTCACCCGCCTCAAAGAACAGGGTGCCGCTCTCTACCGCACCGACCTGCAAGGCACCGTTACCGTCACCAGTGATGGCGAAAATCTCACCATCACCACCGCAAAATAAAAGCGGCCCGCATTTTTACAGGCCGTCAGTCCTCTATATGGGGGCGGTGAAAATCGATTCCGGCTGTGTCGCCCCCTCGTCAGGCGTCAGCCCGCCTTCGTCGGGCGCAAGCCTGCCTTCGGGGCGCTCCTTGCCGCCTCTCGATTTTCCCTCGCCCCCCAATTTTCCCAAAGGAGACCTTACCATGTGGAGCATCGACCGCATCGAGGGCGATTTCGCCCTCTGTGAGAATACCGTCACCGGAGAGACCTGCCGCATCCCTCTCAGTGAGCTGCCGCAGGGAATAGGAGAGGGCGCTCTGCTGCACCGCACCCCCGCCGGTTGGCAGCGCGCCGAAGAAGCGGAGCGCGCCCGCCGCCGTCAATTGGCCGCCAAGATCCGCAATTTGTTTGGCCCCTCCCCCTTCGAAAAATAAAATCCCACGAAAGGATCGACTCCATGAATATCACCGTTTATCTCGGCTCCTCCCCCGGTAATGATCCAAAGCTGAATACCGTCGTCCGCGCCCTTGGCCGCTGGATCGGTGAAAGTGGCCATGCCCTCGTCTACGGCGGCTCCCGGACCGGCCTGATGGGCGCTTTGGCGGAAAGCACCTTGCAGGCTGGCGGGGAAGTCACCGGCGTGGAGGTCTCCTTCTTCGTGGAGCAAGACCTCCAGTACGAGGGGCTGACCCACTTTTATGTCGCCTGCGATCTTCCACAGCGCCGCACCAAAATGATCGAGCTGGGCGATGCCTTCATCGCCTTTCCCGGCGGCCTTGGCACCTTGGAGGAGATCAGCGAGGTGATGTCCCGTGTCGCTCTCCATAAGCTCGTCGCCCCCTGTATCCTCTATAATCTTGATGGCTACTACGAGGGCCTGCGCGCGCAGCTCACCCATATGGTCAAAATGGGCCTCTGCATCCAGGAAAAGCTGGAAAATATCCACTTCGCCGCCGATCTTACGGAAATACAGACCATTTTGGGCGCCATGTAAAAGACTTTTGATGGACGGAAACCCACTCCTTTTGCTATGCTGGTGGGGACGAAGGGAGGTCACCGTATGGAACTCGGCAACCGTATCAAACAGCACCGTACCGCCCACGGCTGGAGCCAGGACGATCTGGCGGAAAAGGCGTATGTCTCCCGCCAAACCATCTCCAACTGGGAAAATGATAAAAGCTACCCCGATCTGCAAAGCCTGCTGCTTCTCGGCAGCCTGTTCGGCCTCTCCCTCGATCAATTGGTCAAAGGAGATATCGAAATCATGCAAAAAGCCATCAATCAGCAGGATATCCACGCCGTCCACCGCAGTGCTGTCTGGATGACGGTATTTATGGTTCTTGCCGCCCTTTCCGCTGTCCCCCTGGCGGAGTGGCTGGGCTGGTGGGCGCTCGTCCCGTTCTGCCTGCTGTTTGGCGCGGCTCTGTTCTTCGCCCTGCGCATCGAAAAGATCAAAAAGCAGTATGATGTCCAAACCTACCGGGAGGTTGCCGCCTTTCTGGAGGGCAAGACTCTCGATGAGATCCAGCAGCTGCGAGAAAGCGGCAAACGCCCCTACCAGAATATCATCAAGGTACTGGCAGGCGCTGCCGTCGGGATTCTGCTCGCCGCAGCGGGCACGCTGTTCTGCTATTTCCTTCCTTGAACAAAAACCGGCTGAGGGAACCTGATCCCCCAGCCGGACTTTTCTATGCTGTTGTGCTTAATCGTTTCCCTCAAAGCTGCGGAAGGGGAACGGGCAGATCTCCTGAAAGCTGGAGGTGACAAAGCTGCCGTCCCGCCCCGCAAAGTACAGCGGAGCCTCCAGCGCTTCATCGGCAAATTCCAGCATAAACTGCCGGCATGCCCCGCAGGGTGCCGCTTCACCGCCCTTTTCGCCGCCGTATATGGCCACTGCCGCAATCCGCCGCTCGCCCTGTGCTATCATGGTGGTGCAGGCGTTGCGCTCCGCGCAGATGGTCAGGCCAAGGCTGGCGTTTTCCACATTGCAGCCGGTGTAAATGCCGCCCTTTTCCCCCAGGATGGCCGCCCCCACCTTAAAATGGGAATAAGGCACATAGGCATTCCGGGAGGCTTCCCGTGCCATTGCGATCAGCCGATCTCTCATTTCGTTGGATATCATACTTGCTTCTCCTTTCGTGGTGGAATGATTCTGCTTTCATTTTATCACATCTCCCCGCAAAAGGAAAGGCGCATTTCGCCTATCGCCAGCACAGCCCGCCACAGCGGGGCAACTCCGGCTCCATGTGGTGCCGCAGCCAGCCGCACAGCAGCAGCACAGGCAGTGAGAGCATCAGCCACAGAAAGCAAAAAAGTGGGCACACCTGCCCCAGCACATTCCCCGGCTGCGAGGAGTAATCCCACACCTGCCACCCCAGCCGCAGATTCACCAGGCACCCCACCACAAATTCATAGGCTGTGATGATCCCCGCGGAACGCAGGCATCGCCGCCATAGGGTATGGTGGGTCCGCCGCTCCGCTGTGTAAACGGTCAGCAGCACCAGCCCGCCGGTCAGGCTCATGCTCCAGTGGGTGTGCCCCCGCCATATCGTCTCCAGCAGGCTGTAAAAGCTCGCCCCCGTCCCAAATACCAGCGCTCGGTCCAATATCTTTTTCCCCATAAAAAATCCCCCCAATGGTTCCATATACCACTATGGTTCCATCAAGGGGCCATTTTATTCTGTTTTCTGCCGTGACCGTCCTTCGGCGGCGGTAAAAATGGATTCCGGCTGTGTCACCCCTTGACAGGCATCAGCCCGCCCTCCGCTTCGCTCCGCCGGGCAAGAGCCTGCCTGCGGGGTTCCTGGCCGCCTCTCCATTTTTCCTCGCCGCCTCATTTCAGCTCTACTACCGTCACGCCCATCTCGCCTTCGCCGTACATGCCGGGGCGCTGGCTCTTTACAAAGCTCAGCCGCCGCAGGTGCTGCTGCACCGCGGCCCGCAGTACGCCGGTCCCCTTGCCGTGAATAATGGTCGCGTTCTTAATGCCCATCATCATGCACCGGTCCAGGAAGCGATCCACCTCCATCAGGCCTTCGTCGCTTGCCATCCCGCGGATGTCCAGCTCGGTGCGGGCCTCCCGCTCGGTGTTACCGGGACGGCTGGTGCGGGTGCCGCCGGTGGGCGTCTGTTTCTTCTTGGGGGGCTTGGGGGCGTCCTCCGGCAGCCGCAGCTCGCCGGGCTCGCACTTCATCTTCATGTTCCCCAGCTGGATCTGATAAGCCCCGTTTTTATCCGGCCCGGAGATCACCGTCCCCTGCCGGTTGATGGCCGCCACCGTCACCGTTTCGCCCTCCCGCAGCGCCCGCGGCAGATGATACTCCTCCGTCTTGCGCTCCTTCACGGGGTCGGCGGTGTCCCGCAGCTCCTCAATGCGCCGGTTGTAGCCCTGCCGCATCGCCGCCACCTTCTCGCTGAAATCCGCCTTGTCCTTCTGCTTCTTCAGCTCCTCCAGCTCGTTCAGCAGCAGATCGGTGCGGCTGCGGGTGCGTTCCACCAGCGCCCGGGCGTTGTCCCTTGCCTCAGCCTCCAGCTTCTCCAGCGCCGCCTCGTGCGCCTCAGTCTGCTTTTTCATTTCAGCCCGCAGCCGGTCGGCCTCCCCGCGGGCGGTCTCAGCGGCCGTCACTTCGTTTTCCAGCTGTTGCCGGGTGCTTTCCAGCTCGCTCACCACATCCTCAAAGCGGGTATTCTCGCTGGAAACCATGCTCTTCGCCTCTTCAATAATTTCCTCCGGCAGGCCCAGCCGCCGGCTGATGGCAAAGGCATTGCTGCGCCCCGGTACGCCGATGAGCAGCCGGTAGGTGGGGGAGAGGGTCGCCACATCAAATTCGCAGCAGCCGTTTTCCACCCCGTCGGTCTGCAGGGCATACATCTTCACCTCGGCGTAGTGGGTGGTGGCCGCCAGCCGTACCCCCCGCTGCCGCAGCGCCGTAATGATGGAAACCGCCAGCGCCGCGCCCTCGGTGGGGTCGGTGCCGGCCCCCAGCTCATCGGTCAGCACCAGGCTGTTATGGTCGGCGATTTTAAGGATCTCAATAATTTTTACAATGTGCGAGGAAAAGGTGGAAAGGCTCTGCTCTATGCTCTGCTCGTCGCCAATATCCGCCAGCACATGGGTAAAGACCGCCGCCCGGCTCCCGGTGGCTACCGGCAGCATCATGCCGCAGGCCGCCATCAGGGTCAGCAGGCCCAGCGTTTTCAGCGCCACGGTCTTGCCGCCGGTATTCGGCCCGGTGATGACCAGCGTATCAAAGCCATCCCCCAGCCGGATATCCACCGGCACCACCTTTTCCTTGTTGATGAGCGGGTGCCGCGCCTTTCTGAAGTCAATGATCCCTTCCTCGTTGAGGTCCGGCACCGTCGCCTTCATCTTGTCGGCCAGCCGGCTCTTGGCAAAAAGCAGGTCCAGCTGCAATAGCGCCGCGAAGCTGTCCCGGGTGGCGTCCGCCACCTGCCCTATGCGCTCGCTGAATTCCTGCAAAATACGGTCGATCTCCAGCTGCTCCTCATTTTGCAGCATCCTTATCTCGTTGTTGGCATCCACCACGGCCATCGGCTCTATAAAGACCGTCGCGCCGCTGGAGGAGGTGTCATGCACCAGGCCCTTGACCTCATTTTTGCATTCTATTTTGACCGGCACCACAAACCGCCCGTCCCGCATGGTGATGATCGGCTCCTGCAGCGCCTTGGCGTATTGCGGCGACCGGATGATGCCGTCCAGCTGCTCCCTTACCTTCAGCTGTGCCCGGCGGATGCGCCGGCGCAGATCATTCAGTGCAGGGGAGGCCGTATCGGCGATCTCCTCCTCCGAGAGAATGGCATCGAAGATATCCTTTTCCAGCCCCTCCACGGGCGCCAGCACATGGAACAGATCATCGGCGGCGGTAGGGGTCTCGCCCTGTCCCCGCCACTTCTTTATGGTGCGGACGGTGCGCAGCACCCGCGCCACCTGCAGTATTTCCCCAGCGGAAAGCCGGGAACCCAGCTTGGCCCGCTGCAGGGCGCCGGTGCAGTCCTGTATGCCGCCCAGCCCCGGTGTCCCGTACCGCGCTGTCAATGTGTTGATATCGGCGGTCCGCCGCAGGGCATCGCAGGCGTCCCGGTAGTTATCACAGGGCTCCAGCCGCAGCGCCAGTTCCTTGCTGGCCGCGCAGGTCGCCTGCTCCGCCAGCATTTCCAGCACCCGGTCCAGCTCCAGCGTCCGGTGGTGTTTGTTCATTTTTCTCCCTCCTTCTGGAGTACATCCTCCAGCATCACGGCATACCGCGCAAAGCGCTCCGCCAGATGCCCTATTACCATTCCAGCTCGGCACCGCTCCAGCATCTCGGCCGGCGTCAGCCAGGCATAGTCTACGGTCTCGGTGCTTTGCAGGGCTATTTTCGGCTCCTCCACCAGCCGCAGCAGGTAGGTATCGCTAAAGATCCGGGGCGTTATCACATGGTCAAAGAGGATCAGCTCCTCCTTTTCGACCTTGATCCCGGTTTCCTCATACAGCTCCCGCACCGCAGCGGTGCGGCTGTCCTCCCCGGCCAGGGCGCTGCCGGTCGTGACCTCCCAATAGCCACCGTTATGCTTCTGTGGGTGCCGCAGTGTGGTCAATATCCTGCCGTTGCACACCGTAATAATCTCCACGCAGAGATGCCGCGCCCCCGCCGGCAGCGCGTCTCCCCGCCGGTGCAGCATGCCCAGCGGTTCTCGGTTTTCGTCCAGCAGGTCCCAGTATTCCGTCATAGTTTATCCTTTCCCATCTCTGCAGGCCGCAGATTCGGCCCGCAGGGCCTCGCTTCGCTCGCGGCGGCTCCGCCGCCCGGCCCGGCCGCCCTGCGGGCCCCGCTCTTTGCCCGGTCTGCGGCCCTGCGGCGGCCTTCGGCCGCCCACTCACCGGTTCTTTTCGATCACGATGAAAATAGGCGGGCAGTTGGGGCGGTTAAAAAACTGCTGCACCATCACGGTGTACTTCTTGGCGTCCAGCCTTGCCAGACAGTCCAGCAGCGCATCATGCTCGGCGTAGCCGCTGTCCCCGCCGTAGTAGAGGCAGATGGTTACGAACCCGTCTTCGGCGAGGATGGAAAGCGCCGCCTCCACCGCAGGGATGCTCTCCGCCGCCGTGGTGCCGATGGCGTGGTTGCCGTGGGGCAGATACCCGAGGTTAAAAACCACCGCATCCGCTGCCGGTACATACTCCGCCATTCTGCGGTGGCTTGCGTGGATCAGCGTCGCCCGACCCATTAGCCCGGCTTCGGTCAGCCGCTGCCGGGTGCTTTCTATCGCGTCCGCCTGGATATCAAAGGCGTACAGGTGCCCCGTTTCTCCGATCAGACGGCACAGCACCTCGGCATCCCGGCCCCGCCCGGCGGTGGCGTCCACACAGGTCATGCCGGGGCGCAGCCGCTCCCGCCAAAAGGCATGGCACAGCTTTAGGGCATTCTGGTCGTAGTAGGTCATACGCGGTTTTTCAGCTCCTCCTCCACATAGCCCACGCAGTCGGCAATGCAGGTATCGCAGGGGACGACCGGGCAGCCGGTCCTGCCCTTCAGTACCTGGCAGATGCAGCTGCCGTGCTCCGCCAAAAAGCGCGCGGTCAGGGTGGAGGCCAGCCCCATGGTGGCCCGCTTGGTGGTATTGGGGGCGTCCAGGTCCCCGGCGCTGTTCAGCAGCCCCATACAGGCCACTGCCCCGGTGATGGCGCCGCAAGTCTGGCTCATGTCGCCCATGCCCAGCCCAAAGCCCTCGCCCATCCGGAAGGCCGTTACCTCATCCACATCCAGCTCCGGCGCAAATACACACGCCACCGATTGGAAGCAGTTGTAGCCCTTCCCGTGCAGCTCTATTGCTTTTTGTTGTTTCTCCGTCATGATGATACCGTCCTTTCTCTTGTCTCAAAAATCAGAAACATGTTCCGTAATATCGCTCTCCGCCCTCGCCCTCCGCGAAAGCAGGCTTTTGGTTTTGTATAAAATGCAGATCGTCTTGCAAAAAACCATTCCCCTGTTCTCACTTTCCGCGAAAGCAGATTTTTAGCTTTGCTTCAAATGCAGATCGTCTTGTAAAAATTCAGGGCCGGCAGGATCCGCTCCACCTGGCACAGCAGATATTGCTCCACCGCGTGGGCCAGCACCGGCAGGTTCTCCTCCCCCAGCTTAAATTGGAACAGCTTCTCAAAGTCGCAGTAGATGATGTGCCGCATGGCGGCAAATACCCCCGGCGGCAGGGGGAAAAGCCCCACCGCGCCGGTCGGGGCGCATCCGGGGCAGCAAATGCTCCCGCCCGAGGGGTCAAAAAGCACCACCCCATCCTCCGGCAGCCCGCCGCACGCCCGGCAGGCAATGAGATCCGGCATATAGCCGGTCAGCGTCAGCAGCCGCAGCTCCAGTATCGCCTTCAGCTGCAGCGGCGGCAGCTTGTCCCGCTCCAGGCAGTAAAGGGTGTTCAGCATCAGCCGCAGCTCCTCCACCGCCGGCTCGTTCTCGGGTATCAGCTCGCAGCACAGCTGCGCGAAGTAGGTCGCCAGCGTCAGCTTTTCCAGGTCGCCCCGTATGCCGAAAAACAGCGTATTGGCCTCCGCCTTGTCGGCAAAGCACCGCTCCCGGTTCTGGAACAGCACAAAGTGGGAATAGCAAAGCAGCTCGGTGGCACCAGCCATCGAGCCCTTCATGCGTCCCGCTCCCTTGGCGTAAGCGGTTATGATCCCCCGGTCGGCGGAAAGCAGCGTCAGCAGGCGGTCCTGCTCATCCAGCTTGCGTTCCCGCAGTACCAGGGCGTCGGTCACTGTCTGCATCGGTCGGCTCCTTTGGGGCGGCAGCCTGCGCCGCCCGGTACGCTAGGTAATCTTCCACCCGGCCGCTGTGCCAAAAACGCTCCCAGCAGCCGGTCAGGTCATTGTTTCGGTCCTCGGCAGGTCGGTTCACATCGGGCGCCCCCTCGCAGCAGATTTTCTACTCTCATTGTGCGCCCGGCGCCGTGGGTTATGTTAGGGAATTTTTGCCCCTGCCCCACAAAAATTTTCCGCAAGTTCGCAGATTCGGCCGAAGGCCAAACCGTCCTGCGGACGGTTTCAGCGGCGGAGCCGCTGGCTCCGGCTTCGCCGGAGCGGCCTTCGCCCGCCCGCTCGTCGTCGCGGGCTGCGCTCTCTGTCGGGCCGCTATCCCTATGGGATAGACAACCCTCCGGCGCTCCGCCGCTCCTCCTCTCCCCAGCGGGCCTTGCGTCCCGCCGGGGGCCCCGGGGGCTTCTTTGCCGGCTCTTGCAGGCAACCGGTTCAGCGCCCCTAGCGGGCTGATCCCTCTGCGGCGCCCTGCCGGGCGCCCGCGATTATATCAGTTTGACTTACCGCTCCTCGGTAAAGCCGAAATTGCGCAGCATCCGCTCCTCGTTGCGCCAGTCCTCCTTCACCTTTACCCAGCACTGCAGGTTCACCTTGCAGTTCAGGAAAGCCTCCAGCTCCTCGCGCGCGGCGGTGGCGATTTTTTTCAGCATCGCGCCGCCCTTGCCGATGATAATGCCCTTGTGGCTCTTGCGCTCGCAGTAGATCACGGCGTCAATATCAATGACCGGCCCGTTGGCGCCCTCCCGCTCCTTCATGGTCTCTATCGTCACGGCAATGCCGTGCGGGATCTCCTCGGAAAGGAAACACAGCGCCTTTTCCCGCAGCATCTCGGCGGCGATGACCCGCTCCGGCTGGTCGGTCAGCATGTCGTCGTCAAAGTAGTGTGGCCCCTCAATGGCGGCCTCGTGCAGCAGCTTCCGCAGGAGCGCTACCCCATCGCCGGTCTTGGCGCTTAGGGGGACGATCTGCTGGAAGTCATACGCTTCGTTCAGCACCGCCATCATCGGGATGAGCTGCTCCTTGTCTTTCAGCAGGTCGATCTTATTGAGCACCGCCACAGCGGGCAGGTCCAGCTTCTTAAACTGCTCGATGAGATCCATCTCCGCGCGGGTCAGCTTTTCCCACGGCTCGGAAGCGTCCGTCACCAGCACCGCCAGGTCCACATCGGAAACCGAGGACCCCACCTGCCGCACCATATATTCCCCCAGGGAATTGCGCGCCCGGTGCAGGCCGGGGGTATCAATGAATACCAGCTGGGTCGCGCCCTCGGTCAGCACGCCGGTGATGCGGGTGCGGGTGGTCTGCGGCCGGGGGGATACAATGGCCACCTTCTCGCCCAGCAGGGCGTTCAGCAGGCTGCTTTTGCCCACATTGGGCCGCCCCACTATCGCTATAAATGCCGATTTCTGTACTTCTCTCATGCGCTTCTCCTCACTCCACATAGGTGTTGTCGCGGGTCAGCCCCAGCCGGCCCAGCGCTTCCTCTTCCTTTTCCCGCATAATGGTCTTTTCCAGGCCGCCGTTCACATGGTCGTAGCCCAGCAGATGCAGCATGGAGTGCACCGTTAGGTAGCCCATCTCCCGCTCGAAGGTATGGCCAAACTCATTGGCCTGCGCCACGGCGTGCTCCACCGAGATCACGATATCTCCCAGCTGCTTGCAGCCGGTATCGGGGTTGATATCGTACTCGCCGTTTTCGCCCAAAGGGAAGGAGAGCACATCGGTGGCGGCATCAATATGCCGGAACTGGTTGTTCATCTCCCGTATCTTCTCGTCATCGGTAAAGGTGATATTCACCTCGGCGTCCCCCTGGAAGTGCTCCATCCGCAGCACGGCGGTGCAGCAGCGCCGCAGCATCAGCCGCAGCCCGGCGGGTATTTTTACGGTCTTTTGGTCGTTGGTGATGATGACTTTCAGCTTGTCCATGTTATTTGCCTCTCCTTGCTGTATCTTGCTTCGCGTCCTGCTTGCTGTAATATTTCTCGTAGGCCCTTATGATATCCTGCACCAGCTTATGCCGCACCACATCCTTCTCGCTAAAGCGGCAGATGGCGATATCGGGAATATCCCGCAGAATTTTGCTCGCCTCCACCAGCCCGGAACGCTTCGCGTCCGGCAGGTCTATCTGGGTCACATCGCCGGTAATAATGGCCTTGGAATTGAACCCCAGACGGGTCAGGAACATTTTCATCTGCTCCGGGGTGGTGTTCTGCGCCTCATCCAGGATGATAAAGCTGTCATCCAGTGTGCGGCCTCTCATATAGGCCAGCGGCGCCACCTCTATGTTGCCCCGCTCCTGGTATTTCTGGAAGTTCTCCGCCCCCAGCATATCGAAAAGGGCGTCATAAAGCGGCCGCAGGTAGGGGTCCACCTTGTTCTGCAGGTCGCCGGGCAAAAAGCCCAGCTTTTCCCCGGCCTCCACGGCGGGCCGTGTCAGCACGATGCGGTTGACCTCCTGCGCCCGGAAGGCCTTTACCGCCATGGCCACGGCGAGATAGGTCTTGCCGGTACCGGCGGGGCCTATCCCCATGGTAATGGTGTTTTTGCGGATGGCCTCGACATATTTTTGCTGGCCCAGCGTCTTGGGCTTCAGGGGCTTGCCCTTGGCGGTAATGCAGATGACATCCTTGCCCAGGGCTTCTGCCTCCTGCTCGCGTCCTTCCTCCACCAGGCTCATCATGTAGCGTATATTCTGCGCCGAAAGCTCCTCGCCGGATTCCACCATCTTCAGCAGCCCTTCGATGCACCGGGTGCAGGTCATCACCTTTTCGGCGTCGCCGCTCACCTTGATATCGGTGCCGCGGAACACCACCGAGACGCCGTAGCCCTGCTCCAGCATTCGTATGTTTTCATCGGAGTTGCCAAAGAGGGTCAGCGCGTATTCCATTCGTTCAAAGTTGACGATTTGTTCGGTCATAGCCGTCCTCCTTCGCACCTGTTTTCTACATTAGCTTATTGTATCACATCTCCCGTCAAAATTCTATGAAATATTCATAGAATTTTAGCTATAAATTTGTATCATTTTTTAGCATTGCGGAGGGGATTTGTAGTCGCCTGGCGGCGGGGCGGAGCCTCTTGCAAAGGCTTGGTGAGCACGCCTCCCGGCGGGGGGTACTTTTCTTCACAGAAAAGTACCCCCCGCCGGGAGGCGTACAAATGAATACCTTTTGTAAAACTTCGCGACACCGCTAGGCGAGATAAAACCATGTTATCAAACGCCCCGGCGGCGAGCCGTACCGGCTTTGCACCCTGCAAAATCAACGCCCCGCCGACAGGCGACTACAATCTTGACCTAAAAAGGTCTTTTGTATCCTTTTTCTCGCAGAAAAGCTCCCGTCGCCGTCGGCAAAATGAGACCCAATATGATTTGCGAAATATACAAATAAGCAAGACGACTAAGGGACAGACCGGACGGCATATAGTGGAGGGTATGGCGAAAGGGGGAAAGCGCGATGCCGCTGCAAAAATCGCTGAAAAAGGCCGGTGAAACGCTGCGAGAGGCGGCGGCCGACCTGCTGCCACCGATGCGGGTGGAGCTGCTTTCCGACCGGGAGGCCGTGGTGGATGGCTGCCGGGGTATTCTGGAGTACAACGAATGCTGCATCCGGCTGTGTACCGGGCCGCTGACGGTGCGCTTTACCGGGGAGGGGCTGACGATGCGGAACTTCGGCAGTCTGGGCGCGGTGGTAGAGGGAAAGATCAAATCGGTGGACTTTGGGTAGGATGGCAAAAGGCAGGGGCTTGGTGCGTAGGGCGGGCCGCAGGCCAAACCGTCCGGAGGACGGTTTCAGCGGGCTTCGCCCGCTGGCCCCGGCTGCGCCGGGGCGGCCTGCGGCCCGCGGCCCGGTCTCTGCTGAAATGTGCCGAGGAAAACCGATCTGCCAAAAGGGGGCGGAAAAATGCTGATGAAAAAGCTGATCCGGTACTGCCGGGGGACGGTGCAGTTTACCGTAGTGGGGCCGTACCCGGAGCGATTTTTGAACCTGTGCAGCCAGGGGGGCGTGGGACTGTGGGCGTCCCGCCGGGTAGAAAACGGAATAACCGCCTGCTGTGCCCAGTGCCACCGGCCCCGATTGGAGTATTACGCCCAAAAAAGCGGCTGTGCCCTGGAAATAGGTCGGTGCAGCGGCATGAAAAATACAGCCCGCCGCTACCGGCGGCGCACCGGTTTATGGATCGGGGCGGGACTGCTGGTGGTGGGGCTGCTGGTCATGAGCCGCTTTGTGTGGCGGGTGGAGGTGCAGGGCACCGAGCGGCTGGAACCGGAGGCCATTACAGCGGTCCTGGCGGAATATGGGGTGCGTTCAGGGGCTTTGGCCAGCGGGATAGATGCCAGGACGGTGGAGCGGCAAATGCAGATCCGCTTTGAGGAAATTGCCTGGATCACTGTGAATGTGGAGGGCAGCCGGGTCACGGCCATCATAGAGGAGACGGTGCCGCCCCCGGCTGTGGTGGAGGATGGTATTCCGACCAATCTCATCGCGGCGGAAACCGGGTTTATCACCAAAGTGGAGGTGCAAAATGGCAACCCCGTGGTAAAACCGGGCGACAGTGTGCAGGCGGGGGATCTGCTGGTGAGCGGCATAATGGACAACAAGGTGGGAGAAAGCCGTACCGCGCACGCGCGCGGGCAGGTGTATGCACAGGTGCGCGCGAAGCTGGAAATATTTACACCATACGAGCAGAGCGACTATGTGCTGCGGGGGATCGCCCGGCGGCGATACCTGAGGATTTTTGGGGTGGAGGTGCCATTGCAGATAAAGGGCATACCGGATGGGCCGTACCGGGTGGAGCATACGGCAAAGGAGCCGCAGGGACTGTGGTCGCTGCTGCCGGTGACGCTGCGGGAGGACTGCTATCTGCTGATGAGAGAGGTGAAAAAGACCGTGACGCCGCAGGAAGCGATGCGGCAGGCCGAAAAGGCGCTGGCACTGCGGGAGCAGGACTGGGCGGAGGCCAAAATCATCAGCCGGGAGGCGGTGGGGACCGAGAGCCCGGAGGGCTATACCCTGACGGTGGAGTACCTGCTGGAGAAGCAGATAGCGGTGGAGGCCCCGGTGCAGACGGAGGAACGGCAGAAAGCCCCCATACCGGAGGGGAAAGCCCGGTAAAGCTGTGGTTGGTATTTTATTCAATTATCAAGGTGCAGGTGGGAGGCAGGTTCCCGCTTAAGGCAGACCCCCAAATTGCCCG
>URGQ01000037.1 GCA_900547385.1 uncultured Oscillospiraceae bacterium | reverse complement strand
GACCGGAGGTCCGTTTGCCCGCCCGGAAGGGCGGGCGGCCTGCGGCCTGATCCTGCCTTCCGCACGGACTGCGAATAGAAGCGGAAAATCCGTCCATACTCCGGATAACGAACTGACTCGGAAAGGACGGAAAACCAATGACAAAAAAGTGGGACAGAGTACTGATTTTGGGCTTGCTGCTGGCGGTGGTCCTCAGCATGGCGGCGGGCTTTGATAATGAATGTGAGACGGTGCGGGAGAATGTACTGCGGCTGCACATCCTGGCCAACAGCGACAGCGAGGAGGACCAGGCGCTGAAGCTGCGGGTGCGGGATGCCATCCTGCGGGAAACGGCGGCGGATTTTGCGGAAAGCGGGAGCCAAACGGAAACGATGGCGCGGGCAGAGGAGCTGCTGCCCAAAATGAAAGCGGTGGCGGAGGAGGCTCTGGCGCGGGCCGGCAGCGCCGATGCTGTGCGGGTGGCGCTGGTGAATATGTACTTTGAGACCCGGGAATATGATGGCACCATTCTGCCGGCGGGGTACTATGACGCAGTGCGCATTGAGCTGGGAGCGGCAGAGGGCCATAACTGGTGGTGTGTGCTGTTCCCGCAGCTGTGCATTGGCACAGCTATGGAAGGCCCTGAGCTGGAGCAGATAGAAAAGCTGGCGGAGGGGCCGGAGTACCGGCTTTCCTTTGCGCTGGTGGAGTGGCTGGAACGCCTGCTGGCGGCAGGGAAGGAAACGGCAATATCATAATTTAACACACAATAGAGCGATGGAACATGAAAAAGGACCCGAAACGGCAGAGATGTCGGCTTTGGGTCCTTTGCTTTGTATAATGGTTATGTTTTTCTTGCTGCGTGGTTAAAAAGCGCAGCTTTTTAGTCCAAAGTATCACATTAAGTGGCAGTATTATGGCAAGGAGAGGGATGTGTGGAGGGGGAACCACAGCAGCGCCCTCTGCGCGTTTCATTAGGGCACAGACCAACCATTTGCGCAGGCTTTCTGTTCCCCCTGGCACCAAATAAAAAAGACGCCCAAAGATTTTTGCGCAGGCTTATCCCCTACGGAGGGAAAGAAAGTGTGAAAGAAAACCGTCAGGGTTGTCTTTCGCGTTCGATTAGGGCAGGGAGTGTTTGAACTGCAATAAAGGAGACGCTCCCTAGCAGACCAACAAAAAAGGACGCCAAAGATTTTTGCGCAGGCTTATCCCCTACGGAGGGAAAGATAGTGTGAAAGAAAACCGTTAGGGTTGTCTTTCGCGTTCGATTAGGGCAGGGAGTGTTTAATCTGCAAAAAAGAATGCGTTCCCCGGCCGACCAACAAAAAAGGACGCCAAAAAGGCGTCCTTTTTTGTTGGTCGGGATGACAGGATTTGAACCTGCGACCTCTGCGTCCCGAACGCAGCGCTCTACCAAGCTGAGCCACATCCCGTTAGAAAAACCCTCGCTGCTATCTTAAACGGCGAGGGTCTTTGTGGTTGCCCGACTAGGATTCGAACCCAGACAAACAGAGTCAGAGTCTGTCGTGCTACCTTTACACAATCGGGCAATAGCAACATGAATTATTATAACGGTTCCGGCGTAAAAGTCAAGACCTATCGCAAAAAAACCGCTTTTATTTTTTATTTCTGGCGAAAAGTTCCTCTCATAGCCTGCGCCGCGCGGCGCACAATACACATTGCAAACGCCAAACCAATGAAAGAGAGGAATAAACCATGTCTAACAAGAAAGCCAAGGAAGCACTGAACCAGATGAAGCAGGAAGCTGCCAACACCGTCGGCGTTAACCTCAAGCAGGGCTACAACGGCGATATCACCGCCCGTCAGGCCGGTTCCATCGGCGGCGAGATGGTGAAGCGCATGATCGAAAGCTACGAGAGCGGCCATTCTGCCAAGTAACTTTCCCCATCCCCACACCCGCGGCTATGCCCAGTGCAGGCCGCGGGCGTTCTTTTTACTTAAGTACAGCCAAATTAGCCAAACCCGCGCAATGAAATTCTCCGCCGTTTGCCCTTGCGCTTGCCCTGGTACTGTTGCTGCGCCGCGAAGAAGAATAATCCGCACCGCCGGGGGCTGCCTCCGGCGGTTGTCCTTTCTCCACAAAAAAGGCCTTGCGCATCTGCCTCATGCTTGGTACAATGAAATCGGCATTTCGCCCGATTTTTTGTGATAGAAAAGGAGTGACCCAATTTGGCAGAAAAAAAGAAGGTCGAGCGTGAGTTTGTGGAGGCTTCCACCGGCAAAACCGGCAAGCGCCCCGCAGTCGTCACCGCCGCCAATAAGAAAAGCGCCACCGGCAAGCGTGTAGCTGCTGTCATCCTGTGGGTGCTGGCCCTGGCCGCTGAGGTCGGCGCCATTCTGATGCTCAATGGCACCTGGTACATCCCCGAGGAGCAGAAAATGTACTGGCTCATCGGGGCACTGGTCATCGATCTTATCCTTGTCATCATCGGCAGCCAGCTGTGGAAAAAGGCCAACCGGCTGGACCCCGCCAGCAAACAGAGCAGCGTGAAGTTCTTCCTGTGGAACAACATGGGGCTGATCGCCTCCGTTATTTGTTTCTTGCCCATTGTCATCCTGCTGCTGGCCAATAAGGACCTGGATGGCAAGACCAAGAAGATCGTGACCGTAGTGGCAGCCATTGCCCTGGTGCTGGCTTCGCTGTTCTCCATCGACTTTAACCCTGTTTCCGCTGAGGAGCTGGCTGACGCCCAGCAGGCGGTGGGCACCGGTACCGTCTACTGGACCCGTTTCGGCAAGAGCTACCACCTTGACCCCAATTGCCACACCCTGATGCGGTCCAGCAAGGTCTATCAGGGGACCATTGAGGAAGCCTTTGAGGCCAACCGCACCGATCCCTGCGATTTCTGCGCATTGGAGCAGGAATAAGGAAAGGGGCGCGGACAGATGAATTTGACTGATCTGCTTTCTGGCAGTGTGATCTCCTCCATAGCGGGCCAAACCGACACCAGCGAAAAGGACACCCAGAATGTCCTGGCCAACGCGCTGCCGGCTTTGGTAGGTGCCATGGCGCAGAATGCCTCCACCGAGGACGGGGCCAACAGCCTGGCCAAGGCCCTGGACGACCACACCAGCAGCAAAGGGCTGGCAAGCCTTTTGCAGAATGTGGATACGGAGGATGGCGCCAAGATCCTTACCAAGATTCTGGGCGGGGAGACCGAGACCGTGCGGAACGCCGTTGCCAAAAAGAGCGGCGCCAGCAAGGTGGATACCTCCAAGATCCTGGCCATGGCGGCCCCGCTGCTGCTGGCAGCCCTGGGCAGCCAGAAGAAAAAGACCAAGACCCAAAGCGACGGGCTCGGCGGCTTGCTCACCAGCCTTTTGGGCGGCGGGGATGATGACGAGGATGACGGCAGTACCCTTATCTCGCTGGCTGGCAGCCTGCTGGGCGGCAGCAATAAAAAGTCCGGTAAGAGCGACAGCGGCGACATTCTTACCAGCCTGGCGGGCGGCCTGCTGACCAGCGCCCTGGGCGGCAGCGGCAAAAAGAGCAGCAAAAAGAGCGACAGCTCCGATGTGCTGAGTTCCCTGGCCGGCAGCCTGCTGGGCAGCGCGTTGGGGACTTCCACCAGCGGGAAAAAGACCACTTCCTCCGGGAAGAAAACCACCTCCAGCGGGAAAAAGACAACTTCTTCCGCAAAAAAGACCGCTAGCGGTAAGAAAACTACCTCCGCTAAGAAAACCACTTCTTCCAAGAAGAAATCGACCGCCCAAAATGACGACGCGGCGGAGCTGCTGGGCAGCGTCCTTACCGGACTGCTGGGCGGCAAAAAGTAAACGACATAAAAAAACGGGGCGGGAGTGGCAAGCTTCCGCCTTTTTTTGCGCGCAGGGGAAGAGCCATCACCCATTCTTCACGCTCTGTTCATATCCTACCGGTAGACAAAACTGATTCTATTCTGTATAATAGGGACAGATTATTACAAAAAACCGCCCGGAAGGAGGGATCCTCATGCCGATATCGCTGAAAACCGGCCGCGCGCTGGCCACCGCTGCTGCCCTTTTGCTGCTGGCTGCCTGCGGCAGCACCCCCACCGGCGCCGAGAACCTGCCCATCTATCCCACAGTGCAAAGCGGACAGGCCCTGCTGCCGGATTGGGAGCATATCCCGCAGAATGAGGTGCTGCCGGAGGAGAATGAGGAACCCGCCGAGAATGACGGTCAATCCGGGGAGAAGCAGCCGGAAAAGACGGACGCCAAGGCCGAAAGTAAGGCTGATGATAAATCCGGGGATAAAACCGATCCTAAAACGGAGAACCCCTCCGGGCAGACCGGGGACAACAAAAACGGTAATACCGGCAATGGGAACAGGAACGACACCACCGGCGGCAATTCCAATAATTCCAATGGTTCGGGCAATGCCGGGAATACTGGGAGCACCGGTAATACCGGTACCGTAAAGGAGCCGGAACAGACGCCTGCTCCGGCTCCAACCCCTGAGCCAGCCCCGGAGCCAGCCCCCGCCCCGACCCCCGCCCCGACCCCTAAACCGGAACCGGAGCCGGATAACAATAACGGAAGCAGTGATGACACCGGTGGATATGGCCAGCTCAGTGTCATCGATGGCAGCACCCCGGTAGTTGGCGATACCTATGAAATTCTGTGCCGCGTGGTGCAGAATGAGGTGGGCAACAGCACCGAGTGGGAATCCACCAAGGCCATGGCGGTGGCCTCCTACAGCTACATCAAGTATTACAATGACTACCTGGGCCGTGCGCCTACCCTGCGCCTTAGCAGTGTGGAGCCCGGCGACCGGGTAAAGGCCTGTGTGAAAGAGGTGCTGGGCCAGGCGGTTTACTATAATGGCCAGTACGCCAACTGTACCTATTTTTCCATCAGCTGCGGCGTGACCACCACGGCCCAAAGCGTCTGGGGCACCACCCAGTACCCCTACCTTGTTTCGGTAGATTCTTCCATCGAGGAGGGCTATTCCTACAGCTGGTCGCCTTTTTCCAAGGACTATACCTATACCCCGGAGCAGATGGCCGAAAGGATGAACAGCGCCCTTGGGACGAGCCTGGACCCCGCCAATGATGACCCAGCCACCTGGCTGGAGATCACCTCCCGTACCGATGGAAAATATGTAGGCACCGTACGGGTAGGCAATACCACCACCACGGGGCGGAAGATAAGGGAGAGCATCCTGGGACTGCGCAGCCATGCCTTCGATATCAGCTATGACGCGGACAGCCGCATTTTTACCGTTACCACCTACGGCTACGGCCACGGTGTGGGGATGAGCCAAACCGGCAGTATGCTGTACGCCCGGCAGGGCTGGACCTATGTGCAGATTTTGAACCACTACTACCCTGGTACGACTGTGGCATAATAAAACGCAAAAAGGATCCCCGCCACCGGCGGGGATCCTTTGGTGCATAAGGGGAAAATTACGCCTTGCCGGAGCAGCCCAGAACATCGTGCATCTTGTGGCGGACCAGCTCGCGGATGTGATCGCGGGCGGGGGTGAGATACTGCCGGGGATCGAAATGATCGGGATGCTCGAACATGTGCTGACGGATGGCGGCGGTCATGGCCAGGCGCAGGTCGCTGTCGATATTGATCTTGCAGACGGCCATCTCGGCGGCGTGGCGCAGCATTTCCTCGGGGATGCCGATGGCATCGGGCATCTTGCCGCCGAAGCGGTTGACGGTCTCTACATCGGCCTGGATGACGGAGGAAGCACCGTGCAGCACGATGGGGAAGCCGGGCAGGCGGTCGCTGACCTGCTGCAGGATATCAAAGCGCAGCTGGGGCTTCTGGCCGGGCTTGAACTTATAGGCGCCGTGGCTGGTGCCGATGGCGATGGCCAGGGAATCCACCCCGGTGCGGGAAACAAATTCCTCCACCTCGGCGGGATTGGTGAACTGGGCATCGGCTTCGCTGACATTGACAGCGTCCTCAATGCCGGCAAGCTTGCCCAGCTCGCCCTCCACCATAACACCGTGGT
This sequence comes from uncultured Oscillospiraceae bacterium, assembly GCA_900547385.1. Classification (GTDB taxonomy): domain Bacteria; phylum Bacillota; class Clostridia; order Oscillospirales; family Ruminococcaceae; genus Angelakisella. The sequence goes on along the minus strand of URGQ01000037.1, from coordinate 8,641 downwards.
CATGGGCATATTCCACTACCTTGCGGGTCACAGCGATGTTTTCCTCAAAGCTCAGCTTGGAGCCGTCGATCATCACGGAGGTGAAGCCGCCGTCGATGCAGTCCTTGCAGATCTCAAAGCCATCGCCGTGGTCCAGATGCAGGGCGATCGGGACATCGGTATCGGCCACAGCGGCCTCCACCAGCTTGGTGAGATAGATGTGCTTGGCATATTTGCGGGCGCCGGCAGAAACCTGCAGAATGACAGGGGCCTGCTCCAGCTGGGCCGCTTCGGTAATGCCCTGTACGATCTCCATGTTGTTGACATTGAAAGCGCCGATGGCGTAGCCGCCCTCATAGGCTTTACGGAACATTTCCTTGGTAGTGACCAGTGGCATAATATTGATCCTCCTTCAAAAAATAGAAGTATAAAGGGATGGTGCGTTCAGCCCTATTGTAGCAATATTGCCCGCCAAATGCAATAAGATACCGGCAGATTCCGCAAATTTTTGTGAAATAAATAACGATATTTTTCCGACCGGCGTTTAGTTTTCATTTGTGAAAAAATCCGGAGCGGGGAGCAAGGCCGGTAAACTTTTTGTAGTGCCCATTTGCTGTAAATTGTGGATAAAACAGATGTTTCCACCGGTGACAGGAGAGAAAAAGGGACGAAATGGGGACACTTTTTCACATTTTCCACCGAGTTTTCCACACTGCCGGGGGAAAAGTGTGTGGAAACTGTGCAAAGGTAAAAAATACGGTCTGTATATCTCACTGTCGCTTCCGCCAGGTGGGACTGCATAAATTCCACAGCAGGAAGCAAAATAACAGGGAATTGATGCCGCAAAAGGAGGGCTGCGTGATGCTGAAGGGAGTCAATAAGCAGGTGGTAGAGGTAGTGGAAGTGGATAATGAGTTTTTTGAGCGGGCGATTTTATTCGTAAAGCCGGAAAAGCAGCAGAACGGTGAGGAGACCCTACGGGAGAATGCCCGGCGGTATGTAGGTTCGCTGCGGTGGCGGCCCCGGCAGCCCGGCGGCTGGCGGCTGTGGGGCGTCCGGCTGGCCCAATGGGGCAGCGCCGTGGGGCTGGGGGCCCTGCTGGGCGGACTTCTGATAAAATAGGGTCGATTTTTGCGAAGGGCTGTGTTATAATGGTACCATTCATAGGCATGCACAGTGCGCAGCGCGGGAACCGGCCCCCGCCTGCCGGCCCTTATAGGACCGGTGGCCCGCAGCCGTAGGCTGCGGGTGGGCGCGCCGAAGGCGCGCAGGCGGGGGCCGGTTCCCCGGCGGTGCGCACAGCCCTAATAGAAGAAAGGAACTATGACCATGCAGGAAAAAAAGCAGACTGGAGAGCAAAACCAGGTGCTGGCCGGGCGCAACCCGGTGCTGGAGGCCCTGCGCAGCGGCAGAGAGCTGGAGTGTATCTACATACAAAGCGGCAGCCCCAAGGGGCCGGTAGCCGCGATTCTCAATAAGGCGCGGGAGCAGGGTATCCCGGTGAAGGAAGCGACGCGGGAAAAGCTCGCCCAGCTTTCCGGAATAGAGACCCACCAGGGGGTTGCCGCCATCTGCGCGGCGGCCGCCTATGCCGAGATGAAAGACATCTATGAGCGGGCAGGGGAAGAGCCGCTGTTTGTGGTCATCTGTGATAACATCGAGGATCCCCACAATTTAGGCGCCATTATCCGTACGGCGGAAGCCTGCGGGGCCCATGGGGTCATCATCCCCAAGCGGCACAGCGCCGGTCTTACTGCGGCGGCAGTCAAGTCCTCCGCTGGGGCAGCAGTGTGCCTGCCGGTCGTCCGGGTCGCCAATATCGTGGCCACTATGCAAAGCCTGAAGGCCGAGAAAAATGTGTGGTTCACCTGCGCCGATATGGATGGGGTGAATTGGTGCCAGCTGGACTTTAAGGGTGCGGTAGGTTTGGTTATCGGCTCGGAGGGCAATGGAGTCAGCCGACTGGTGAAAGAGGAGTGCGACTTTGTGGCGGCACTGCCGATGCAGGGTCAGATCAATTCGTTGAATGCTTCGGTGGCGGGCGGCATTATTCTGTACGAGATCACCCGGCAGCGGCTGGGGCTGAAGGCCAGGTAAGAAAAGGCGGCTTGACAATTTATTTAGCATAATCTCTCCAGGGGTATTGCCCGGGGAGAGAAAACAAAAAAGCGGAGGGAAAAAGATGGCAGAAAACCGCTATAATGTAGACGATATCCTGCGGGAAGTAAAGGAAAAACGCGCCCGGGAGGAACGGGCGGCTCAGCCGGAAAAGCGGGCCACCACCACTACGGAGGACCTGCTGCGGCAGTTGGATGCTGCTCAGACCGGGTTGTCCAGGGCGGCGGGGGCAGCGTCGGAAAGACCGGCACCCGCCAAGACTGCACCCCAGCCGGTAAAAAAGGCAGAGCCTTTCCCTGGGGAGCTGCTGCAAAAGGCTGAAGCCCCGGCGGCACCGGCCCCAGCGGCCGAACCGGAATTTAAGTGGGAGGAGCCGAAGCGGCCAGAACCGGTGATGCAGCCGGAGGAATGGACCCCGCCCAAAAAACAGGAGGCACAGCCTGCCCCAGAATTGGGAGAGGAAATGCCGATGGGCCGGGAGATTCCCGTGGCCAGGGCGAAAAAGCCGCTTTGGGAGGCTTCTGCTGCCCGTAAGAGTGCTGAAGCCCTGATGCAGACGCTGAAAAAACGGCAGCGAAGCCTGGCAGTCACCTTGATCCTCAACCTGGTGATGCTGCTGGGGGTTATCTATTTGGCGTTGGCACCGGTGTATCACCTGCTGCTGCCGGATTTCCTCGCGACCTCTTCTTCCATGAGATTGTGGGGGATGGTGGCGCTGACCGCCGTTTCGGCCCTGTGCTGCGGCGGCACGCTGGGCAATGGCTTTTTGGCGCTGTTCCCCGGCCGGCAGAGCAACGATGCCTATGTGACCTTAACGGTCTTCGCCTGCCTGCTGCAGGGCAGCTTTATGGCGGCGCAGCCTGCCCTGCTGGAGCAGTATGGGAACAATATCTTCCTGCCGCTGGCGGTACTTATCCTGTTCTTTAATACCTGGGGCAAGCTGGTGAAGAATGCCCGCCAGCGGGAAAGTTGCCGGGCCATGGCCACCCTGCGGCCTGTGGCCTGCCGCACCCTGCCGCAGAGCCGCCTGACTGAATGGGCGGCGGAGCTGCCGGAGCAGCCGGAAAAGACGGTGACGCTGGATGATGCCGGTCTGCCGGAGGATGCCGAGGCCGTGCTGGAGGAAACCGGCATGACCGAGGGCATCAGTGGGGTGCTGGCCCCCATTACCATACTGGCGGCGGTGGTAATGGCGCTGCTGGAATACTTCCTGGCCAAGGGAACGGTATTCGAGGCGGTTTCTATCTTTACATCGGCACTGTGCATTACCTCGCCCCTGGCGGCCACACTGGGCAGCCATATGCCGCTGCGCAGCGCCAATGAGGGGCTGAACCGCTGGCGTGCCAACCTGCTGAATGAAGATGCGGTGGAGGAGCTGCACGATACCGATGGTGTTTTACTACGGGGCAGCGACCTGTTCCCCAGCGGGAGTATTACCCTGCATGGGATAAGAACCTTTGAGAAGAAACCCATTGATGAGGCTATCCTGAATGCGGCCAGCGTGCTGTGCAGCGTGGATAATTCGCTGACCGGAATTTTCCGCGGGATGATCACTAATGAGAAGAACCTGAAAACAGTGGAAAGCGTTGCCTGTGAGGAAGGGAAGGGCATTTCCGCCTGGGTGGATGGCGGCCGGGTGCTGATTGGCAACCGCGGCCTGCTGCTGGCCCACGGTGTGGCCGTGCCGCCCATTGAGGTGGAGGCCGGCTTTACGGCAGAGGGTAAGGAGCTTCTGTATCTTTCCAACTTCGGCAGTCTTTCGGCGGGGTTTGTTATCAGCTACCATGCCGATAAGCAGCTGAGGACCCAGCTGCGGGAGCTGGAGAAGGTGGGGATCGCCCTGATGGTGCATACCACCGACCCCAATATCACCCCGGCGCGGGTGGCGCAGGTCTATGGCCTGCAGGAGGAGAACATCCACATGGTGCCGGCGGCGCTGCAGCGGGAGGCCGAAGCCGCGCTGGACGGCACCGGTGAGACCGCGGCCGAAATGGTGAGCGGCGGCATGGCGGGAACGCTGCATAGTTTGCTTTCCGCCCAGCGGGAGTATGGCATCGCTAAGGCGATCAGTGTGCTGCTGGTACTGAGTGTGCTCATCGGTTTTGCCATCATCACGCTGCTGGCCTATTCCGGGGCACTGAGCCGGGTGACTTGGTGGAGTCTGGGGGCTTATCAGCTCCTGTGGTTTATCCCAACGGTGCTGCTGGGACTGGTGCGCAAAAAGTAATAGGATCTGCTGGGGCCCGCTGTGTATGGCAGCGGGTCCCTTTTGGTATTTTGGGAATGCGGAAGGGCGCGGGCTCGCCCTGCGGGCCGAATTTGCGCCTTGCAGGGGCCCTAAAGGGTGCAGGATGGAGCCGGGAAGGCTGAAAATCAGCAAATAGCACAAAATAACGCAGCGTATTTCGGCAAAGCGCCGTGCAGATTAACGGAGTTTTTTATTGCGTAAAACTTGACAAAAAGGTATAATTGTTCTGTAATGCGCCCCTATGGCGTTGCGACTCAAAGATTGAAAGGGGAAATCCTAACTATGAAACAGTACACCGCGGATAAGATCCGCAATGTCGCCTTAGCAGGCCACAGCAGCGCCGGCAAGACCAGCCTGGCAGAGATGCTGCTGTTCAAATCCGGCGCCACCGACCGCCTTGGTAAAATTGCGGACGGCAATACCGTGTGCGATTTTGATCCCGAGGAGATCAAGCGTCAGGTATCGGTCAGCTCCGCCATTGCGCCTTTTGATTGGAACGGTGTAAAGATCAACCTGCTGGATACCCCCGGTATGTTCGATTTTGCCGCCGGCGTTTCGGAGGGCATCCGTGCCGCCGAGACCGTGCTGCTGGTCGTTTCCGCCAAGGACGGCGTGGGCGTCGGCACCGAGAAGGCCTACCGCCTGGCCACCCGCATGAACAAATCCAAGGCGTTCTTCATCAATAAGCTGGATGTGGAGCATGCCGATTTCTATAAGACCTTCGAGGGCATCAAGGAAGTGTTCGGCAATTCCGTCTGCCCTGTTATCATCCCCCACATGGATGGCGATGTGGTAGACTGCTACATTGACCTGGTGGATGAGAAGGCCTATAAGTTCGACCCCAAGGCCAATAAGCTCAATGAGATCGCCATCCCCGCCGCGGCCGCAGACCGTATCGAGGAGATGAAGATGGCCCTGAACGAAGCTGTGGCCGAGACCGACGATGAGCTGATGGAGAAGTTCTTCATGGAGGAGCCCTTCACCAAGGAGGAGATCCAGAAGGGTATTGCCGCCGGTGTTAAGAGCGGTACCATTGCGCCCGTTTTCTGCGGCAGCGCCGCCACCGGCTCCGGCAGCCAGGTCCTTATGGATGCCATCGTACACTTCCTGCCCAGCGCCGCCGATGGCTGCAGCGAGGAAACCGTAGAGGGCGAGACTGTTAAGTGCGATCCCGACGCTCCCGAGTCCGCCTTTGTATTCAAGACCGTTGCTGACCCCTTTGTGGGCAAGCTGTCTTTCGTAAAGGTCATCACCGGCAAGCTAACCGCTGGTATGACTCCTATCAATGCCCGCACCGGTGAGCCGGAGCGTCTGGGCAAGCTGCTGTGCTGCCGCGGTAAAAAGCAGGACGAAGTGGACTGCATCACTGCCGGCGATATCGGCGCCATTACCAAGCTTTCCAACGCCGTGACCGGCGATACCCTGTGTGACGCCAAGCGTGTCATCTCCTATAAGCCCACCGAGTTCCCGGCTCCCTGCCTCTCTATGGCCATTGTGCTGAAGGGTAAGGGCGATGAGGCCAAGATTGCCGGCGCGATGCAGCGTCTGATCGAGGAAGATCCCTGCATCAGCTTTGAGAATAATGTGGAGACTAAGCAGCAGGTCGTTTCCGGCCTGGGTGAGCAGCACCTGGATGTTGTTGTTTCCAAGCTCAAGTCCAAGTTCGGCATCGATGTCGGTCTGGTGAAGCCCCGTGTGGCTTACCGTGAGACCATCCGTAAGAAGGTCCGCGTACAGGGCAAGCACAAGAAACAGTCCGGCGGCCACGGCCAGTACGGTGATGTTTGGATCGAGTTTGAGCCCTGCGATGGCGATTCCCTCGTATTTGAAGAGAGAGTAGTCGGCGGCGCGGTGCCCAAGAACTTCTTCCCCGCGGTAGAAAAGGGTCTGCAGGACTGCGTTTCCCGAGGCATGATCGCCGGTTACCCGGTAGTAGGCCTAAAGGCTATCCTGGTGGATGGTTCTTACCACCCCGTAGATTCCAACGAAATGGCCTTTAAGACTGCTGCTTCCCTGGCCTACAAGGCGGGTCTGCCCCAAGCCAATCCCGTTATCCTGGAACCGATCGGCACCCTGAAGGTACAGGTTCCCGCGGCCAACATGGGCGATATCAACTCCGAGCTTTCCAAGCGTCGCGGCCGTATGATGGGTATGAACCCCGCTGAGGATGGTCTGCAGGAGATTGAGGCGGAAGTCCCCATGAGCGAGATGTTTGACTTTGCCACTTCCCTGCGTTCCATTACCCAGGGCCGTGGTTCCTTCACCCTCACCTTTGCCCGCTATGAGCAGCTGCCCAAGGAGAAAGAGGCAGAGGTCATTGCCGATGCCAAGAGCATGATGGAAGAGGAATAATTCTATAACCTGCTAACCAATGCACCTTTGCGGCGGGCGGTATCCCTATTGGATGCCGTCCGCTGCTGTTTTTGTACATTATGCAGGGTGAGAGCCGGCCGCAGGCCGCCCGCCGTTCCGGCGGGCTGGCGGACCTCCGGTCCGCTCCGGCGGCGCTTCGCGCCGCCGGGCCTGCGGCCCGCCCTGCTCCTCTGCAAGACCCTCCAAAAACCACAAAAGGAGCCTCTCCGCTTCGGGAAAGGCTCCTCTTTTTTGCGTATTTTGGGGGTCAATTCAGTTTGGCTTCCTCGACCATTGCCTTCAGCTCGCCCAGCGCCTTGGGGTCGCTTTTCTCCCAGCTGAATTCAGCGTCATCCCGGCCGAAGTGGCCATAGGCCGCCGTCTTGGCAAAGACCGGTGCCCGCAGCCCCAGCTTTTTGATGATGCCCGCCGGACGGAGGTCATAGTTCCGCTCGATCCAGCGAAAAATCTCCGCTTCGGGAATGGTGTTGGTGCCGGCCGTTTCCACATAAATGGAAACCGGACGGGCCACACCAATGGCGTAGCTCAGCTGGATTTCGCAGCGGTGGGCAGCGCCTGCCTCCACGATGGTCTTGGCGATGTTGCGGGCCATATATGCCGCGGAGCGGTCTACCTTGGTGGCATCCTTGCCGCTGAATGCGCCGCCGCCGTGACGGGCATAGCCGCCATAGGTATCCACAATGATCTTGCGTCCGGTCAAACCGGTATCCGCTGCGGGACCGCCCAGTACAAAGCGTCCGGTGGGATTAATATAATACTTGGTCTCGGCATCCAGCATCTCGGCGGGGATGCAGGGCTTGATGACCCGCTCGATCATATCTCGGCGGAGCGTCAGGGGGTCGGCGTCCTCATCGTGCTGGGTGGAAAGCACCACCGTATTGACCCGGACGGGCTTTCCGTTTTCGTATTCCACTGTGACCTGTGCCTTGCCATCCGGCCGGAGATAGGAAAGCTCCCCGTTTTTGCGGACGGCGGCCAGCCGCCGGGTGATGCGGTGCGCCAGGGTGATGGGCAGGGGCATCCGCTCCGGGGTCTCATCACAGGCAAAGCCGAACATCATACCCTGGTCGCCGGCGCCCAGGCCATCGGTATCAATGGCTTCCTTGGCCTCCAGCGCCATGTCTACCCCCTGGGCGATATCCGCCGACTGGGTGTGCAGCGAGCAGCTGATCTCACAGGTATCAGCATCAAAGCCGTACTCCGGTTTGGTATAACCAATTTCCCGGATGATTCGGCGTGCGATCTCGATGTAATTTACCGTGGCCGCGGTCGTTATTTCTCCCATGATGTGTACCGCACCGGGCTCTGCGGTGGTTTCGCAGGCACAGCGGGAATTGGGATCGATAGCGAGCAGGGCGTCCAGTATACCATCGGAGATTTGATCGCAGATTTTGTCGGGATGACCTTCGGTCACCGACTCGGATGTGAACAGAGTTCTCATGCGTCTTTCCTCCATAATTCGGTTTTTCGCCGCCTTTTTGGGCAGCAGAATATCGGCAGTACTTGCCGTATACTTAGGGACTTCCCCATTCTACACGATAGTCCACCCGGATTCAAGCATTTTTCCAAATTTCCCGGTAGCAATTTGTGCTTTTTGTCCAAAAAGCGGCTGTTTGCCTCCGGCGGGAATATTCCTCGGCCAATCGCAGTCCCGCACCCGCGCACCGCGACCCCCTTCTATACCAAATTTCATCTCGCCTTCGGCGTCGCGGAGCCTTTTGCAAAGACATAAACTGTACGCCTCGCCGCCGGGGCCCTACTTTTCTATGAAGAAAAGTAGGCAAAAGACCTATTTAGGCCAAATTGTTAGTCGCCTATCGGCGTCGCGGAGTCACCGGAGAGTGACAGCTTGCACGCCTACCCGGCGAGGGGTTACTTTTCTGTGAAGAAAAGTAACCAAAAGTCACTCGGGGAGGACCCCGA
>URGQ01000036.1 GCA_900547385.1 uncultured Oscillospiraceae bacterium | reverse complement strand
GCCCGCGGCGAAGCCGCGGGAGCCGGGCGGAAGCCCGGCGGCTGCGCCGCATGGCCAGCCTGCTGCACAGGCTGGGAGGGAAAGCACACTTGATTCCGCTGGGACTATGGGGTAAAATGGGGGTGAGGTGAAAACAATGAACGAAGATTACTTGATGATTTCCTTTGAGAATACCCATTCCGCCATACAGACTGAGCGGCTGCTGGAGCAGCACTTTAAGGTGGCGACGATGCCCACCCTGCGCACCGTGACTCAAAGCTGTGGGATCTCCTTGCGGCTGGCGGCCGAGGACTATGAGCCGGCCCGGAAGATAGTGGCGGAGAGCGGGCTTTCGCCGGAGATGTATGCGATGTATTTGGTGGATTCCAACAAAAATGTATTGGAACTTTCTAAATAATGATGAATTGCCTTTGGGCAGATTGTATGCTAAAATGTAGGTGAACCGAATAGGAGTCCTCCGGATATTGGCAGACTATGGAGAGGCTTTCACCCCAAGTTGTTTCGCGCCCTGCTCCCATCCGGGAGCAGGGCGCTTTTCAAAAGGGTTGGGAAGTAAGGAAATTTGGTTTGAATGAGAAATAGCGCCCTGCCGGATTATTTTAACAAAAATTTTTTGGAGGGAATTAAAGTATGCAGATGCTTATTAAGAACGCGAAGCTCCGTGACCGGGAAGAGCTGGTCAATATCCTCATCGATGGCGGCAAGATCGTTGATATCGGCGTGGGACTGACCGCCGAGGCCGAGACCGTTATTGACGCCGAGGGCAACCTGACCACCGCTTCCTACATCGATCCCCATATCCACCTGGATAAGGTCAATGTACTGGATGTTCTGCCCAAGAACCAGAGCGGCACCTTGAAGGAAGCCATTGAGATGCTGTGGGATAAAAAGCGCAACTATGTCAATGAGGATATCCTGGCCCGCGGCGGCGATGTGGTAGAGCGTGAGATCAAAAACGGCGTACTGAATATCCGTACCCACATTGATGTGGATACCATCACCGGCCTGAAGGCCACCGAGGGCGTATTGGCCCTGAAAGACAAGTATAAGGGCGTAGTGGATATGCAGACCGTTGCTTTCCCGCAGGAAGGCATTATGAAGGATCCCGGCGCCGATAAGCTGATGTGGCAGGCCATGGAGATGGGCTGCGATGTAGTAGGCGGTATGCCCGCTAATGAGAACTGCCCCGATGACAGCCGCGCACATGTCAAGCTGTGCTTTGATATTGCTGAGAAGTATGATGCCGATGTGGATATGCATGTGGACGAAAGCGACGACCCCTTCTACCGCACGCTGGAGATGGTGGCCGATGAGACCATCGCCCGCGGCTGGCAGGGCCGTGTTACCGCCGGCCATACCTGCGCCATGGCGGCCTATGACGACCACTATGCGGCCTATGTTATCGAAAAGGTAAAGAAGGCCGGCATCAATGTCATCACCAACCCGGTTACCAACTTGATGCTCCAGGGCCGCTTGGATAAACAGCCCATCCGCCGCGGTATTACCCGCGTAAAGGAACTGCTGGCTGCCGGTGTGACCATGAGCTTTGGCCAGGACTGCGTCAATGATACCTTCTATCCCTACGGCGCCGGCGATATGCTGCAGGTGGCCCTGATTACCGGCCACGCTGCCCAGCTGAGCCTGCCCGATGAGATTGAAAAGACCTTCGACATGATCACCGATGACGCCGCCAAGATCCTCCGTCTGAAGGATTACGGCTTGAAGGTCGGCTGCAATGCCGATATCGTCATCACCGCTTGCCGTGATGCACGCGACGCCATTCGTCTGACTCCGGAGCGTCGCTATGTCATCAAGCGCGGACGCGTAGTGGCTTCCACCACCGTCCAGTCTAAACTCGCCATCTTCTAATGTTTTCTCTCTTGGGAAAGGGGCGTCCTCTAACGGGGGCGTCCCTTTTCCCATGTGTGGAATTTATGCAGGGGGCAGGGCGGGCCGCAGGCTAAACCGTCCTTTGGACGGTCTCGACGGGCTGTGCCCGTCGGTTTCGGCTGTGCCGAAACAGCCTGCGGCCCGGTGCCATCCCTCAGCAGAAATTCGCCCAGACGACCTGGCGAGAGTGAAAACTTCCCCCTTGGCAGTTGGCCGTTGATGCGGTACAATAATAGGCAGAAACAAACGAAAAGTGAGGAGCAACCAATGGTCTATAAGCACTTTTTTGGCAGGACACCGGAAGGACAGGCGGTAACACGCTTTACCCTGTTTAACCACAACACCATGGAGGTAAACCTTCTCAATTACGGGGCGGCTGTGCATAGCATCTGTGTGCCGGATAAAGAGGGCATGGTGGAGGATATCACCCTGGGGTGTGATACCATTGCAGATTACATTGAGGCCCCGCACTTTGGCGGAACAATAGGCCGGGTGGCCAACCGTATTGCCGGGGCAAAATTCACCCTAAACGGCAAGGAGTATCAGCTGGCGGCCAATGACGGCGGCAACCACCTGCACGGCGGCAAGCGAGGCTTTGACCGCTGCCTGTGGCAATGGAGCACCGAGGACATTGATAATGTGGTGGTGTTCTCCCGTACGGCAGAAGCAGGTGAGGAGGGTTACCCCGGCAGGCTGCATGTGGAGGTGCGCTACTGCCTGACCCAGGAGGATGCCCTCATTATCCACTATACCGCCACGGCGGGGGAGGGGGACACCCTGCTGAACCTGACCAACCACACTTATTTTAATCTGGCGGGGCAGGGCAAGGGGGATATCCTTGGCCACCGGCTGGAGCTGGCAGCCAGTCGATATACCCCGGTTAATGCGGAACTGATCCCCACCGGGGAGATGCTGCCGGTGGCGGGAACGCCGCTGGATTTTACCACGCCGCATATCATTGGGGAACGCATCGGGGCAGACTGCCCACAGCTAAAAAATGCCGGCGGGTACGACCACAATTTCCTGTTGGACTATGATGCCGAGAGCCTAAATCCGCTGCACCCGGCGGCGGAACTCAGTGACCCCGTAAGAGGACGGCGGCTCACCGTCTTTACCACAGAACCGGCCTTGCAGCTCTATTCCGGTAATTTTCTGTGTGGAGAGCGGGGCAAAGGCGGCATTGCCTACCAGAAGCACAGCGGAATCTGCCTGGAAACACAGCATTGCCCCGATAGCCCCCATCACCCGCAGTTTCCCTCCATCCTGCTGCGGCAGGGCGAAACCTATGAATCCGAAACGGTGTGGTTCTTTGGCCTGACCGAGTGACGCAGCAGCAAAAGCAACAGCGGGTTGCTTTTCATAGAGGTGGTATGGTGTTATACTATTCCCAAAGGGAGGAGAAAGCGCATGGAAACAAAAGATGTGATCTATGAACTGAGAACCGGCAAGGGTCTTTCGCAGGAAGAACTGGCGGAAAAGGTTTTTGTGACCCGGCAGGCGGTCTCCCGCTGGGAAACCGGTGAAACGGTGCCGAATACCGAAACCTTGAAGCTGCTTTCGGCACTGTTCGATGTATCCATCAATACGCTGCTGGGTACGCCGCGGCAGCTCATCTGCCAGTGCTGCGGCATGCCGCTGGAGGACGGCATCACCAGCCGGGAGCCAGATGGCAGCTATAATGAGGATTACTGCAAGTGGTGCTATGCGGAGGGGGCCTTCGCTTACCAAAGCAAGGATGCGCTGCTGGATTTTTTGCTGGCGCATATGCCGAACCCTGAAAATATCGGCGAAGCGGAGCGCCGGGCACAGTATGACGCCCATCTTTCGCAGCTAAAACACTGGAAATAAACCTGTAATCAAATAAGAATCCGCCCTCTGTACGGTGTTGGTACAGGGGGCGGGCTTTTTATTGTGAGATTTACAGCAGCGGTGCCATGGCCCCGAGAGAGGGGAACACCGCATCGGGAGAAAAGCGGCTTTCCGCCAGCATTTCGGGGGTGGTTTCGCCGGTCATTACCAGGATGCCGCAGGCGCCGTTTTGGGTGCCGCAGGCCACATCGGTATACAGGCGGTCCCCCACAAAGGCGATGGCCTCCCGCGGCAGGCCGCTCACCGCTTCCACCAACTCCACTGTTTCGGCGGCGGGCTTGCCCAGGGAATGGGGCATAAACCCGGTACTGGTGGTGATGGCCTGGCAGATAGCGCCGCAATCGGGGATCGGCTCCGCCTCAGTGGGGCAGTTGATATCGGGGTGGGTGGCGAGGAAATGGGCGCCCCGGCGCAGGTAGATGCAGGCCTTTTCCAGCCGTTCGTAGGTCAGTGTCTTATCGAAGCCCACCACAACAAGATCAGGCTGTTCTTCGGTAAGAGGAATCCCGGCTTCCGTAAAACTTTGCCGCAGGGCAGGTACCCCCAGCAGATAGACGCTTTGTCCCGCGCAGTGCGTCTGCAGGTAGTGAATGGTCACATCCCCGGCCGTGAGAATATCCTCCCGGGTGACAGGAATCCCCATGCGGGAAAGGCGCTCCACATATTCCATGGGGCTGCGGCTGGTGTTATTGGTGAAAAACAGCACCCGCCGGCCTTTTTCTTTTGCCGTGGCGATAAATTCGGCGGCGCCGGGCAGCAGCCGGTCGCCCAGGTATATGGTGCCATCCAGATCCAGCACAAACAGCCGGATGCGCTCCAGCAGGGCTTTATTTTGCTCCATTTTGGTTCCTCCCACAGGTCTATTGGCCGCAATTTCCTCATAAATATAGCACATCTGCCCCGGCCTGTCCATCAAAGTACGGATTATGGGACTGATAGCCTGCTATGATAAGGACAGAACAAAAAAGATCGCAAGGAGGAACCACCATGACCGACCAGATCATTACCATTACAGGACTGGAATTTACTACGGAGGGCCGCCCCATCGCCCATGGCGCGATAATCCGGGAGGGCGCAGGCACTCTGGAAGAAACCATGAAAGCGGGTGGTGCGCAGATGGGCACCCTACACCCGATGGATGGCTGCCCAATGGGTCGTGTAGAGGCCAAATTTGCCGGACAGACAGCCACAGCAGTGTTCTTCGGGGAACGATTTCTGCTGGCGGCCGAGGATGAGCGAAAGTCCGATTGGCTCAGCGCCCTGCGTCGGCTGGTGGCAGCGCTGTAGGACAGTGCAGGAAAGTGAAGTTTATTGTTCTCTTTTGTGCCGTTCAATAAGCAGCAGAATAAACAGAACAAGCCACATCCCCCATGCGATGAGACAGCCAATTCCCGGATGCCGGAAATCTATGGCAATCCCAATGAGAAAAGGGATCGACATGTACATCATTCTTTTTCCATATGCTTTACACATGGCGTCTTCGTCATATTTTCGGCGCTCATCCGCGGATCTCATATTGTAACCGGACAAGTAATCGGCTGCTTTTCCGCCGGATTTATAAAACCATATGCCGAATAAAAGCATAATTGCCGCCATGCAAAAATCAAAAATGATATAAAACATCGGCTATTTTCCCCTTTCCTTTTCCAGCTCCGCCTCCAGCACTGTCAGCCGCTGCTCCAGCGCGGCGATCTGCCGGTGGGCCCGGTTCAGCTCCTGCTGGATGGGGTCGGGGATATGTACATGGTCCAGCCGTTCGTTTTCCAGCTTTACATTGCTTACCCGTACCACGCGGGCCGGTACACCCACAGCGGTGCTGTCGGCATCAATGGAGTGCAGCAGTACGGCGTTGGCGGCGATCTTGCAGTTGTCGCCTACCCGCACGGGGCCCAGCACCTTGGCGCCGCAGCCTACCATGACATTGCGTCCCAGCGTGGGGTGGCGCTTGCCGGTATCCTTGCCGGTGCCGCCCAGGGTAACGCCTTGATACAGCGTGCAGCCATCGCCTACCTCTGCCGTTTCGCCGATGACGATGCCGGAGCCATGATCAATAAAAACATTGTGCCCGATGACGGCGCCGGGGTGGATCTCGATACCGGTAAAAAAACGGGTGAGCTGGCTGACAAGACGCGCCAGGAAAAAGCAGTGGTGCCGGTACAGCCAGTGCGCCGGTCGGTGCCAAAACAGCGCGTGCACGCCGGCGTACATCAGCAGTATTTCAAAGCCGGAACGGGCAGCGGGGTCGCGCTGACGCACCGCCGCTATGTCCTCCCGGATCCGTTTGCACATAAAAAGACCTCCCATGTGGAAGATGAAGCGTTCACTCTATAAAAAAATACCATAATTCGGCCCTTGATGCAAGGGGCGGGCCAAGTAAGCGAAAAATAAAACCCAGTGGCCATCTTATGCCGAGCAGGGCGGAATGGTGCGGAAATGGCTTTGATAAATGCAGGGGGAGAGCATCGGCCGCAGGCCGCCCGGGCAAAGCCCGGGCACGCGCCCCATAGGGGCGCGTCCGATGCTTCGCATCGGGGCCTGCGGCCGAACCAGCTCTCGGCGGTCTCCATTAAGTTACATTTAATTCCCCATCTCTTGATGGACAAAATCAACAGAATGGTGTATAATGAAACAAATCGTTTCATATCGTACTGTGTTAGGCAAAAGGAGGCCCCATGGAGCGCCGGGATAAGATCAATTACTATTTGGACATCGCAGAAGCTGTTACCGGGCGGGGCACCTGCCTGCGCCGTAATTTCGGCGCAGTCATCGTCAAGAATGATACCATCATCTCCACCGGCTATGTGGGCGCCCCCCGCGGGCGCGCCAACTGCAATGAGCTGCATTACTGTACCCGTGAAAAGCTGCAGGTGCCGCGCGGCGAGCGCTATGAGCTCTGCCGCAGCGTCCATGCCGAGCAGAACGCCATCATCAATGCCAGCCGCA
Organism: uncultured Oscillospiraceae bacterium; assembly: GCA_900547385.1. GTDB lineage: Bacteria > Bacillota > Clostridia > Oscillospirales > Ruminococcaceae > Angelakisella. The sequence goes on along the minus strand of URGQ01000036.1, from coordinate 8,138 downwards.
GCGAGATGCTGGGTGCCACCCTGTACCTAGTGGGGCTGGAAAACCGCACCGGCGGCTATGTGGAGGCCGCGGCGCCCTGCTCCCTTTGCAAGCGTATGATCATCAATGCCGGCATCGAGCGGGTCATTGTGCGGGATACCCGGGATACCTACCGTACCTTTGAGGTGGATGAGGAGTGGGTCGCCCACGATGATTCCATCGAGGGGATCAAGGGCTACTAAACCGGCATAAAGCGGCCGGGAATGGTTCACACTATGGGTAAAACCCATAGGGAGGAGCCAAAACCATGCCGCAGAAAAAAGCATCCACTGCCCCCAAAAATGAGGAGCAGAACCAGCCGGAAGCAAATGAGGAGGAGCGCCGCAGCGAGGAGATCTATCACTCCGGCAGCGTGACCACCGAGGGCGGCCGGCATAAGATCCATTGCTTGACCATTATTGGCCAGATCGAGGGGCACTATATCCTGCCCCCGCAGAACAAGACCACCAAGTACGAGCATGTCATCCCGCAGCTGGTCGCCATCGAGGAGGACCAGAGCATCCGGGGGCTGCTGGTCATCTTGAATACCGTCGGCGGCGATGTGGAGGCAGGACTGGCCATTGCCGAGCTGCTGAGTGGCATGAAGACCCCCACCGTCTCGCTGGTGCTGGGCGGCGGACATTCCATCGGCGTGCCGCTTGCCGTCTCCACCCGATACAGCTTCATCGCCCCCACCGCCACCATGACCGTCCACCCCGTGCGGATGAACGGCGTGATGCTGGGCGTTCCGCAGACCCTTTCCTACTTCGATAAAATGCAGGAGCGCATCACCGGGTTTGTCACCGCCAACAGCCGCATCCGGCCCGAAAAATTCCGGGAGCTGATGATGAATAACGGCGAGCTGGTCATGGATATCGGCACAGTGCTGGACGGCGAGGGCGCGGTGCAGGTGGGTCTCATCGATGAACTGGGCGGTTTGCAGGATGCCCTGGGCAAGCTCTATGATCTCATTGATGAGGAGGACGGCAGGAAAAAGCCCCGCCGCGGCCGCCCGCCCAAGGCAAAACCCGACAAGGAGCCGCCTGCAAAGGGGGCCGCAAAGTGATCCACACCATATTGCCGCCGGAAGCGCTGCTGCCCCTGCAGGAGCCGTCCGAAAGTGAGTGGCTGCCCTGCCCGGAGGGCTGGGTGCAGGTGATGACGGATGCGGATGGCCTTCGTACCGTGCAGGGTATTAGCTCCACCGATCCCGCTGCCTATCTCAAGCCGTCGCTGCAGCCCGGCCAAAGCTACCAACCGTAAATAATGCCCTTTTGGGGCATTTACATAGCCACATCAAGAGGAGAAAACCAACATCATGAGCATTCTCAGCGCCATTTTACAGGGAATCCTGCAGGGCCTCACCGAGTTTCTGCCGGTCTCTTCCTCCGGCCATCTTTCACTGTATCAGTACTTCACCGGCATCAACTCCGAAAGCAGCGTTACTTTTTCGGTCATGCTGCACCTGGGCACGCTGTTGGCGGTCATCATCGCCTTTTGGCCTACCGTGTGGCAGCTCCTTAAGGAATTCTTCCTGCTGTTTGCCGATCTGTTCCGCGGCCGGCTCTTTAAGCAGCCTGCCACCCCTTACCGCCGCATGCTGTATCTTCTGATCCTTTCCTGCGTGCCGCTTTTGCTGGTGCTGCCGCTGCAGGATCTTATCACCTCGGTCAGCGCCGATAATGACATCCTAGTGGAGGGCATCTGCTTCCTCATCACCTCGGCGCTGCTCTTCCTGGCGGACCGCGCCCCCCGTGGTCACCGGGACGCCTCCACCATGAAGGGCAAGCACGCCCTGGCCATCGGTGTGGCGCAGCTCTTTGCCACCCTGCCCGGCATCTCCCGCTCCGGTTCCACCATTTCGGTGGGGCAGCTGTGCGGGCTGGAACGCAGCTACGCTGTATCCTATTCCTTCATTCTGGGCCTGCCTGCAGTGCTGGCGGCCGGCATCCTGGATCTGCACGACGCGGCCACGGCCGGCATCGGCATCGAGTGGGGCACCGCCCTTATCGGCATGGCAGCAGCGCTCATCTTCGGCCTTTTGGCCATCCGCCTAGTCAATTATCTCATCAAGAGCGATAAATTCCGGATCTTTGCCGTTTACACATTGGTGCTGGGCAGCATTGTTGTGATTCTGGGTATTGTGGAAAAACTGACCGGCAACGCAGTTCAGGCGTTTATCACCGGTCTTATCCATTAAAATATACTGCGCCTTCCCTATACTACATCTTGTGAAAGGACACTGAAAACCATGGATATTGAAATCAGAGCCGAAGCCGTTATGGAGGGCAGAGATTACCTTGCCCTTACCCGCTTTATGACAGGCGGAAAAAATAAAAACAGCATAATGATGAACATTCTGCTGCTGCTGATCGCCATCGTCGGTGTCTATGCCGATTTTAAGGTAAACCAAAAGCCCACCATCATCACCATCGTGGCGGTCATCGCCGTGCTGGGTGCGTTCCTCCTGCCGGAGCTTTCTGCCCGCCGCTTTATCAAGAATGATAAGACCTTCATCGGCCACACCATGCGCTATGTATTCAATGATAACGGCATCAATGTGCTGGATGAACAGGCCGGTACCACCGCGTTGCACGCCTGGAACAACATCATGAATATGTACGAGACCGCTGAGTATTTCTTCATGTTCCTGGGCAAGCAGAGCGCACTGCTCATCCCCAAGCGTTGCCTCTCCGCCGAGGACCTGGCGGATTTCCGGGAGATGCTCACCTTCCAGCTGGGGGACCGCTACGAAAACCGCCTCCAGAAGAAAAAATCCAAATAAAGAGAGTACATATGAAAGCGGCTTTTCCCTTGTCCGGTTTCCGGGCAGGGGATAAGCCGCCGCCCTGCTTTTTGGTGCAGGGAACCAAGGGAAAGGAGAACCACCCCTACTATGGCTACTACCAAAAAATCAACGGCAAAAAAACGCAAACCGGCAGCCAAAAAGCCCACCAAGGCGCAGCTGCAGGCCAAGCGGGAGCTCAATGCGATCATCCTCTTTGCGCTGGGGGTGCTGCTGCTTCTGCTGGCGGCCATCCCCGGCGATAACGCCTGGAATACCGTACATAATGTGCTGCGCGGCCTGATGGGCTGGTGCTGCTATCTTATGGGCCCGCTTATGATGATCGTGGCCGTGCTGCTGACCATGGACCGCACCGCCATCACTCCGGGGCTCAAAAGCGCCAGCGTGGTGCTGATGGTTCTGCTGCTGTGCGGCATCACCCATATCATCGGCGGCAGCGCCGCGGAGGGCACCTTTGCCGAGAGCATCAAGGCTCTGTACCGCGGCGGCACCGCTCTTACCGGGGGCGGCGCATGCGCCATTCTGTTTGGTGTGTACCCGCTGCGCTGGCTGGGCCGCACCGGGGCCCTCATCGTGGATATCCTCCTGTTCTTTGTGTTCTTTATGATCTCCACCGGCACCACCCTCATTGGTCTGTTTAGGGGTGCCGCAAAGCCCGTCAAGAAGCTGGAGGAGGCCTACACCGCCGCGGTGGAAAACCGCCAGGCGGCTGCCGAGGCGGCTGAAGCCGCCCAAAAGAAAAACCGCAGGAACTTCAATATTGATGTGGTGCTGGAGGGGGAGGAAAAATCCCCTGCCGCAGCCCGGAAGGAAGCCCTCACCAAGGAGGGCGAGGCCTCCCGCCGCAAGGTGGAGCGCCTGACCGACGCCATGAAGGTCAGCACTAATACCGGCCGTGCCTACGATTTCGATAGTGAGCCGGACAAGCCTGTGGAGTCAACCCCCGCGCCGGAACCCCAGCCGGATTTCCAGCCGGTCGCGCCGCCCGTCGCCAATGCCGCCCCCACCCCCGCCGAGACCTCTATCGAGGATCTCATCACCCGTGCCGTCAGCGGCAGCGCCGTGGTAGGGGAGCCAGTGACTGAAGCCAAGGATGGCAAACTGCACTTTGGCGAAACGCCGGAGGAAAAGGCGGCGCAGGCCGCCCAGGAGGTGCTGCTGGAGCCGGTGCCGGAGGAAAAAACCTACACCTTCCCGCCGGTCAACCTGCTGGAAGAGCCCAAGGCCGCCCGCGGCGGCAATACCCAGAAGGAGCTGCGTGCCAATGCCGACCTGCTGGTGGATACGCTGCGCAGCTTCGGGGTCGAGACCCGCATTGTGGATATTTCCCGCGGGCCTGCCGTTACCCGGTATGAATTGCAGCCCTCTGCCGGCGTCAAGATCAGCCGCATCACCAATCTGGCCGATGATATCGCCCTGAACCTTGCCGCCGGCGGCGTGCGCATCGAAGCCCCCATCCCCAATAAAGCCGCCATCGGCATCGAGGTGCCCAATAAGGATATCGCCGCCGTCCCCATCCGGGAGATCATCGACAGCACCGAGTTCACCGGTGCCAAGAGCCGTCTTTCAGTCGCGCTCGGCAAGGATATTTCCGGCCGCATCTGCCTGGCCGATCTGGCCAAAATGCCCCACCTGCTCATTGCGGGCGCCACGGGCAGCGGCAAATCGGTCTGCATCAATTCCATCATCATCAGCCTTCTGTATAAATCCTCCCCGGAGGAGGTCAAGCTTTTGATGATCGACCCCAAGGTGGTGGAGCTGGGCGGCTATAACGGCATCCCGCACCTGCTGGTGCCGGTCGTTACCGACCCCAAAAAGGCCGCCGGCGCCCTGTGCTGGGCGGTGGGGGAGATGCTGAACCGCTATAAGCTGTTTGCCGCCACCGGCACCCGTGACCTGGAGGGCTATAACCGCCTGGCCGCCGAGCGGGAGGAGCTGCACCCCATGCCGCAGATCGTTATTATCATCGATGAGCTGGCCGACCTGATGATGGCCGCCCCCAAGGATGTCGAGGATTACATCTGCCGCCTGGCGCAAATGGCAAGAGCCGCCGGCATGCACCTGGTCATTGCCACCCAGCGTCCCTCCGTCGATGTCATCACCGGCCTGATCAAGGCCAATATCCCCAGCCGCATTTCCTTTGCCGTTTCGTCCCAGATCGACAGCCGAACCATCCTGGATATGGGCGGTGCCGAGAAGCTCTTAGGCCGCGGCGATATGCTGTACTATCCCGTCGGCAGCAGCAAGCCCACCCGCGTGCAGGGCTGCTTTGTCACCGATAGCGAGGTGGAGCGTGTCGTCACCTTCATCAAGCAGGGCGAAAAGGGCGAATATGATGATACCATCATGACCGAGATCGAGCAGTCCGCCGCGCAGGTCAAGGGCAAGGGCGGCTCCTCCGGTTCCGCTGCCGCTTCCGGCGGCGATGCCGAAGGCACCGATGGCGATGAGCTGCTGGAGCAGGCCATTGCCGTGGTGGTGGAAGCTGGTCTTGCCTCTACCTCACTGCTCCAGCGCCGGCTGAAGGTGGGCTACGCCCGCGCCGCCCGCCTGGTAGATGAAATGGAGGAAAAGGGCATTGTAGGTCCCTTTGAGGGCAGCAAGCCCCGCAAGGTGCTGATGACCAAGGACCAATACTACGAGCGCAAGACCATGTCCGCCGATTGATCCTACCCACATAAGAGGAATCCCATGAATACCCTTACCGAAACACTTTTCACCGTGCTGGAGGCGGTGGGCACCGTGGCCTTTGCCGTTTCCGGCGCTACCGTGGCCCTGCAAAGAAGATTGGATGTCTTTGGCGTTATGCTGCTGGGGCTTACCACCGCCCTTGGCGGCGGCTGCATCCGGGATCTTTTGCTGGGCCGCACACCGCCGGTCATGTTCAGTCAGCCGCTTTATGCCATTGTGGCCATTGCTACCTCGCTTATCGTGTTCCTGCTGGCGTGGTACTGGCGCATCGGCTTTTTTGGCCATATGGTCCTCATCGACCGTGTCAATAACATCTTTGATGCCCTGGGTCTTGGTGTGTTTACCGTCATCGGCGTACGGGCAGGCGTGGCCGCCGGCTATGGCGAAAATGCCTTCCTGTGCGTGTTCCTGGGGCTGCTCACCGGAGTGGGCGGCGGCGTCCTGCGGGATATGATGAGCCGGGAGATCCCCATGGTGCTGTGCCGTCGGGTCTATGCCATCGCCAGCATCATCGGCGGGGCAGCCTATTTTCTGCTGCGCACCCCCCTGCAGGAAAGCACCGCGGCCCTCACCGGCGTCATTCTGGTATTTTCCATCCGCATGCTGGCCACCCACTACCGCTGGAGCCTGCCCCGCATCAGTGAGGACCAGCAAACCGAGCCCAAGAAATGAAGGGAGCAGCTATGAGCTTTCTGCCCATCACAAAAGAAGAAATGACGGCCCGCGGCTGGGAGGCCGCGGACTTTGTCTATGTCACCGGCGATGCCTATGTGGATCACCCCAGCTTTGGCCCGGCCATCATCACCCGCCTGCTGGAAAGCCAGGGCTACCGGGTGGCGGTGCTGGCCCAGCCCCGCTTTGATACTCCGGAGGAGATGACCCGCTTCGGCCGCCCCCGGCTGGGGTTTCTGGTCTCCGGCGGCAATATCGATTCGATGGTCGCCCATTACACCGCCGCCCGCCGCCTGCGCAGCGAGGATTTCTACTCCCCCGGCTGCCGGGCAGGGCTGCGCCCCGACCGCGCCACCATTGTCTATTGCCGGCTGATCCGCGAGGCCTACGGCGATATCCCCATCGTTATCGGCGGGTTGGAAGCCTCTCTGCGCCGCTTTGCCCACTACGATTACTGGGATGACGCTGTGCGTCCCTCTATTTTGGCGGATTCCGGCGCGGACCTTCTCATCTACGGCATGGGTGAGCACCAGATGACCGAAATTGCCGCCCGCATGGCGGGAGGGGAACACCCGGCCGCTATGCGGGATATCCGCGGAACCTGCTATCTTTGCCCCCTTTCCGACCCCCTGCCGGAAAACGCCGTCTCCTGCGCCTCCTTCGATAAAGTATCGCAGGATAAAAAGACCTACGCCCGTGCCTGCCGCCTTCAGCTGGAGGAGCAGGACCATGTGACCGGCCGGGCCGTGGTGCAGAAGCACGGGGAGCGGTACCTGGTGCAGAACCCGCCCGCTTTGCCCCTTACCACCGAGGAACTGGACGCTGTGGCGGAACTGCCCTACGAGCGCTACTATCACCCCATCTATGAGGAAATGGGCGGCGTGCCCGCCATAAAAGAGGTGGAATTTTCCCTTACCCATAACCGGGGGTGCTTCGGGGCGTGTAATTTCTGCTCCATCGCCTTCCACCAGGGGCGCTACATCACCACCCGCAGTCACGCCTCTTTGCTGCGGGAGGCCGAACGCTTTACCCACAATCCCCACTTCAAGGGCTACATCCACGATGTCGGCGGCCCCACCGCCAATTTCCGGGCCCCCTCCTGCGCCAAGCAGGCTACCCACGGCCTGTGCCGGGATAAAAAATGCCTGGCCCCCACCCGCTGCCCGGCCGTCCGGGTGGACCACACCGATTATGTCCAGCTTTTACGGGAACTGCGGGCCATCCCCGGCGTCAAAAAGGTATTTGTCCGCAGCGGCCTGCGCTACGATTACATGATGGGCGAGGAGGACGATACCTTCCTCACCGAACTGGTGCGCTACCACATCAGCGGGCAGCTTAAAGTAGCGCCGGAGCATTGCAGCGCCCGTGTGCTGGATGAAATGGGCAAGCCCCATATCAATGTCTACGAGGCGTTCCTGCGCCGCTTCCAGCGCATCTGCCAAAAGGAGGGGAAGGAGCTGTATCTCATCCCCTACCTGATGAGCAGCCACCCCGGCAGCACTATGCGGGATGCCGTGGAGCTGGCACTGTTCCTCAAAAAACACCACCTCCGCCCCCAGCAGGTGCAGGATTTCTACCCCACACCGGGCACCGCCTCCACCTGTATGTTCTATACCGGCATTGATCCTTGGACGATGCAGTCTGTCTTTGTTCCCACCGATCCCTACGAGAAAAAGCTGCAGCGTACCCTGCTGCAATACTGGAAGCCGGAAAACCGCCGTCTCGTCATCGAAGCGCTGGTGCGTGCCGGCCGGGAGGACCTCATTGGTCACGGGTCGGATTGCCTGGTGCAGCCAGACCGGGAGTACCTCATTTCCCGCCGCGCAGCCGGGCAGGGCGGCCCCGATCCCAAGCTGACCGCCAAGCCGCATCCCGGCGCCCGCCGCCCAAAATCCACCCATCGCAAAAAACGCTGAGTTTACGAAAGACGCAGGCTGGGGGCCGCAGGCCC
>URGQ01000035.1 GCA_900547385.1 uncultured Oscillospiraceae bacterium | reverse complement strand
TTGCTCCGGGCAGCCCTCCCCGCTGCGGTGCATCCTCCTTTCCCCACAAGGTCTTACGACCTTGCGGGGGCCCCGATTATACGGGGTGTACCGACGCGTCGGGTTTTTAGGGCGCAGCCCTGAATGACTTTTGGTTACTTTTCTTCATAGAAAAGTAGGGCCACGGCGGCGAGCCGTACAGATTACGCCTTTGCAAAAGGCTCCGCGATGCCAATAGGCGAGATGAAATTATGCCTTTTGCCGACAACCCCTCAGTCAGCCTTGCGGCTGACAGCTCCCCTTGCACAGGGGAGCCTTTAAGGCGAGGTGAAATTTGGTGTGAAGGGGGTCGCGGGGGATGGGGATTCGGAGCCGAGCGCCGCCGGTGGCGGATGAAGCGAGGCGGAGAATCCGTAGCGGTCGAAAAAATCGAGCAAACGAATAGTGCGAAGATTTTTTCGGGAACCGCAAGGCGGGCGGGACTGCGACTGGTCGAGGAGTTCTCCGCCGGCAGGCGGAACTTATTTGCCCACGCAGAACTGCTCGAATACCTTGTCGATGGCTTCCGCACTGGCACGGCGGCCGGTGAGGGTGAGCAGGGCATCGGCGGCCTGCTCCAGGCAGACCGAAACGGCATCGAGGGTCTCACCGGCGGCGAGGGCTTCGATGCCCTCACCCAGGCTGCGGCGGGCGGCGGTGATGCACTCCAGCTGCCGGGCATTGGCGATAATGGCCGCAGTGGGATCGAAGTGGGAAAGGCCGACCACTTGGCGGATGGCTTCGGTGAGCTCCGCGAGGCCGGTACCGGCGGCGGCGCTGATGGAAACCGAAACGGGCGCCACGGCGGCTATGGCCGCTTTTTCCTCCGCCGTGAGAGCGGGGGGGAGATCCTGCTTATTATAGATGACAACGGCGGCGCGACCCGCCAAAGCAGGGAGCCACTGCCGTTCTTCGGGGGTGAGGGGGCGGCTTTCATCAAAGACCGCCAAAATGAGGTCGCACTGTTCCAGCGCGCGGCGGCTGCGCTCCACCCCGATCTGTTCGATGGGATCATCGCTTTGCCGCAGGCCGGCGGTATCGGAAAGGCGGAGAGTGAGATCCCCCAGGCGGACGGTTTCCTCAATAACATCCCGGGTGGTGCCGGGGATGTCGGTGACAATGCTGCGTTCCCGACCGGAGAGGAGATTCATCAGGGTGGATTTACCGACATTGGCGCTGCCGATGATGGCGGTGGCGATGCCCTGCCGCACCATTTGCCCCTGCTGCCAGCTATGCTCCAGCCGGGAAAGGGTGGCCTCTACCCGATTTAACCGCGCCAGCAGAACAGGGGGAGAAACCTCCTCCACATCCTCCTCGGGGTAATCGATCCAGGCGGAGATGTGGGCGCAGCAATCGGTGAGAGTATCGGCGGCGGCCAGTACCTCCCGGTGGAGGGCGCCTTCCATGGCGCCGAGGGCGGCCCGGAGACTCTGGGTATTCTGGGCGGCCAAGATATCAATGACGCTTTCGGCTTCGGTCAAGGTCATGCGGCCGTTCATCAGGGCGCGGCGGGTATACTCTCCGGCTTCGGCCGGGCGGGCCCCGGCGGCGATAACGGCGGCCAGCACCTGCGACAGCACAAATTCTCCCCCGTGGCAGCAGAATTCGGCGACATCCTCCCCGGTATAGCTATGGGGGGCATGATAAACGAACAATACGGCTTCATCCAGGAGCTGCTCCCCCTGATAGACGCGGCCGAACGCACCGGTATAGCCCGGCATGGTTTCCGGGGATTTGGCGGGATTCATGGGGCGGAACACCCGGCCGGCCACCGCAAGGGCCTGCGGGCCGGAAAGGCGCACCATGCCCACTCCCCCGCCGGTGGCGGTGGCGATGGCGGCGATGGTATCACGCATGGGGGTCATCCTTTCTGGGAAGAAATGGGGTAGAATGAGGTTTGTGGGAAGGTTGGTGGTCGCCTGGCGGCGGGGCGGAGTTTTACAAAAGGTATTCAACTGTACGCCTACCCGGCGGGGGGTTACTTTTCTATGAAGAAAAGTAACCAAAAGTCATTTATGGCTCCGCCCTAAAGACCCAACGCGTCGGTACACCCCGCCCGGAAAGGCTTTGCCTTCCCGGAGCGGGATTAGACGACGCTTATAAGGTGCCGCAGGCGCATTTTATGTAAAGTCTGTTATTCCCGTAAAGTATCTACTTAGTTTGCACCTTAGTTCCCCTCCTCAGAGGAGGGGACAGGGGTGGTGGTTCGCCCTTCCGCGCTCCAGCGCGGGGGCGATAAAAATGCGCCCGCGGCTACCTTTGGAGCGTATCTGTGCGCAGTACGGACGATGCTTCGCATCGTTCGTATCCAGCACTGCAAGCGACAAAAGGGGGTTCGTCAAGGGGGAACCTCCCCCTTGACCCTGTTTTGCTTCCTTTTGCAGGAGCAAAAGGAAGGCCTCCGCGGCGAGCGGTGCTAACTATGCCTTTGCAAAAGGCTCCGCGACGCCGACAGGCGACTACAAATTTGGTCTAGAATTTCTTTTGCTGCTTTTCATGGGAGAAAAGCAGGCCCTGCCGGCGGCGGATTTTACTCTGCGGGGAAGGCCGCGCGCAGGCAGGTGAGGGAGACCTCCGAGAGGTAGTAGCCGGCCTGGCCGGCCGTGCCATCCAGGTACACGCAGTAAATGGGGATCTCCTCCCGGCGGGCCAGGGTGCCCAGTGCCGTTCGGCGCTCCAGGTAATCCAGAAGGGTTAGGTCACTGCGGCTGTGGATGAGAAGCTGGGTCACCAGTTCTTCGCCGCTTTCGCTTAGCACAGCAGGGAGATGCCGCCGGACCAGGGCTTTGATCAGCTCGGCGGAGCGGTCGCTTTGCCGGGCGGGATCGGTGGGGAGAGGCAGGGTGATGAGATCGGCCAGGGCTTCGCCATCCAGGTAGTAGCGCCCAGCCGGGAACAGGATGCGGCTGCCGGGGGCGTCCTCCGCCAGGGAGAGGGGGAGGGTGTAGGGCAGGGGGCCGAATTGCTCCATGACGGCGGAGAGCTGCTGGCGGTTCTGGCTGATGGTGCGGTGGATGGAGATGCCCAGCCACTGGGAGAGGATCGACTGCAGGTAGGCGGCCCCGCCCTGCTGCCAGGCCGCCGAGAGGGTGCCCTCGCCGGCTTCGGTCTGCCAGACGGTTTGGGGTGGGAGGGCAGCCACCTGAACGGCGATGAGATCCGGCTGGAAGGAGAGCAGGGCACAGAGGGAGAGCTCATTTTCCGGGCTGACGCCGAGGGCCAGCACGGTGAGTCGGGAGCTTTCATCCGGCAGGAGGGGGGATTCGGGCAGGGGGCCCTCCTGGGGGCCGTTGTGGCTGATGAACAGCCAGCCCAATCCGAAAAGAAGGCCGGCCGCGGCCAGCGAGAGGGTAAAGGTGCGCCAAAAATCGGCGGAGCGGGAATGGGAATGTTTCATGAAACACCTCCGGGGTGGAATAGGTGGGGGGCGGGGGAGAGGGGAGAGGCGGCCCGCAGGGCAAGCCGGCCGCCCAAGGGACGGGCGGCTTTGGGCGGCCGAAGGCCGCCACGGCGGCGGCACGCCGCCGGCCCTGTGGGTCGCCCGGCTGCGGCACCGGGTGGCCCAGCTGACAAAAGTATGGCCGCCGGGGGTACCGCTGATGCAAAAAAACCGCGGAATTCTGCGGGAAAATGCAAACCAAGGCTTGACAAGGGGGAGCGAAGTCCCTATAATAACTTTGTGTCCGTCCAAGGGAGGGGGCAGTGCGCCCTTTTACCCCAAAGGACGGCGACCCCTAAACGCAGCGGGGATCTCCCCGAAGAAAAGGAGAGAGGCACCGTGAAGCTGGACCTGAACCGTGTACTGGAACTGCCGGGAGAAGCCGATGTGGTAACGGCGGATGTGGACCTGACAACCGTAAAACACGCAGGCCGGCCCCTATTTACGGCGCCTGTAAATGTGACCGCCAAGGCGGTGAACCGTGCCGGTGTAGTTACACTCGATTGCACCTACCGGTTTACACTGCATGTGCTGTGCGACCGCTGCCTGGCTCCGCTGGAGCTGCCCGTGGACCGAACCGTGAGCCACACCGTGGTGCGGGAGGTGAACGGGGAAGACGACGAGACCTTTTTGGTGGCCGAGAATGGATGCATAGAGCTCGAGGAGCTTGCTACCAACGACATCCTGCCGGAGCTGCCCCAGCGCTACCTGTGCCGGGAGGACTGCAGGGGGCTGTGCCCGACCTGCGGCAAGAACCTGAACGAGGGCCTGTGCGGCTGCCGAGAGGACAGCGGCGACCCCCGGATGGATGTACTGCGCAGGCTGCTGGAAAACTGATATTCTGACAAAAACAAAGTGAAATAAGCGTAGGAGGAAAAACAAGATGGCAGTACCGAAGAGAAAAAGCTCGAAAGCAAGAAAGAACAAAAGACGCAGCAATGTGTGGAAGCTGGAAGCTCCCGCTATGTGCCGCTGCACCCAGTGCGGCTCCTTTAAGCTGCCCCACCGCGTATGCCCGGCCTGCGGCTATTACAAGGGCGTAGAGGTCATCAAGGTAGAGGAATAACCGAAAAATTAGGAAAATCCCCCGAAGGCATCAGCTTTCGGGGGCGTTTTTTTGCAGGATGTGTACCAAATATTGCATGATGCACAAAAATGAGGGGGAAATTTATACAGAAAAAAGCACAATGGTACTGGTACTGCGGACAAAATGGTGCTAAAATGGGTGTGTCCGAAGCCCCATGGGGCGTTTTCGTGTTTGCACGCAAACACGAACCCCCTGCGGGTAAAAAACAAAAAACAAAAAGGAGAGATTGATGTGAAAAAAATAATAAGCATAGCGCTGGCCCTGCTTATGGTGGCTGTAATGCTGCCCGTCATGGCGATGGCGGAGGGAACCACCCTGCAGAACAGAATTGATGCAGGAGAGACGACGATCACTCTTACTGAAAATGTAACGGAGAGCATCACTATTCCTAAAGGCAAAACTGTTACCCTGAACCTGAATGGTAAGACCCTGACCAACGAAGCGGGCAAGGACACTATTACAGTAGCTTTGGGCGGTACCTTGACGATTGAGGGAACCGGCACTGTAGATAATGTTTCTCATGGTAGAGCCGCAGTGTATAACAATGGTACTGTTACCATCAACGGCGGAACCTTTACCCGCAGTCTGGAAGCTGGAACTGCTGATCCTGATAGCGCTAATGGTAATAGTTGGTATACCATCTGCAACCACGGTGTTATGACCGTAAATGCTGGCGCAACAGTAAAGAACAAGGGTACTTTCTCCAGCGTATTTGAGAATGGATATTACAGCTATGCCAAAAACGCTGAACGAGAGGGTTATGTAGAAGGAATCAACAATGCTGCGCCGAAGCTGACTATCAATGGCGGTACTTTCGAAGGCGGTAAGATCACCATCAAGAACGACGATGGCGGTATTCTGAAAATCGGCGGCGGAAGGTTTACCAACAAAGGTAACCGAGTCGTTTTCAATGCAAACAAGGCAGAAATCAACGGTGGCGAATTTTATTGTCCTGCTACCTATTTCGGCAACGAAATTGCCGTTGATACACTGTACGCTGATGGTGGCCAAAACGCAGGGCAACTGACTATTACTGGCGGTACCTTTGATGGTAAGGTTACGCAATCCAACGGTGCTGTTACTACTGTTTCCGGTGGTACTTTCAAAAAGGGCGTTGATAAATCCTACATTGTTGATGGCAAGAAACTGGACGCCAATGGCAATGTTGTTCCTGAGTCCATCACCATCATCGTGCCCAGCGAGGGCGGTAGCACCACTACCACCCCCAGCACCGATAACACCAAGAACCCCAGCACCGGCGCCAATGACCTTGTAGGCGTGGCGGCGGCCATGGCGGTGGTTTCCCTGCTGGGCGCTGCTGCGGTCATCCGCAAGAAATAAACTGAACTAAAGCGAACGGGCATTTGTGTGCGGTGCCCGCCATAAGGCAAAAAAAGAGCTCCCCCCAGGGGGAGCTTTTTTGCGCCTTGGTTTATTCATCCCGGTGGACGACCATGTTCCAGCAGGTCTGGCGGAAGGTGATCTTATTCTGCTTGGCGATCTCATCCAGCACGCGGCAGGTGGCCAGCGAGATGGAGAGGTAGCCCTCATTGCCGCCGCGGCGCTTGATCATGCTGATGAAGGCATCCAGCTCGGCGTAGAGGGGGGAGGTTTCATCCTCGATGGGGATGGGCTTCGGCTCCTGGCCACGCAGACACAGGGTGAGGGGGGACATGGTATCCCATTTGCCGATGAGGATGGCGCCCTTTTCGCCCTCGATGGCGGAGGGGAGGGGGCTATCGGCGATTTTGCTCCAGCGCCAATCCGCCAGGAAGGTGGGGTACTGGGCCAGCGCGCCGCCCTGGGCCTCGAACTCACCGAGCTTATTGCAGCAGGAGAGGACCTTTTGGGGTTCGCCGGCCATGGCGATGGTGGGGGCGATGCAGTAGACACCGAGATCGGCGACGGCGGCGTTATTCAGGCGGGGATCGAAGGCATTGGGGCGGCCGCCGGCCAGGTAGCTATCGTACCGGCTGGAATACTGGCAGTAGCCCGCGGTGATGCGGCGCAGGGTGCCGATCTCCGGGATGAGCTGGTGCAGCCGAGCGAAGCCGGGGGCGAACAGGGTGCGCATGCCCTCCAGCAGGATGACATGGCTATTGTGCGCCTGCAGCACCATGCCGTCGCAATCGATGTAGGTGGTGGCCATGGGCTTTTCGCACAGGATGTGCTTGCCGGCCTTCATCAGGGTGATAGCCTGCTCGGCATGGCAGAGATTGGGGCTGGCGATATAGACGGCATCGACCTCGCCGCAGGCGGCCAGCTGATTTAGGTCGGTGAAGGTGTGGGCGGCGCCCCACTGGGCGGCGAATTCGGCGGCGCGCTCCCCGGTGCGGGAATAGACGGCGGTGAGGGTGAATTCGGGGTGCTTTTTGGCTTCGGTGAGGAACTGTTCGACGATATGGCCGGAGCCGATGGTGGCAAAACGGATCATGGGGGGACCTCCTTGGGTGGGGTGATGGGGGGGTGCAGGGGATGGTGCGGGCCGCAGGCCCGGCGGCGGAGCCGCCGCCGCGGACACAGTCCGCGGAAACCGTCCAGAGGACGGTTTGGCCTGCGGCCCGTATCCTGCGGCTTGCAGAGACTATGCGAGGGGCGGGGTAAGGCCCAGCAGGGCATCTAAAAGATCAGCGCCATCCATGCCGGCCACATGAACGGTGGTTTGCAATGCTTCGGCGACATCGTAGGGGGTGGTGTCATCGAGGAACTTATCCTTTTCGTCCCGCAGCATGATCTCCGGGAGGATAAGGCCCTGGTAGAGGGGTTTATCCCGGAGATATTCGATGATATCCCGGCCGCAGACAAGGCCGGTGACATTGACGCCGCCGCCGAAGGTGATATTGGGCACGCCGTAGACGGTAAGCTGCCGGTGGGGAAATTTTTCCTTTGCGGTTTCCAAAAGCTCCCGCAGGAGGGGGGCGGCGGCTTCGCCGGTGGCAAGGGAGAAGTGACTTTTCTCCTCATCGCCGTCTTCCATGGAAAGGGCGGAGGCGAATTCATCCCGCAAAAGGGCGGTGGTACCGACGCCGTTGCCCAGCTGGTCGAAGTCCTCGTAATAGCTGTAATCCGGCAGGGGCAGCCCGGCGATAAGGTAGAGCTCATCGGCGCAGAAGGCGATGCGGCTGCCGTGGCGGCGCAGCATCTCTTCCCCGAATTCATCGGCGATGCGGATGCAGTCGGCGGCTTCCTCGGGGGTCATCATGCGCAGGGGATAAAGGCCCTCCCGATGGCCGGTGAGCCCGACGGGTACTAAGGCGATGCTTTGCACCTCCGGGGCGTACTGACCCAGATCCCACAGGCTGCGCCGCAGCTCCTCGCCGTCATTGAGGCCGGGGCAGACAACGATTTGGGCATTGATGCGGATGTGGTGCGCGGCCAGCTGGGGGATATACTTGAGCACCTCGCCGCTGCGCGGGTTTTTCATCAGTTCGACCCGCAGCTCCGGATTGGTGGCGTGGACCGAGATATTGATGGGGCTGATGTGCATTTTGATGATGCGGGCGATGTCCTCATCGGTCATATTGGTGAGGGTGACATAGCTGCCGAACAGGAAGCTCATGCGGCTGTCGTCATCCTTAAAGTAGAGGGTTTCGCGCATGCCGCGGGGCAGCTGATCGACGAAGCAGAAAACGCACTTATTGGCGCAGTGGTGCTGGCGATCCATGAGGTAATCGGTAAATTCCAGCCCCAGCTCGTCGTACTCCTCTTTTTTGATGTGAAAGGTGAGGGGCTTGCCCTGCCGTTCCACTTCGACGGTGAGGGCGGTATCGATCATATAAAAGCGGTAATCCAGCACATCGTGGATGAGATTGCCGTTGACGGCGACCAGGCGGTCGCCGGCCAGGATGCCGGCTTTGGCGGCGGGAGTATGCGGGGTGACGCTATCGATGAGAATGGACATGGTTTTTTTCTCCAAAGCAAGTGAGATTGGCGGGGCGGCAGATAAAAATGGGAAAATGACAAGGAGGGGGCCGCAGGCAGGCTTATGCCCGGTGAAGGCGGGCTGATGCCTGTCAAGGCGCGCGACGCGGTCAGGGCCCATTTTCAGCCGCCGCAGACCGCCGGGGGATCGGCGCTGGGTGGGCAGCGGTATTCGAGGAAAACGAGCTCCTCCGGTATTTTGCCCTGAAAAAGCACCTGGGCGCGACCACAAAGCGAGAAACCGTTTTTTCGGTAAAGGGTGACGGCAGGAACATTGCCGGCCCAGGTATCCAGCCGGATAACGGCGCAGCCCATGGTGGCGGCCAGCTGCTTGATGTGGGAGACGCACTCCCGGCCAAGGCCCTGCCCGGCATACCGGGGCGGGATGCAGAGGGTATGGACCACAAGCACTTGCTCCGGCGGGGCGGGGTACTGCCAACCAATGGTGGCATAGAAATCATCCTGGTGATGATTGAGGATGACGCTGGCGACGGGTTCGCCCTCCCGCTCCAGCACCCACAGCGTGCCGGCGGCCAGAGCTGCCGCGGCAGTTTGGCGGGTGGGGTAGACCCCCAGGGACCAATTGGTGGTGCTGCGGCCGGTTTCGGCTTCGTGGGTGAGCAGTTCGGTATAGTGGCGCTCAATGGCGTCTAAATCAGATTCAGCGGCGGGACGGAACAGCATGGGGACTCCTTTATTATTTAGCGAGGTAATGGATGAACAGGGCAACGGCGCAGGCAAAGGCGACCGCCTGCAGCACGGTAACAGCGCGGGGCACCCGGCGGACACTGAGGACGAGGGACAGCATGGTGAAGATAGCGGTGATGAGGTAGAGAAGGGTCATGGGGGCTCCTTTCAACTATTCGTGGGTTGGTCAGCAGCTCCGGCAAGAGAGCACGATATTCTAAATAAGACCTTGCGGGAAAGGCGGCGAAAATCAGTCGGTGAGAATTCCCTCGCAGCCGTCGGCATCGGGGGCGATAGCGGTGAGCAGCACCGGGCGGATGTCGCCGGGGTGGGCGGCGGGGTCGCAGACGGTGACGGGGGTATAATTGGGGGTGTAGCCGGTGCAGCCCTGCTGCCCGCGGCTTTCGAACAGTACCAGCTGGGTTTGCCCCAGCATGGCGGTGAGGGCGGTTTTTCGCAGCTCGGCGGCCACAGCGATGAGTTCCGCGCAGCGGCGCTTTTTATCGGCCGGGGAGACCTGATCCGGCATGGCGGCGGCGCGGGTGCCGGGACGCTGGCTGTACGCAAAGGCGTGAATTTTGGCGAAGCCGATTTCCCGGGCAAATTGCAAAGACTCCTGGTGGTCCACTTCGGTTTCGCCGGCAAAGCCCACCATCATATCGGTGGTGAGGGCGGCGCCGGGGAATGCCTGCCGCACCGCTTCGGTAACGGCGCGGTATCCGGCAGTATCATAGTGGCGATTCATGCGGTGCAGGGTGGCATCGCAGCCGCTTTGCAGCGAAAGATGGAACTGCGGGCAGAGCTTGCCCCCACAGCCCTCCGCCAGACGGTAGATCTCCTCGGGGGTCAAAAGGTCCGGTTCGATGGAACCGAGACGGACCCGCTCGACGCCGGGGGTGGCGGCTGCCGCTAAGACGGCATCGGAGAGGTGCAACCCCCATTCCCTGCCGTAATTGGAAAGATTGATGCCGGTGAGGACGATCTCACGGTAACCGTTCCGCGCAAGGGTGAGAAGTTCGCTTTGCAGCTCCGGCATGGGCTTGCTGCGGACGGGGCCGCGCGCGGCGGGGATGATGCAATAGCTGCACCAGTTATCGCAGCCGTCCTGTATTTTAAGAAAGGCGCGGGTGCGCACGCCAAAATCGGCGGCGGAGCAGCTTTCGAAATCCTCGCCTTTTTCGTGCTTTGGGATATTGACAACGCGCTGGTGATCGAGAGAAAAATCCTTGACCAGCTGCGGCAGGGCGGCACGGTTGCGTGCCCCGGTGATGATATCGGCTTCCGTGACGGCTGCGGCCTCCCGCGGGAAGGCCTGCGGGTAGCAGCCGGTGAGCACCACGATGGCGCCGGGATTTTCCCGACGGAAACGGCGGACAGCCTGGCGGGTCTTGCGGTCGCCTTCGGCGGTGACGGTGCAGCTGCCCACCACATAGACATCGCAGCCGGGGGCGTGCCCAGGGACGACATCAAAGCCTTCGGCGGCAAAGCGGGCGGAAAGCACCTCAGTTTCGTATTGATTGACCTTGCAGCCAAGGGTATAGAACGCGACGCGCATGGGGAGGACCTCCGTGGATGGGTTGGCAGGGACTGGGGGGAAGGCGGGAGCGGGTGCCGGGCCGCAGGCCCGGCGGCGGAGCCGCCGCAGCGGGCGCAGCCCGCTGAAACCGTCCGGAGGACGGTTTGGCCTGCGGCCCGGTGCCCATGCCTTTTGCAGAGTGAAAAAGGCGTTAGATCCTTAACTTTATTATTATAGCGAATTTGCGGGAAAGTAGCAAGCAGTACGGCGCAAAAGGGACTTGCGGCGGGGCGGCGAAACGGCTACAATGGAGAAAAAAGACCCGGAAAGGAACCGAAATGCAGATAAGAAAAGCAAAAGAAGAGGACATCGCGGCGGTGGCGGCACTGTACGATGCCGTGTGTGATACGCTGGAGGCGGGAGAAAACTACCCCGGCTGGGCCAAGGGGGATTATCCTACCCGGCGGGACGCCGAAATGGGCGAGGCCGCCGGGGAGCTCTTTGTGACGGAAGAGGCGGGAGAGATCCTGGGGACGATGATGCTGCGGGAGGAACAGGAACGAAACGCCCGCAGCGCCCCCTGGCAGTTGCCGCTGGAGGAACAGGAGCAGCTGACGATCTACACCTTTGCGGTGCGGCCAGACTGTCGCGGCGGTGGGGTGGGCCGGGCCCTGCTGGGATATGCGGAAGCGTGGGCAAAGGCCCAGGGCAAGCGGGCCCTGCGGCTGGATGTGCACGAGATCAATACCCCGGCGATAAAGCTGTACGAGAGCTGCGGGTTCCGATATATTGCTACCGTGGACCTGGGCTATGGGGCATACGGGCTGAAATGGTTTAGATTGTACGAAAAGCTGCTATAAGAAAAGGAGGACATCACGATGGAACCGAGGGAACTACTGGATGCGCTGGCGGTGGCGGACCGGCTGAAGGACACCACCCGACACTGCTACACCGTAGGCGGTCGGCACGAAAGTGTGGCGGAGCACAGCTGGCGCGCGGCGCTGATGGCCTATTTCCTGCGGGACGAATTCCCGGAGGCAGATATGGACAAGGTGATCAAAATGCTGCTGATTCATGACCTGGGCGAATCGTTTACGGGGGATATTCCTTCCTTCCGTAAAACGGAGGAGAATGAGACGACCGAAGAAAAACTGCTGTATAACTGGGTAGCATCTTTGCCGCAGCCCTATGCCGCGGAGATGCGTGCCCTGTATGAGGAGATGGCGGCGCGGGAGACCACCGAAGCGAAAATTTACAAGGCCATTGATAATTTTGAGGCGGTGATCCAGCACAATGAGTCGCCGCTTTCCACTTGGATTCCGGATGAGTACGAACTGAACCGCACCTACGGCTGGGATAAGGCGGCCTTTTCCCCCTACCTGACGGCGCTGCGGCAGGAGATGCTGGAGGATACGGAAAAGAAGATCGCGGCCGGGCTAGATGGCGAGCCGATGAAGGAATACTGAGGTACCGAAGAAAGCAAAATCAAAGCACCTGTCCCCCGGGATGGGTGCTTTAGTTTTTGCCGCGGGGTATGCCCGGGGGTGGGCCGTAGGCCAAATCGTCCGGAGGACGATTTCAGCGGGCGGAGCCCGCTGGCTCCGGCGCAGCCGGAGCGGTCTGCGGCCCGAACTGGCACCTTGCGGAAACCCAGTGCAGGGAAATGCAGCCAATACAGGAAAGCCCTTTGCAAAGCGGAAAAAATATGCTATACTGGCTCCATAAACCGGCATACCTGCCGGGAACCGGCAACAAACCCGAGAAGAAGGAGAACATTATGGCAGAAACCACCAAAGAAAACAAAGCCCAGCGGGCAAAGAAATATCGCCGCAGAAGAGTGACTGCCGCAGTAGCCGCAGCCGCGATGTGCGCGGTCATCGGTGTGGGGGTAAACGGCGTAGTGACCGCCCGGGCCAATACCGCCCTGGCGGATGCGCTGGCTACGGCCGCCGATCTGCAGCAGGCACAGCAGGAAAGCGCCCAGCAGGCCCAACGGGAGAGCCGTACCGCCGCGGAAGCGAACCTAACTGCCTATGTGACTGAAGCCAGCGAAGAGGCTGAAGCCGCCCTGAAAAAAGCCGCTGAGGAAGCCGCCAAGGCGGCCGCGGCCAAGGCCGCCCAGACCACCAACACCTCCACCAGCGACAGCACCGAGCTGCCCGGCACAGGGGGAAAGCTGAGCAGCGGCGGCCGGGCCCTTGCCGCCACCAAAACCGGCGGGAACTTTAAGGCCAGCGTTTATACCGGCAATACCGGTGCTTCCAACCTGAGCTACTACCAGTCACTGAACAGCGATGTGAAGGCCTGGCTTAAGATCCCCGGCACCAACATCAATTACCCGGTGCTGCAGAATGCCAGCGAGGACCACTACTACCTGCACCGCGGCCTGGACCGCGGCCAGAGCTACTACGGTGTGCTGTGGACCCAGACCGCGACCCGCTTTGGCAGTGGCGACAGCCTTTCCAGCAACAATGTCATCTATGGGCACAACTGGAAGAACTGCCGCTGGAACGCTGCCCCTTCCACCTACTATGTCGGCCAGCAGATGTTTGAATCGCTGCTGAGCTACCACTACACCAGCTGGGCGGAGCAGTATCCCTACATCTACTATTCCACCCCCAGTGAGGAAATGGCGTTTGTTATCTTTGCCTGCTTCTATACCGAGGGCAGCGATTGGTATATCAATGCCGAGGGTAATATTGACGGTGTGATCAGCGGCGCGCAGAGCCGCTCCCGCCACAATTTTGGTGTGGATGTCAACTCCAGCGATAAGCTGCTGACCCTTTCCACCTGCACCCGTTACTACGGCAATACCGATAACCAGCGCTTTGTGGTAATGGCGCGCCTGCTGCGCCCGGGCGAGGAGATGGGCCCTGTTTCCGTCACCTATAATCCCAACCACCAGCAGCCCAATGTATGGGGCTAAACCCGTAATCAGAAGCTCCTCCCCGGTAAGGGGAGGGGCTTTTGCGTGCTGCGGATACCTTGTGCTGGATGGGTTTGCAGGGGTCTGTGAGGTGTGGATATTTCCTGGGGAGAGCTTGTGGGATGGGGAGGGGCCGCAGGCCCGGCGATGCGCAGCATCGTCGCCGCGGGCGAAGCCCCCCGGAGGGCGGCTTGGCCTGCGGCCCAAGCCTGTGCCCTGCAGCGATTTGCCCAGTCTGGAAATAGACCTTTTTCTCACTATAAAATAGGCGCGGCATTTTGGCGCTGCAAAAGGCAGGTGGAGCGCGAAGGCACATTGCAGGAACCGGCCCAATCCGAGACCCAGATTTTTGGCCCGCGAACAAATGAGGGGAAAGTGGGACGCAAAAATACATTGCAAAAGGTGCCGTACCCTGCTATGATAAAGGGCAGAACCACTTGAAAATGAGAGGGGAAGAACCACCATGTCCGAAAAGAAGAGAATCCTGACCGGCGACCGTACCACCGGCAAGCTGCACCTGGGCCACTATGTGGGCAGCCTGCAGAACCGTGTAAAGCTGCAGGATGAATATGAAAGCTTTATTCTGCTGGCTGATATCCAGGCCTTGACCACCCACTTTGAGCACCCCGAGCTGCTGGAGCACAGCATCTACGAGGTGGCGATGGATAACCTGTCCGTTGGTCTGGACCCCAATAAGATCACGCTGGTGCAGCAGAGCCGCATCCCCTCCATCGGGGAGCTGACGGTTTTCTATTCCATGCTGGTTTCGGTAAACAGCCTGCGGCACAATCCCACCATTAAGACCGAGGCGGCCAATTATGGCTATAACGATATGACCTACGGCTTTTTGGGCTATCCCGTCAGCCAGTCGGCGGATATCACCTTCTGCAAGGCGAACCTGGTGCCGGTAGGGGAAGACCAAAAGCCCCACATGGAAATGACCCGGAAGATCGTTCGCCGCTTTAATGAGCTGTACGGCGAAACGCTGGTGGAGCCGGACATGATGCTTTCCGATTGCCCCCGCCTGATGGGCCTGGACGGCAACGCCAAGATGGGCAAGAGCCTGGGCAACGCCATCTACCTGAGCGACCCCGCCGAGGAAGTGCGCAAAAAGGTGATGAGCGCCGTGACCGATGCCAGCCGGATCAAGAAAGACGACCCCGGCCACCCGGATATCTGTGTCGTCAGCAAGTACCACAAGGTCTTTAATGCCGGTGAGTATGAGAATATCTGTGAGAGCTGCAAGAAGGGCGCCATTGGCTGCGTGGCCTGCAAAAAAGCGCTGGCGGCATCCCTTAATGACCTGCTGGAGCCGTTCCGGGAGAAGCGTGCCTACTACGAAGCCCACCGCGACGAGGTGCGGGATATCATCCTGACCGGCAGCGAAAAGGCGAACAAGATCGGCAACGAGACCGTAAAAGAGGTCAAGGAAGCCATGCACATTTATATCGGGGACTAAAGTGCCCCAAAAGGAGGAAACACGATGGCATATAACGGGAAAAGACTGCATAAATCCGAAAGCGATAAAAAGCTCTGCGGCGTCTGCGGCGGCATCGCCGAGTATTTTGACATTGATCCCACCCTGGTCCGTTTGGCCTGGATCATTTTTTGCCTGGCGGGCGGCAGCGGCGTGCTGGGGTATATCATTGCGGCGCTTGTGATGCCGGAAGACCCCAACCGTCAATTCTAAGAGGAGCAAAAAAGAAGCGGCGTCCCGTTACGGGGCGCCGTTTTGCTGTAAAAAGCCCGCTGCCTGCCGTGCCGCCGTGCACGGTGGGGGCGGGCGGCCTGCGGCCCATATCCCGGCTGCTGCAGGGGCGCCGCGGCGCAGCCGCGGCGGGCGCGCCGCAGGCGCGCAGGC
>URGQ01000034.1 GCA_900547385.1 uncultured Oscillospiraceae bacterium | reverse complement strand
GGACCGCCGCGCCCCCTCAAAAAAATAAGAGGGGGCGCGGTGGCCAGGCCGGCCGGAGGCCGGTCGCGCCGCCGCCCGGCTCCCGGCCCCATGCACCCAACCTAAGATGTAAACGGAGGGAATGAAAATGGCAGCACAAAGCGAGCTGTACCGAGATATAGCAACCAGAACCGGAGGAGATATCTACATCGGGGTGGTGGGGCCGGTGCGCACCGGCAAATCCACCCTCATCAAGCGTTTTATGGAAACGATGGTGCTGCCCCGCATCGAAAGCGAGCCCCGCCGCAGCCGGGCCGCCGATGAGCTGCCGCAATCGGCAGCCGGGCGCACCATTATGACCACCGAGCCGAAATTCATTCCGGAGGAGGCGGTCAGCATCACGCTGGAGGGGAACATCAGCCTGCGGGTGCGGATGATCGACTGCGTGGGGTATATTGTGCCCAGTGCGCTGGGCTACATTGAAAACCAGCAGCCCCGCATGGTGATGACCCCCTGGTACGATAAGGAGGTCCCCTTCAACATGGCGGCGGAGGTGGGTACCCGCAAGGTCATCAATGAGCATTCCACCATAGGACTGGTGGTCACTACCGACGGCAGCATTTCGGAGATCCCCCGGGCGGAGTACGAGGAGGCGGAAGGCCGGGTGGTGCGGGAATTGCAGGCCATCAATAAGCCCTTTGTGGTGGTGCTGAACTGCCAAAGCCCCAAAAGCCCGGCGGCAAAGGCCCTGCGGGCCGAGCTGGAGGAACGCTATGGGGTGCCGGTGGCGGCGGTGAACTGCCTGGAGCTGGATGAGGAGGACATCGCGGCCATTCTGGGGAAGGTGCTGGTGCGCTTCCCGCTGAAGGAGGCGGCGTTGGAGATTCCCGCCTGGGTGATGAACCTGGCGGCCGACCACTGGCTGAAGGAGGCCCTGTACCGGCAGATCCGGCAGGTGGCTGGAGAGCTGGGCGCGGTAGGCAGCGCCGGGGCCACCCTGCAAAGGCTGGAGGACTGCGACTATGTGAAGGAGAGCCGGGTGCTTTCGGCGGACCTGGGCAGCGGCACGGTGCGGTGCCGGGTGGAGCTGGGCGACGGGCTGTTCTACCGGATACTGGGCGAGGCGACCGGCCTGGAGATCGCCGATGAGGAGGGCCTGCTGCCCTGCATGGTGGAGCTGGCCGGCATCAAGAAGAAGTACGAGAAATTTGCCGGGGCGCTGGATGAGGTGGCGGCCACCGGCTACGGTATTGTGATGCCGACGATGGAGGAGCTGCACCTGGAGGAGCCGGAGATCATGAAGCAGGGCGGCCGGTACGGCATCCGGCTGCGCGCCTCCGCTCCCTCAATTCATCTGATGCAGGCGAACATCACCACCGAGGTGGCGCCTATTGTGGGCAGCGAGCGGCAGAGCGAGGAGCTGGTTCATTATCTTTTGCAGGAATTTGAGGAGAACCCGGCGAAAATATGGGAGAGCAATATTTTCGGAAAGTCGCTGCACGAGCTGGTGAACGAGGGCCTGCACAACAAGCTGTACCGCATGCCGGCCGATGCCCGCATGAAGCTGCAGGAGACCATCGAGCGGGTCATCAATGAGGGGTGCTCGGGGCTGATCTGCATTATCCTGTAATTATGTACCCGCTGCCGGGGGAGAGCCCACCGGCGCGGCGGCGCCGCCCGGCCCCCGTGGGGGCCGGGCGTACTGCGGCTCCCCGGCGGGGAGCCGCAAGGGCCGCTGGCTGCGCCAGCGGTCGCGCCGCCGCGCTTCCTGCGGATTTTGGACAGGCCTTAAATGGAAGAACGGGCCTTTTACACCGGGCCGGGCGGCGGGGGAGGGGTCTGCGGCTCCGGCAGGATGGGGGCGGCATCCACCTCCGGGCGGTGCAGCGGGACAGCCTCCGGGGCAGGGACGGGGAGCTTCTTTTCCTCGGCCATCAATTATTCCTCCGCCTCTATCACGCTGACCGGGCAGTTTTCCGCCGAAAGCCGGGCACCGTCCTTCTCCTCCTCGGAGATGGGGGTCTGCACCACCTCCGCTTTGCCATCCGCCGCCAGGCCGAAAACCGCCGGGCAGGTGGAAACGCACAGCCCGCAGCCGATGCAGCCCTCGTGATCCAATGTTACCTTCATCATACTCGCTCCTTTGCGTGGAATTTGGGATGTTAAGATCCAATTTTATTTTGTGGAGAAAGCACAAGGAATATACAATGAAACCCCGCTAAAACCGCCGAATCCGGGCCGCCGTGTAGAAAATGCGCAACCAAAAGGGAATTCGATAAAAAGAATGTTGATTTTTGTCACAGGGCTTGTTACAATATTTTGTGTTACTAAAATAAGGGGGAGTGCGCTTGCAGGAGCTTTCGCTCAACATCCTGGATATCGCCGAAAACTCGGTGAAAGCCGGGGCTTCCCTGATCACGGTGGCGGTATGTTACCGCCCGGCCGCGGACAGGCTGACGGTGACGATCTCCGATGACGGCTGCGGGATGGACGCCGAAACGGTGCATAAGGTGACCGACCCCTTTTATACCAGCCGCACCACCCGCCGGGTGGGCATGGGCCTGCCGCTGTGGAAAATGGCGGCCGAAATGACCGGCGGTACCATGACGGTGGAAAGCGCGCCGGGAGTGGGCACTACGGTGACGGCGGGCTTTGGGATAAGCCACATAGACCGGCTGCCGCTGGGCGATCTGCCGCAGACCATGGCCACCCTCATCGGGGGCAGCCCGGAAAAGGATTTCCGGCTGGAATTTGACTATGATGGGGCGCGGTTCGCGGCTGATACCCGGGAGTACCGCGCGGTGCTGGGGGAGGAGATCTCCCTGGCGGAGCCGGAGGTACTGGCGTTCATTACCGGGCAGGTGGCCGAGGGGATCGCCGAGTGCTGCCCCGCCCCGGAGAAGCTGTAAATTCGCGAAAGGCGCCGGCTGCCCCGCAGGGGCTGCGGCGCAGCCGCAGAGGCGGGCCGGAGGCCCGACCACATCGGCCGCAGGCCGATGCCCTGCGGGGTCGGACCTGCGCCTTGCAGGGGCCGGCGGGAAGAGTATGGCAGAGACTACGCCACCTTCACCTGACAAGAGCGCATATGTTTTTTGTGGGCGTGAATACCGCTCGACATGGAGCGCAGTCCGCAACGACAGGATGACACAAGTCAGCACAGGTTTTCACCGCCAAGGTGTGTGTCCTTGTCAAATGAAGGTGCTGGTAGTTGACGATATAGAGGAACAATTCCGGAAGGAACTAAGGAGGAACCATTCTCATGGCAAAAAGAAAGACCGTCGTGCCGTTCCACGGGACGACCGAGCAGGAAAAGGCGCTGCGGGAGCTGATAGCGGCCCACAAGGAGCAGCAGGGCGCGCTGATGCCGGTGCTGCAGGGGGCGCAGGAAATTTACGGCTACCTGCCCATTGAGGTGCAGACCATCATCGCAGAGGAGCTCAATATTCCGCTGGCGGAGGTTTACGGTGTTGTGACCTTCTATGCGCAGTTTACCCTCAATCCCCGCGGGACCTACAACATTGGCGTGTGCATGGGCACGGCCTGCTATGTAAAGGGCGCCGGCGATGTGCTGGAGCGTATCCAGAAGCGGCTGGGCATAGAGCCCGGCGGCACCACCCCGGACGGCCGCTTCTCGCTGGAGGCGACCCGCTGCATCGGCGCGTGCGGCCTGGCCCCGGTCATGACCATCAATGAGGATGTGTACGGCCGCCTGGCCCCCGATGAGGTGGACAAGATCCTGGATAAATACCTGTAAGTGAGAGGGAGGAATGAGCGATGAAATCTCTGGAAGAGCTGGCCGCCCTGCGGGAGCGGATGAAAAATAATGTAGCCATGCGGCAGGATAACAGCACCGCCACCCGTGTAGTGGTAGGCATGGCTACCTGCGGCATCGCCGCCGGGGCCCGCCCGGTGCTGACTGCCTTTGTGGAGGAAGTGAACCGCCGCGGACTGAAGGATGTGGTAGTGACCCAGGCCGGATGCATCGGCATGTGCAAGCTGGAGCCCATTGTGGAGGTGTTCCAGCCCGGCAAGGAAAAGGTGACCTATGTGAAGATGACCCCCGAGAAGGTCTCCCGCATTGTGACCGAACATCTGGTAAACGGCAGCCCGGTGACCGAGTACACCGTGGGCGCCTACATGGAATAAGGAGGACAAAAACCAATGGCGATAGCAAGAACACACATCCTGGTGTGCGGCGGTACCGGCTGCAGCTCCTCCCATTCCCAGGCACTCATTGATGAGCTGAACCGGGAGCTGGAGGAAAAGGGCCTGTTGGGCGAGGTGCAGGTCATTAAGACCGGCTGCTTTGGCCTGTGCGCCCTGGGCCCCGTGGTGGTAGTGTACCCCGAGGGCTGCTTTTACAGCCATGTGACCGAGGCGGATATCCCCGAGATCGTGGAGGAGCATATCCTCAAGGGCCGCATCGTCACCCGCCTGCTGTACCAGGAGACTGTGGTGGATGATAAGACCATCAAGAACCTGAACCACACCAAATTCTACGAAAAGCAGCACCGCGTGGCCCTGCGCAACTGCGGTGTCATCAACCCCGAGAATATTGATGAATACATAGCCATGGATGGCTACGAGGCACTGGGCCGTGTGCTGACGGGGATGACCCCCGATGAGGTCATCCAGACCATCAAGGACAGCGGCCTGCGCGGGCGCGGCGGCGGCGGCTTCCCCACCGGGCAGAAGTGGTTCTTTGCCCGGCAGAGCCGCGGCGATGTGAAGTATGTCTGCTGCAACGCCGATGAGGGCGACCCCGGCGCGTTTATGGACCGCTCCGTGCTGGAGGGCGACCCCCATGTGGTGCTGGAGGCCATGACCATTGCCGGCTACGCCATCGGCGCGCACCAGGGCTATATCTATGTCCGTGCCGAGTACCCCATTGCCATCCACCGTTTGCAGATCGCCATTAAGCAGGCCCGTGAATACGGCTTTTTGGGTGACGATATCTTCGGCACCGGCTTTGCCTTTGATATTGAGCTGCGCCTGGGCTCCGGCGCCTTCGTCTGCGGCGAGGAGACTGCGCTGATGACCTCCATCGAAGGCCACCGCGGCGAGCCCCGTCCCCGTCCGCCGTTCCCGGCGGTCAAGGGCCTCTTTGGCGTGCCCACCATCCTGAATAATGTGGAGACCTGGGCCAATATTCCCCGCATTATCCTGAACGGCGCCGACTGGTTTGCCAGCATGGGCACCGAGCGCAGCAAGGGCACCAAGGTTTTCTGCCTGGTGGGTAAGATCAACAACACCGGCCTGGTGGAGATCCCCATGGGCACCACCCTGCGGGAGATCGTCGAGGATATCGGCGGCGGCATCCCCAACGGCAAGAAGTTTAAGGCGGCGCAGACCGGCGGCCCCTCCGGCGGCTGTATTCCCGCTTCCCTTATTGATACCCCCATCGACTATGATAACCTCATCGCCATCGGCTCCATGATGGGCTCCGGCGGTCTGATTGTGATGGACGAGGACACCTGCATGGTGGATATCGCGAAGTTCTTCCTGGAATTTACCGTGGACGAGAGCTGCGGCAAGTGCACGCCCTGCCGTGTGGGCACCCGGCGCCTGCTGGAGATGCTGGAGCAGATCACGGCCGGCAACGGCACCGTGGAGCTACTGCGCGAGATGGAGGAGCTGTGCTACTACATCAAGGCCAACAGCCTGTGCGCGCTGGGACAGTCTGCCCCCAACCCCGTGCTTTCCACCCTGCATTATTTCCGTGACGAGTACGAGGCACACTGCATCGAAAAACGCTGCCCCGCCGGCGTTTGCAAGCGGCTGGTGCGGTTCGTCATCGAGGAGGACAAGTGCAAGGGCTGCACCGCCTGCGCCCGTGCCTGCCCCGTCAATGCGATCTCCGGCGAGGTAAGAAAGCCTCACCAGATCGATACCCGTAAGTGCATCAAGTGCGGCGCCTGCATGGAGACCTGCCGCTTTAACGCCATTGTAAAACGATAAGAAAGGAGTGACCGACAATGAATACCGTAAATCTCAAGATCAATAACATTCCCGTGGTCGCTCCCGAGGGCGCCACCATACTGGAGGCCGCGCATCTGGCCGGCATCCGCATCCCCACTTTGTGCTATCTCAAGGAGATCAACGCCATCGGCGCCTGCCGCATCTGCGTATGCGAGGTAAAGGGTGCCCGCGGCCTGGCCGCCGCCTGCGTGATGCCGGTGGGCGAGGGCATGGAGGTTTTTACTAACACCCCCGCCCTGCAAAGGTACCGCCGCACCACGCTGGAGCTGATCCTTTCCACCCACCGCACCGATTGCCTTTCCTGCACCCGCAGCACCGACTGCGAGCTGCAGCAGCTGTGCCGGGAATACGGCGTGGATATGAACCGCTTTACCAAGAAGGACCAGGGCTACCACACCGACGCCTCCATGCCCCACCTGGTACGGGATAACAGCAAGTGTATCCTGTGCCGCCGCTGTGTGGCCGTGTGCCAAAAGAACCAGTATGCGGGTGTGATAGAGACCTGCGAGCGCGGCTATGACACCCACATCGCCTGCGCCTTTGATATGCCGCTTTCCGAGACGGCCTGTGTGGCCTGCGGCCAGTGCACCGCCGTGTGCCCCACCGCTGCCCTGCGGGAGCGGGACGACACCGACAAGGTGTGGGCTGCGCTGAACGACCCGACCAAGACGGTCATCGTGGGACCGGCGCCCAGCGTGCGCGCCCAGCTGGGCGAGTGCTTCGGGATGCCGATAGGCACCAATGTGGAGGGCAAGCTGGTGGCCGCCCTGCGCCGGTTGGGCTTCGACCAGGTATTTGATGTGGATACCGCCGCCGATGTGACCATCATGGAGGAGGGCACCGAGCTGCTGCACCGACTGAAGGAAGGAGGCCCTCTGCCGCTGATCACCAGCTGCTCTCCCGGCTGGATCAAGTTCTGCGAGCACTATTACCCCGAATTTGTGGAGAACCTTTCCTCCTGCAAGAGCCCGCAGCAGATGTTCGGCGCGCTGATCAAGACCTATTACGCCCAGAAGGCGGGGCTGGACCCCAAGAACATCGTGGTGGTGAGCGTGATGCCCTGCACCGCCAAGAAGTTTGAGATCGGCCGCGAGGGCCAGAGCGCCGTGGGCCTGCCCGATGTGGATATTTCCATCACCACCCGGGAGCTGGCGGATATGATCCGCCGGGCGGGTATAATGTTCAATGAGCTGCCCGATGAGGAGTTTGACCCCATCTTCGGCATTGCTTCCGGCGCGGGACATATCTTTGGCGCGACCGGCGGCGTAATGGAGGCGGCCCTGCGTACCGTTTCCGAGATCGTGACCGGCAAGGAGCTGGCACGGCCCGAATTCCAGGAGGTCCGCGGCATTGCGGGCATCAAGGAGGCGGAGTACGACCTGGCCGGCACCAAGGTAAGGGTTGCCGTGACCAGCGGACTTGCCAACGCGGCGAAGCTCTTAGACCGCATCAAGAGCGGCGAGGCGGAGTATCACTTTGTGGAAGTGATGGCCTGCCCCGGCGGGTGCGTCAACGGCGGCGGCCAGCCCCATCAGAGCGGCGATGTGCGCAATTTCACCGATCTGCGTTCCTTGCGCGCGGCGGCCCTGTATAGCGAAGATGAGGCCATGACCCTGCGCAAGAGCCACGAGAACCCCGTGGTGAAGGAGCTGTACGCGGAGTATTTGGGCGAGCCGGGCAGCCACCTGGCGCACCATATCCTGCACACCACCTATGTAAAGCGCGGGCTGTACGGGAAGAACTGATCACATATGCAAAAACAGCTCCCCCTGCCGGAATGGTCGGGGGAGTTTTTGTGCGCCGAACGGGGGCGCTTGTTAAAAAGTCTGTTATCACCTCCGGTGGCGTAAGCCTTATAATAGACTTAATTAGTACGCCTACCCGGCGGGGGGTTCCTTTTACTCGTGTAAAAGGAACCAAAACACGCTTGGGGCTCTGCCCCAAGACCCCTGTCGCTGGCTGTGCTGGATACGGATTGATTTTTGACGGCAGTCCAAAATCAATCCGTACTGCGCACAGAATCGCTCCCAAGGTAGCCACGGGCGTATCTGCCCTTTCCCCCCACCCCCTTTCCCGATGGCGGGAAAGGGGCCCGGATGGGTTGGTAACTATAAACCGAGAACAACGCTCTCGGGGTGTTAGGGCTTGCAAAAACCGCAAGCCGCCGACCTTAAAGTATCTGTTTTCCCGCCCCATAGTTCCCCTCCTTTGAGGAGGGGACAGGGGTGGTGGTTCGCCGTTCTGCGCTCCAGCGCAGCGGCGATAAAAATGCGCCGCAGGCTCTTTTTAAGCCCATCTGCGTGCAGTACGGATTTGTTTTTGGGCGGCAGCCTAAAAATAAATTCGTATCCAGCGCAGCAGGGCGACCGGGTTTTCAGGGCGCAGCCCTGAATGACTTTTGGTTACTTTTCTTCACAGAAAAGTAACGCCCCGCCGGCAGGCGTACAGATTGTCACCCTCCGGTGACTTATCCCCGCCGCCGGGCGATACCCATTCACTTCACAAATCCTCCGCCCGCAGGCGATGCCCGACCATCCCCGCAGCGGTGATAAAACCCCAACTAATCCAAGGAGGTGCTACAATGGCACTGAGAAATATTGTGACCGAAAAAGAGGCGCGGCTGCGCAAGGTAAGCCGCCCGGTGGAAAAATTTGATGAGCGGCTGTGGACGCTGCTGGACGACATGGCCGATACCATGTACGAGGCCGACGGCGTGGGCATTGCCGGGGTACAGGTAGGCGTGCTGCGCCGGGTCTTTGTGGTGGATATCGGCGAGGGGCTGACGGAGTTCATCAATCCCACCATTACCGCCCAAAGCGGCGAGCAGGACGGCCTGGAGGGGTGTCTTTCTTCCCCCGGCGAGTACGGCCTGGTGGTGCGCCCGGAGAAGGTGACCATTGAGGCTTATGACCGGCACGGCAAGCCCTTTACGCTGGAGGCCGAGGGCTTTATGGCCCGGGCCATCTGCCACGAAAATGACCACCTGGACGGCCATATTTTTAAGGACATTACCCACCACATGCTTACCGATGAGGAGCTGCGGGAACTGGACGAGGAGTGAGAACCATGCGCATCGTATTTATGGGGACGCCGGATTTTGCGGTGCCCTGCCTGCAAAGGATCCTGGCGGACGGGCACGAGGTGCCCGCGGTCTTTACCCAGCCGGATAAGCCGGTGGGCCGCCACGCCGTCCTTACCCCGCCGCCGGTCAAGCAGCTGGCGCAGGAGCGGGGCATCCCGGTGTACCAGCCCACCAAAATGCGGGACGGCACCGTGGCCGCCCAGCTGAAGGAGCTGGCTCCGGATTGCTTGGTGGTGGTGGCCTACGGGCGCATCCTGCCGCAGGCCATTTTGGATGTGCCCCCCAAGGGCTGCATCAATATCCACGGCTCCCTGCTGCCCAAATACCGGGGTGCCGCCCCCATCCAGTGGAGCGTCATCAACGGGGAGAAGATCACCGGGGTGACCAGCATGTTTATGGATGCCGGCATGGATACCGGGGATATTATCGACACCATTACCACCCCCATAGGGGAAAATGAGACGGCGGGCGAGCTTTTTGACCGGCTGGCGCCGCTGGGCGCGGAGCTTTTGAGCCGCACGCTGCGCTCCATTGCCGACGGGACGGTACAGCGCACCCCGCAGAACCACGCCGAGGCCACCATGGCCCCGATGCTGGAAAAGGCGATGGGAAAGCTGGACTTTACCCGCAGCGCCAAGGAACTGCACGATCAGATCCGCGGGATGAACCCATGGCCGGGCTGCCGCTGCGCAGCGGGCGGCAAGGCCCTGAAGATCCACGAGAGCCGCCTGGCCGAAGGCCATGGCAAGCCGGGCGAGCTGATCGCTCTGGACCCGGTGACGGTGGCCTGCGGCGAGGGCGCTTTGCGGCTTATCACCGTGCAGCCGGAGGGCAAGCCCCGCATGGCCGCGGCCGACTGGCTGCGGGGGGCACGGCTGCAAAAAGGCGAGTGCTTGGCGTGAGCTTGCCTACCCGGCGGTGGGTACTTTTCTGTGATGAAAAGTGGTAAAAGATTTTTGGGGCGAGTTTGTGGCCGCCTAACGGCGGGGCGGAGATTTTGCAGGGTGCAAAGCCCGTACGGCTCGCCGCCGGGGCGTTCCTTTTACTCGTGTAAAAGGAACCAAAACACGCTTGGGGCTGTGCCCCAAGACCCCCTAACGCTTAAGCTGCGGCTGGATACGAATTGGATTTTTCAGCTACCGCAGAAAAATTAATCCGTACGGCGCCGCAGATACGCTCTCAAGGTGCCTGCGACGCATTTTATTGGGGTAACTGCAAACCGATAGCAGAAAGTTATGATGCCGAGCCTATGGGTTGAACGAGCAGCTATTTGCCTAGACGGCCCCTCCCCCGCAGCGGGGGAGGGGTAGGGGGTGCGGAGCCGAGCGCCGCCAGTGGCGGATGCAGCGAGGCGGAGCACCCGCAGCGGTCGAAAAAATCGAGCAAGCGAGCAGCGCGAAGATTTTTTCGGGCACCGCAAGGCGGCAAGGACTGCGATTTGCCGAGGAAGCGGTTTTGCAGACTGTAAAGTATTTGCTTAACTTGCCCCATAGTTCCCCGCCTTTGAGGCGGGGACAGGGGTGGTGGTTCGCCCTTCTGCGCTCCAGCGCGGGGGCGATAAAAATGCGTCGCAGACACCTTATAAGCACCGTTTAGCCCACGCTTCGAGACGGCGTAGCCCGTTCCGAGCGGGCGTTCCGGTGCGTGGGGTTTTTAGGGCGTAGCCCTAATGACTTTTGCGTCCTTTTCTTCACAGAAAAGGACGGCCCCGCTGGCAAGCGTGCCAACTATGCCTTTGCAAAAGGCTTCGCGCCGCCTTTAGGCGACTGCAAACCTGGCCCCACCACAGGCGGAAACTAATATTGAAAATTCATGCATCATGGATGTTGGAAATAAAGGAGTACCATTTGTATGGCAGAGATCATCGGCGTCCGATTTAAGGAAGTCGGAAAAATTTATTACTTTGACCCCAATGGCGGCAGCTACCGCGTGGGGGAGCCCGTGGTTGTGGAAACCTCCCGCGGTACCGAATGCGGCACGGTGGCTATCTCCAACCGGGAGGTGGACCAGACCCGTGTGGTAAAGCCCCTGAAAAAGGTGACCCGTCCCGCCACGCAGGAGGATCTGCGCCGGGTGGAGGAAAACCGTAAAAAAGAGGAAAAGGCTTTCCGCATAGCGCAGGAGAAGATCGCCCTGTGCAAGCTGGAAATGAAGCTGGTGGAGGTGGAATACGCCTTTGACGGCAGCAAGATCCTCTTCTACTTTACCGCCGATGGGCGGGTGGATTTCCGCGAGCTGGTAAAGGAACTGGCCGGGGTGTTCCGTACCCGCATCGAGCTGCGGCAGATCGGCGTGCGGGACGAGGCGAAAATGCTGGGCGGTCTGGGCATCTGCGGAAGACCGTTCTGCTGCGCCAGTTTTTTGGGGGAATTCCAGCCTGTTTCCATCAAGATGGCGAAGGAGCAGGGGCTTTCTCTCAATCCCACCAAGATAAGCGGGGCCTGCGGCCGGCTGATGTGCTGCCTGAAGTACGAGCAGGACGCCTATGAGGATCTGCTGCGGATCACCCCGAAGGTAGGGGCGATCGTGCAGACCGGCGAGGGCCGGGGCAAGGTAACTGAGGTGAACCTGCTGACCGGCGAGCTAAAGGTGCATCTGGACCGGGCCGAGGAGGGGGCTGTGACCTCCTTCCACAAATCGCAGGTAAAGACACTGCGGGACGGCCGCATCACGGTGGAAAAGGCGGAAGCGGACGAGCTGAAGGACCTGGAGGAATAACCGAATAAAAAGACTCCCCTGCCGGGCAACGGTGGGGGAGATTTTTGTGTAAAAGTTTTCGCTCCAGCCTTTTTCAAAAGGCTGGTCGTCCGCCACAGCGGACGAAATATTCCCTGTCCGAAGGGCGCTCCGAAAGGGGATGAATTGCGTGGACGACCCAGAGTGGTCGTTCACGCAAGAGGGGGAGCCCTGCAAGAGAGGGCTCCCCCTTATTTGTGCCTTTTACAGGCATACCTTTCACCGAACAGGTGAAAAGCACTTAATTCAAACAAAAATCTGTTCATAACTAATACCGAGCACTACGCTCAGGGCTTTTATCTCATCGGGATAGAGATGGCGCTGGCCAACCTCAATCTTGGCCAATGCACTGCGGGTTAAGTCACAGCCCTGCACCTGCAATCGAGCAGCCAGTTGCTCCTGCGTTAGGCCTTTATCTTGGCGGAGTTTGGCCAAATGACGCCCCATGCGCTCACTGTACTGCTGATCCATGAACATCACCCCTCCTCCGCACTAAATCAGAACAATCATTTTCTTGATTTTAGGCGAAAAAGCGGCCATAATTGCACTAATATAGTGCAATTATAGAAAAGAGGGAAAATTATATGGATGATAAAGTGGAGGTCGCTCGTCTAAGGGGGCGCTGCCTGATGATACAGGATAAAATCATCGCGATACAGCAGGAATGTGAGGAAATCTGCCTGCAAAGTGACGCACCGGATTACCGGGCACTGTACTTTAAGCTCTTTGCCCGGACGGAGGAAGTGCGAAAGCTACTGGAGCTAAGATAACATCAAAAAAGAAAACCGGCCATCATTGCTGACAGCCGGCAGGATAGTCTTGTTATCAGGGGGTCTGATTACTGCTCTTCCTTCATCTTTGCAAAGCACTCGCTGCAATAAACAGGACGGTCCTCACGGGGACGGAAGGGAACCTTCGCCTCTTTGCCGCAGTTGGCGCAGACGGCGGTGAACATCTCACGGTCGGTTCTCTGGTTCTGCTTGCGGGCGTCGCGGCAGGCCTTGCAGCGCTGGGGCTCATTGGCAAAACCGCGCTCGGCATAGAACTCCTGCTCACCGGCGGTGAACACGAACTCATTGCCACATTCTTTGCATACTAAAGTCTTGTCTTCGTACATTCTTCATTACCTCGCTTTGGAATCTCTGCCCTCACAATTGATGTTATAAGGGAGTTTTGTATATATCACCTGACGAATTCAGGCAGATACCGAGTGGGTGGAATAGAACTTTCGCAGCTTTCGTCTGACTCTTTGCAGGGCGTTATCCACAGCTTTGGAATGAGAAGAAAGAAGAGAGGCTATTTCCGAATAGGGGTAGCCGGCCAAAAACAGCCGGAACACTTGGCGCTCGTAATCGGTAAGCTCGGTTTGCATCCAGCGGTGCAGTTCTCCGCTGAATTCTGCGGCCTCCACCAGCGCCTGCGGCTGGATCTCCTCCCCGGCGGGATGGTCCTCCGGAATGGGGTCGTAATCCCGCAGCGGCTGGTGCCGATCGGAAAGGGCGGCGCGAGCCGCCGAGCCCATGCTGTTGCGGGCGCAGGTAAGGGCGTAGGGGGTGAATTCCCCCAAGCCGGGATGGTAATGGCGCACGGCGCTCATCACCCCTAAAAAGCCCTCCTGGACGAGGTCATCCCGGTCCAGTCCCGGCAGGCGGTAGCTTTCGGCCATGGCCCGCAGGGGGGGCAGCAGCCGGCCCACCAGCACCGTAAAGGCACGGTCTTCCGCCTGAAGAGCGGCCGCGGCCAGCGCTTCATCGGACATAGCTTCCCAGTGTTTTTGCATATGCACATACTCCAGTCCCGGCGGGTGCTTCTGCCGGTACATTATCCATCTTACCCCAATGGGCGGGGCTTGTCAAGCATTTCTTGGTCGGTTTTTACAAAAAAGATTTTCAAGATCTCTAAAATTTTGTACCATTTCGGCCGGGCAGTCCATTTCTCTTGGCCAAAATGTCACAAGAAAAAGCCCAAAATTGGCAGGATTTTGCTGCTAAGGCGGGCAGATAGGGGAAGCTGTGTCCGCAAGGGGAAAGAAGGCTTGGGCAGAGCACACAAGCTGCCTGCCGCCGGGTTAAAACTGGCAAAAAGCCGCCGAGCTCCGCCGCCCCGCCGCGCCTCTTTTGGGGGAGCTCCCCCCGCCTTTCGGCGGGGCAGCCGGCGCCGATGGCGCCGGCTGGCGGGGCGGCGGAGACCCTGCGGCTTGGAAAGGTTCTATAAATACGGCGGTCTGTTACCAGCTACGGCGCAGTACCTCCCGGACATAGCGCCAGACCCGGCCGACCGATTCTACCGACATGCGCTCGCGGGCCGTGTGGATCTCCAGCAGCTCCGGGCCGATGGAAACGCAATCAAGGCCCGGCAGCTTTTCACACAGCAGGCCGCATTCCAGCCCGGCGTGGATGGCCTCGATCTTGGGCTCGGCGCCGTACTGCTCTCGGTAGACCTCGCACATCAGCTCCCGCAGGGGGCTTTCGGCACGGTATTCCCAGGCGGGGTAATCCCCAAAGACCTCCACAGTGCCGCCCAGCTGATGCGTCAGCACCGTTAGGCGTTCGGTCAGCATCTCCTTTTGGCTGGCTATGCTGCTGCGCACGCCAAAGTGCAGCTCCACGGCGTCATCCTCGGTGGTGAGGATGCCGAGATTGAGGGAGGTCTGCACCAGGCCGGGCAGGCTGCCGCTCATGGCCTGGATGCCATTGGGAACGCAGAGCAACATGCACAGCACCCGCTCGGCGCTTTCTTCGGTGAGGACGGCGCAGGCGGTTTTTTCATTTGGGGTAACGGTAATGGTAAGATCCGGCTCGGCCGGGGCATACTCATGACGGAGCTGGCTCTGCCAGGCGGCGGCCAGCCGTTCCAGCGCGGGGAGGTCCTCGCAGAGGAGCTGCGCGGTCGCCTCATTGGGGATGGCGTTATCCTTGGAACCGCCGGTCAGCGAAATCAGGCGGCAGGGTGCGTCACGGCGGGCAGCCATCACCAGGCGGCCCAGCAGCATATCGGCATTGGCGCGACCCTTATCAATTTCCACCCCAGAGTGACCGCCCACCAGCTCGGCAATGCGCAGGGTAACAGTCTGGCCGGTCACGGTCTCCCGCTGGATGGGCAGACGGCAGTAGGTGCGGTTACCGCCGGCACAGCTGACGGTAAAGACGCCCTCTGCCTCAGAATCCAGGTTGATCATATTGCGGCCGGTGACTAGGGTGGGCTGCAGCACAGCGGCGCCCAGCATCCCGATCTCCTCATCGCTGGTGATGATGCACTCCAGCCGGGGGGCGGGCAGGTCCTTTTCATCCAGCAGGGCCAGCATCATGGCCACAGCAATGCCATCATCACCGCCCAGGGTGGTACCGCGGGCATACACCCAGCCGTTTTCCTCCACCAGGTCCAGGCCCTCGGTTTCCATATCCTTGGTGCAGCCTGGGGCTTTTTCGCACACCATATCCAGGTGGCCCTGCAGCACCACCGGCGCGGCGGTCTCGTAGCCTTTAGCGGCGGGCTTTACGATAATGACATTATCGCTGGCGTCACGGGTATGCTGCAGGCCGCGGTCTTTGGCGAACTGCTCGCAGTAATCGGCGATTTTCTTGGTATTGCGGGAGCCGTGGGGGATAGCCGCGATCTCCTCGAAATAATGGAACACTGCCTGGGGCTCCAGGTGGCCGAGAATTTTACTCATGGTTTCGCTTCCTTTCCGGGTATTTGCAGGGGGCCGGCCCACGGCGGAGCCGCACTCGGTTGGCACAGCCAACC
>URGQ01000033.1 GCA_900547385.1 uncultured Oscillospiraceae bacterium | reverse complement strand
TTCCATGTGTGGGTTTTCCGTCACCGGTTTTTCAGACGGTGGACAAGCTGACGCTTTTGGGCGTTCCGCAACCGGATTTCAGGACGACGGTTTCCATAATGTTCATCGGGGCGGGATTTCATCCTCTAACTAATAAGAAATAAATCAAGATACAAGAAAATCATCCATCAATCAATCAACACAAAAATGGATGGATTGATGGATGTGACAGGAGGTCAGATGAAAACTTTTTGCAAGCTCACGACGCAGAGCCCAGTGGCGTCTTATGTGCCGCTTCCGAGGTTTCTTCTCCAAGACGAAGCCCTGCGGGGCATCAGCAACGATGCAAAGGTGCTCTATGCGCTGCTGCTGGACAGAGCAAGCATTTCCCGGCAGAGCGGCTACGTCGAGCCGGACGGCACCATCCGCCTCTACTTCACCTTGGAGCAGGCGCAGACGAAGCTCCACCGCAGCCGCCAGAGCGCCACGCGGATCTTCCGGGAGCTGGAATGCAGCGGCCTGATTATCCGGCGCAAGCAGAGCTTGGGCAAGCCCGCCCTCATCACGCTGAACTACCCAGCGGACGCAAAGCTCATCGCAAAGGAGGGCGAAGATGCACAAGCTTGACCCCATCGAACGCCTGCCGGACGGCTCGCTCTTTCGCCTGACGCCGGGGCAGCTCCGCAGCGTGCGAGGGCTTACAAAACGCTGCTGCAACTTCTTGGATGGCGAGTGCCTGCTGCTGGACGGTGTCTGCCCGCAGTTTATCTCCCGCAGCCTGATCTGCCGGTGGTTCCGCCGCGCTGTGCTGCCCCAGCAACCCAAGCTGGAACAGGCCATTCTCAGCCCCAAGAAGCTGCGCCGCTGCGAAGTCTGCGGCACGGGCATTCTCGCCCGCTCCGGCAGGACAAAATACTGCCCCGCCTGCGCCAAGGAGGTTCACCGCCAGCAGAAGGCGAAATCCGCCCGCAAACGGCGGTCGGGTGTAGACAGTTTGGGGGCGAAAAGCCCTTGAATTGCAAGCCTTCCCGCACCGCCAAAGCCGCACGGCAATACGATTTCCCTCGCACCCACGAAATTGCGTTCTATTTGTCTACATAAGCACCACGAAAGGAGATATTTCCATGGACAACATCCTCACCGTCCCCATCCACCTCAAAATGACGCTGACCACCAAAGAGGCGGCGGAATACAGCAATATCGGCATCAACAGGATCGATAGTATGCTAAGAATGCCCAATTGCCCGTTTGTGCTTTTTGTCGGCACAAAAAAGGTGATCAAACGGAAAGAATTTGAGGAATATATCGGCCAGAGGCTTGTAATCTAGCTGACTGACCACAAAATTCTAAAAACACCTTGAGAGAAAAGAGTCTATCTGTTATAATTTTTGTTGTTACAGTAGGCTCTTTTCTCTCTGCGGGAAAGGAGTATACAATGGGCAAAAACTTAAAAGGTAAAGAATGCGGTAAGGGTATCTACCAAAGAAAGGACGGATTATATCACGCACATTTTGTAGACAAAGCAGGAAAACGACATGAGAAATATTCCCAGACGATTCCCGAGGCGCGTAACTGGATCGAGCAGGCGAAATATGCCGACAAGCACGAAGATATGTTTTGTTCCTCAGACACCACGGTGGACGCATGGTTTTCATTTTGGATCGAGAACATTGTGGGCGATTTAGCACCGAATACCCTACGAAATTATCGGGAGCGATATAAGCAGAATATCCAGCCCATCATCGGCAAAATGCTCCTTTCCGATGTGAAGCCCATGCACTGCAAAAAAATGCTGCTTTCCATGGATGCGGATTATGCAGGGTCTACCATCCGGCAGACCTATATCACGATGGGAACCTTGCTCAAGGCTGCGAAGATGAACGATTTGATTTACAAACACCCGATGGACGGCGTTCGCTACACAAAGCCGGTCCGAGCGCCGGACGACATTCACTTTTTGACGCGGGATGAGCAAATCAGATTTCTTGAAGTTGCGAAATGTTCCCACAACTACAATCAGTACGCGCTGATCCTTGAAACCGGTTTGCGTACCGGTGAGATGATCGGGTTGACGTGGGATGTGATTGACTTTGAAAAGCGCACACTCACAGTCAACAAAACATTGGAGTTTCGACACGGTGAACAGTATTGGCGGGCAGGACCTCCCAAAACACAGCAGAGCTATCGCACCATTCCCTTGACGGATCGCGCTTTTGAAATTCTGAAAGGGATGAAGGCTAAGTGTTCTATGCGAGAGGAATCTCCGCTTCTTTCTCAAACGCTGGAGTGTACCGATCGCAGGACAGGCACAAAGGCACAGCTGACCATGCGTGACCTTGTCTTTATCAACGGGCGTACCGAGGAACCGGCAAAAAACAGTTCCTACGATACCCACCTTTACAAACTGTGCGATGAGGCAGAAGTCCGGCGATTCTGTATGCACGCTTTGCGCCACACCTACGCAACGCGTGCAATCGAAAGCGGTATGCAGCCGAAGGTGCTGCAAAAGCTGCTGGGTCATGCCAGCATCAAAACGACGATGGATCGGTACATTCATGTGACGAATGATTCCATGTCAAAAGCCGTATTACAATTTGAAAAAGTGCAGCAAAATCAAAATGGTACAGTAATGGTACAGTAAGCGCCGTTCAAGTGCCGAAAACCCTTGAAAAATAAGGAGATAGAGAAAACTATGAAATTAGGAATCGTCGGCTTGCCGAATGTTGGCAAGAGCACCATATTCAACGCCCTAACCGGCGGCAGCGCCGGGGCTGCCAACTATCCCTTCTGCACCATCGAACCGAATGTGGGCATCGTACCTGTGCCGGATCCCCGGCTGGATAAGCTGTGCGAGATATATTCCCCCGACAAGGTGACCCCGGCGGTCATCGAGTTCGTGGATATCGCGGGGCTGGTGAAGGGGGCCTCCCAGGGCGAGGGCCTGGGCAACAAGTTCCTTTCCCATATTCGCGAGGTGGATGCCATCATCCATGTGGTGCGCTGCTTTAATGACGGCGAGATTGTGCATGTCAGCGGCGAGATTGGCCCGGCGCGGGATATTGAGACCATCAACCTGGAGCTGGTGCTCTCCGACATTGACCTGGTGGAACGGCGGATTGACCGCTGCAAAAAGGCAGCCAAGGGCGGCGATAAAAAGCCGCTGGCCGAGGCAGCGCTCTTCGAACGGCTGAACGAGTGGCTGGGCGAGGGCAAATCCGCCCGGAATTTTCCCTGCACTGAGGAAGAAAAAGAGCTCATCGCCGACTGCCCGCTGCTTTCCAATAAGCCGGTCATCTATGTGGCAAACCTCAGCGAGGCCGATTTTGCGGGCGACCTGAATGAGAACCCGCTTTACCGGCAGGTGCTGGAGATAGCCGAGGCGGAGGGCAGCCGTGTGGTGCCCATCTGCGGCAAGATCGAGGAGGAGCTTTCCCAAATGGAGCCGGAGGACCGGCAGATGTTCCTGGAGGAGCTGGGGCTGCATCAATCCGGCCTGGACCGGTTGGTGACCGCCGGCTATGATCTTTTGGGATTAATCAGCTTCCTCACCGCCGGCAAACCGGAGGTGCGCGCGTGGACGATCACCAAAGGCACAAAGGCCCCGCAGGCAGCCGGTAAGATCCACAGCGACTTTGAGCGCGGGTTCATTCGGGCGGAGGTTGTTCCCTACGAAACTCTGATCGCGTGCGGCTCCCTGCAGGCGGCCAAGGAGAAAGGGCTCATCCGCAGTGAGGGCAAGGAGTATGTGATGCAGGACGGCGATGTGGTGCTGTTCCGCTTTAATGTTTGAGGAAGCGCCGGCGCTCGCCCCCTATGGCAGGGAGGGCGCCGGTTTTTATGGAAAGGGAAGCATGCAAGGAAGGGGGCGGCGCCCGTGCCGCAGGATAAGCGATACCGCAGCGGGAGCGCAGCCGCCGGCGGCGGAATGCTGACGCTGTGGCTGACCATGCGGGCCAATGCGTGGCTGCGGCAGGAGTGGCTATCCCTGCTGACGGAAACTGCTGCGGAGGGAATAGGGCTGGTGCTGCAATTTCTCATGCTGGGAATCCCGCTGGTGGTAACCATAGAGCTGCGGCGGCGCTCTGCCGCCCAGCCATGCCTGCTGCGAGAAGGACAAAACGGCAGCCTATGGCTGGTGCCTGCCGGGTTGGCGGTATTACTGGGGGCTAACTTTCTTACCCTGTTACTGCAAGATATGCTGACCGGATCCGGGATGTCCACCCCCACGCCGCTACCGGAAGAACCCCTAGCGATCATTTTTTCGATGATTGGATCCGTTCTACTGCCGGCGGTGATGGAGGAGCTGCTGTTCCGCGGGGCAGTGCTGCACGCGCTGCGCCCGGCCGGGGAAAAGCTGGCGATATGGCTCTCCGCACTGTTATTTATGGGGGCACACGGCAGCCTTTCCCAATGGCTGCCCGCACTGGCAGCCGGATTGGCGCTGGGGATCGTGACCTTTTATACCGGAACGCTGCGCTGGGCTATCTTGATCCACCTGTGTAATAATATCATCGCATGGGTGACCACTTATTTTCCCTCACCGCTCACAGCCATTCTACTGCCGGTTGGACTGCTGATTTTAGGCGGCATTGCGCTGCTCCGTCTGCGCAGGATGCCCCGATGGGCTCCGGCACGCGGGAACCCCCGGCTGGGGGTATCGGTACCGCTGGTGTTGGCGCTGTTATTGCTGTTGGGGAATGCACTGTTCCCTGTTGTTTAGATTCGTACGGAGAGCTGGGTAGGACCCCACAGAGACCCATGTGCTCTCTCCCCAATAATCCTGTTGAAGGGAGCCAAAGGATGGACCACGAAAAGTACATGCGCCTGGCCCTAATAGAGGCAAAAAAAGCCGCCGCTGCCGGAGAGATCCCAGTAGGTGCGGTGGTGGTGTGTGGCAATACAGTACTGGCCGCTGCCCGCAATGACCGGGAAGTGACCCATTCTCCACTGGGACACGCCGAGGTGCGTGCCATAGAGATGGCCTGCCAGGCCCGTGGGGACTGGCGGCTGGATAACTGCACCCTGTATGTCACACTGGAACCCTGCCCCATGTGCAGTGGAGTGATCCTGAATGCGCGGGTGGGGCAGGTGGTGTATGGTGCCGCCGACCCACAATACGGCTGCCTTGGCTCCCGGTTAAATCTTGCACACCTTGACCTGGGGGCCGCCCCTCGGCTGACCGCCGGTATACTAGCGGAGGAATGCTCCGCTCTGCTTTCGGATTTTTTCCGCGGGCAGCGACAGGGATAAGGAGGAACCATGCTGTATCACGCTTCGCCCATTGGCGGGCTGACCGAGCTGCGGCCACACATTTCCAACCATGGCATCCCACTGCTGTACTTTTCGCAAAAACGAGAAAACACCTTTGTTTACCTTTCCAACGCCGTGGAAAAGTACTGCCGGGAAACTGGCTTTGCATACAACGGTCCATGGAAAAAGTGGGGAC
Source organism: uncultured Oscillospiraceae bacterium (assembly GCA_900547385.1). Taxonomy (GTDB): domain Bacteria; phylum Bacillota; class Clostridia; order Oscillospirales; family Ruminococcaceae; genus Angelakisella. The sequence goes on along the minus strand of URGQ01000033.1, from coordinate 10,276 downwards.
CCTACGGCTTTACCGATGATGGCAGGCAGCGGCTGGAGGAATACTACCCAAACGCATTGGAAGAAACCTATCGAGGCGTTTCCGGTTACATCTATACGGTAGAAAAGGTGATCCGGCGGGGGCATCCTGTTCCTATCCCCGATACCGTAACATCCCGCGGGGCGGTGGAAGCGACAGGCTGTGAATTTATCCCGGATGCGTGGGAAGCCATTTTGCAGGCGGAGCAAGAGGGATTGCTGGTACTGCGCCGCTACGAAGAAATGACTGAAAGAGAAGCAGACTGGCTCCGGCGGACGGTACGGGAGGAGTATCGCCAGGCGGAGGATCACCCAGAATACCAACACTTCCTGCGGGATAAGTTCGGTATTGACCCGGAAAGCTTATAATATAAAACAAAAGCACACCTTACCACATCGTGGGGAAGGTATGCTTTTTCTTTTTGCGCTTTGTTCAGCGGGAGAGAACGGGCCGCAGGCCGCCCGCCGAAGGCGGGCCAGCGGTCGCAGACCGCTGAAACCATCCGAAGGATGGTTTGGCCTGCGGCCCAATGTTTCGGTTTGCAGAAAACCGAAAAGTTCCACAATCAATCCGGGATGGTAGGCACGGCTTCCGGCGGGATGGGACAGGTATAGCTTTCCGCGGTACGCCCTGCAAATTCCGTTTTGGCTGCAGCAATCAGCTCCGGCTGTTCCAGCAGATCAATGGCTGCGGCGCACAGCACCTTACCAGCGGTGATTGCCGCCTTATGCCCGATGGATGTTTTTCCGCAGGAAACATTCTGCCAGCTGTGGCCAGGACAGCCATTGGGCCAAGATGCCACATGCAGCTGCGCCGTGGGGCACTGCCAGCTGACATCCCCCACATCGGTAGAGCCAGGGCAAAAGGCTTCCCCGGTGAAAAGCGGAAGCAGCACATCATTCATCGCGCTGCCGGGCAGGAGCGTTTTTACCCGGGCGGCATAATCGGCATTTTCGCTGCCGCTTCCCGGGATATGGCCGCCGGCATCATAAGTAGTGGCGAGCTCTGTAGCAAAGGCCATTTCCTCTGGGGTATGTTGGGGCACGCCCACTTCGGCAAAATTCTGATACAGCAGAGCTTCCAGCACATGGTTGGGGATGGTCTCCGCCACGCCATCAATGAACTTCCGTTCACAGGTGGTGCCGGTCATCAGGGCAGCTCCGGCAGCGATATCATCCACCCGTTTTTGCAGCTCCACCGCTTTTTTTACCTGCGGGGAGCGCACCATATACAATACCGATGCTTTGGACTGCACCACATTGGGGCTGCAGCCGCCTCCATCGGTCACGGCATAGTGGATGCGGGCCTGCGGTTCCATGTGCTCCCGCAGGAACTGCACCCCCACATTCATCAATGTTACCGCATCCAGGGCGCTGCGGCCCCGTTCGGGGTCTCCGGCCGCATGGGCGGCCACCCCGTGGAAAATATACTGCACCTGAATGCAGGCATTGCTGGAGCCGGTCGCGGCCTCGTTGCAGTCATCGGGGTGCCAGGTCAGAGCAGCATCTAAGCCGTACCACAGCTTTTCCCGCGCCATGAAGGCTTTGGCCGCGCCGCCTTCTTCGCCGGGGCAGCCATACAATACTACCGTACCAGGGGCACCACTTTGCTGCAAATAATGCTTGATACCCAGTGCCGCCGCCAAAGCGCCGGCCCCCAGCAGATTATGTCCGCAGCCATGGCCGGTCCCACCGGGGGTCAGTTCCTGCTTTTTGATACTGCCGCCCAGCTGGGAAAGCCCGGAAAGGGCATCATACTCCGCCAGAATGCCAATAATGGGACGCCCGCTGCCATAGCTGGCGGCAAAAGCGGTGGGGATACCGCAGATGCCCTCCTCCACGGCGAAGCCTAGTTCTTTCAGCATTTTGCAGTATAGAGCAGCGGACCGCACCTCCTGCAAGGAAAGCTCGGCATATTCCCAAATCTGATCGGCAACGGAAGCAATCAGCTCTTTATTCTCTTCAATGGTGTCCAATGCCGCTTTTTTTAGTTCTTCCATGTTATCACAGCACCTTTTTTAGGAAATTTTGCAGTCGAGGGCTCTGCGGATTGGTAAAGATGACTTCCGGGGTTCCCTGTTCGCCCAGCTTGCCCTCTTCCATAAACAGCACCCGGCTGGCTACTTCGCGGGCAAAGGCCATCTCGTGGGTGACAATGACCATTGTCATGCCCTCATGGGCCAGTTCCCGCATGACTTCCAGCACTTCGCCCACCATTTCGGGGTCCAGGGCGGAGGTGGGTTCATCAAACAGCATCACTTCCGGTTCCATGGCCAGCGCCCGCACAATGGCGACCCGCTGCTTCTGCCCGCCGGAGAGCTGCGCCGGGTAGTCATTAGCACGGTCGGCTAGGCCAACCCGGCCCAGCAGAGTCATGGCTTTTTGTTCTGCTTCGGCCTTGGGCACCTTTTTGATGCGGATAGGAGCCATGGTGAGATTCTCCAACACCGTTTTGTGTGGGAACAGGTTGAAGTGCTGGAACACCATGCCCATCTTTTGCCGGTGACTGGGCAGATCGACCTTTTTGCCGGTGATCTCCACGCCATCCACCTTGATAGAGCCGGCGGTTGGTACCTCCAGCAGGTTGAGACTGCGCAGGAAGGTGCTTTTGCCGCCGCCGGAGGGACCAATAACCGCAATGACATCGCCCCGGCAGATATCCACCGTGACGCCATCCATGGCGTGAACGGCGCCGCCATTATAGTACTTTTTCAGATCCGCTACTTCTATGATCTTCTGCGCCATTTACGCCACCGCTCCTTCCCGCTTTAATTTGCGCTGCCGCGCCGTACCGCTTTGCCGGTCGCTGCGCTGCATCTTGTGCTCAAAGTGCCCAAACAGCTTACTGAGAGCAAAGGTCATGATAAAGTAGATGATACCGGTGATGACCAACGGCTCGATGGGCAGGTAGGTGGCGCCCCGGATTTGGAGATATTGGGTCATCAGGTCGCCAATGAAGAAGGTGGAGGCCAGCGAGGTATCCTTGATGATCATGATGAATTCATTGCCCAAGGCCGGAAGAATGTTCTTGACCGCCTGCGGCATGATAACGAACCACATAGCGCCCCGTTCGCCAAAGCCGAGGCTAAGCGCCGCTTCCCGCTGACCGGGATCGACCGCCTGAATGCCGGAACGAATAACCTCCGAGACATAGGCGGCACTATTGCAGATGAGAGCAATGGCAATACACAGGAACTTCTGCTTATTGAGGGCGGGTATCAGCATGGGCAATCCAAAGTAGAAGAAATACAGCTGCAGCAGCATGGGGGTACCGCGGATCATCTCGATGTAGATGGTGGAAAGCCAGCGCAGCGGCGCTACCTTGGACATCTTCATGAGGGCCAGCAGCGAAGCAAACACCACACCGCCCAGCACCGTAATGGCGGAAAGCAGCAATGTGTAGCTGACGCCATCAATGAGGTACTTATCCCAATATTTGAGGAAGATGGCTGCCATCTTCTCAAAATCGCAAAATTTAGCTCCTGTCATATGGTCATTCTCCCTTTAGCACGGCCGCCGGAGTCCTAAACGGCTCCGGCAGTCAATCGATAATGTCTATCTTCTTATCAATCCAGCGTCAGCTCCTTGGCGTTCTCGCTCTTGCCCAGCTCGACGGCCGCATCATACCAGGTGCCGTACAGACCGGCTTCATACGCCTTGGCCAGTGCCGCATTAACAGCCTCCAGCAGTTCGGTCTCGCCCTTGGTCATCAGAATAACATTGGCTTCGTATTCGGCCTTTACTTCAAACTGGAACCCGCAGATGACAAGATCGGGGTTGGCATCGATGATCATATCGGCATTGCCCTTGGCGACCGCCAGTGCTTCGATGTTGCCGGCTTTCAGCTCCATGACGCCCACGGCCAAATCACCGATGGTGATGGGGTTGGCATCCGGGATCTGCTCGGTCAAAAGCTGCATCTGCAGGGAGGCATTCTGCGCGCCGACATCCTGCCCGGCAAAGTCCTCTACCTTGGTGTACTTGGCGGCATCCTCTGCCTTAATGAGCAGCACCTGCTCGGTCTCGTTATCGCCGGCATAGTAGTAATCGGAGATCTCGTAGTTTTCGGCTCTGGTCTCTGTCCAGCTGTAACCGGAGATGGACATGGGAACGGAGGCCGTGTAAACAGCAGTCTGGCTGGCATCAAAGCTCATCGGCTCGACCACCAGGGAAACGCCCAGTTCCTCGGCAATAAACTTGGCGAGGGAAACATCAAAGCCAACATACTGTTCCTGGCCGGTCTTGCTGGAATCCACAAATTCCATCGGGGAGAAATCGGGGCTGAGCGCCACATGCAGCTCGCCCTCTCCCTTGATTTTTTCCAGCGCGTTGGCGGGGGTGGTCACGGTGTTGTCACCGTCGGTTCCGCCGTTATTCGCGGCGGGGTTATCATTGCTGCTACAGGCAGCCAGGGCCAGTACCATCATTAGGGCCATCAGCATCGTAATCAGTTTTTTCATGTTCATTTCCATCCTTTCTTGATTCTCTCCCGTGCGGGAGCCTTTTGGGTTGATTGGTTTTCGTCGGGAGGAGCGTCTCTTGTTGATATTGCATACTTTATCACTAAATATTCATTATGTCAAGCTGTTTTATGAATAATTATTCGCAAATATTCAAGTTTAGTGAATAATCATACAGCGCAGAGCGCCAAAGCGCAGGTTCTGTGCGTTTTGTCGCAAAAAGATACGCTGCCCCGGCCTTTCGGCTAGGAGCAGCGTATCTTTTATATCTGGAGAGGGGGAAATGTCAGTGCTTCTTCAGTGCTTCATAAATACCGGCCGATTCCAGCTTGGGGCGCAGCAGCGCTGCCAGCAGGTTGGAAACCACAATGGCAAATACGGCATTGATGCCGCCGGTAAGCATCTTGGGAACAGTGGCAATGAATGCCGCAGAAAAGACACTGCCGCCCAGGCACAGCACGACAATGCTCTTGCCAATATAGAGGAGCCAGTAACCCACGGCACCACAGATAGCAGCGACCCAGTTGCGGGCTTTATTTTTGCCAGCTGCACCGCCTGCGTGGGCTATGCCGCCGCAGATGGCACCCATGGCAAAGAAAAAGATGAAGGTGAGCCACGCGCCGGCGGCCCATTCAGGATAGGTCAAATCGAACAGGGCGGAGCCAATACCTGCCGCCAGGCCGCCAGTCCAACCGCCGAACAGCAGCCCGGTCAGCAGGCAAATGGCATTGGCAGTCTTGAGCTGTGTGGTGCCGGTGGGGGTGGGAATACGAATGCCCAGGAACATGGTACAGACAAACACCATAGCAGCCATCAGGCCAATGATAACGATGCGGTACAGGGTAAAACGGGAATTTTTCATAGGGTAAGCTCTCTTCCTCTCTGGGGATTCCTCGGCTTACAGCGTGCGGTAGCCTCGCGGCAGCTCCTTTTGGGTCAGCCAGCCCAGTGTGCGTTCCAGCATCACACCCTCACGGGAATCGGCGCCGTAGCCAAAGGTCGTTTTTACGGTGATCTCCACATACCTCGTTGCCCGGTCCATCGCCATAGCAGGGCTGTCGCCCTGCATCAGGCCGGCTGTCAGCACTGCGGCAAACAGATCGCCCGTGCCGGGATAACGCACCGGCAGGTATTCGCTTACCGATTTCCAGTAGCCGCCGCGTTCCCGATCATAACACAGGTTGGCATATTCCCCGGTGGTAAGCGCTGCCCCGGTGATAACCACTACCCCCGGCCCCAGGGCCGAAAGCCGTGCCAGCAGGCTGCGGGCCTGCCCCAGCGAAAGGGGGGCCGTATTCGGCTCCTCACCCAGCAGCAGCGCTGCTTCGGTCAGGTTGGGGGTGATAACATCGGCATGGGTGGCCAGCTCCCGGATACCCTGTACCAGTTCCGGCGTAAAGCCGTGGTACAGCTTGCCGTGGTCGCCCATCACGGGGTCCACCACCTTCATGGCCGCGGGCCATTCCGCAAAGAGCCCCTGGCACAGCGCAACCTGTGCCACCGAGCCCAAATAACCGGTGTAGACGCACTCCATGGGCAGACCCAGTGTACGGTAATGCGCCAGCGCTTCGGTCAGGTAGTCGGTCAGGTCGCGACGGGCCGGGGTGCCAAAGCCCCCGGTGTGGGTGGATAATACCGCAGTCGGCAGCGGGCACACCTGCACCCCCATTACCGACATAGCCGGCAGAATAACGGAAAGGGAGCAGCGGCCCAGGCCGGAAAGATCGTGCACAGCGGCACAGCGGGCAGGACGGTCAGTTCGGTTCATGGATGATCTCCTTTTGTGATTCAATCATATTCCGCCGTCAGGCAAAACGCAAAGCGGCAGCGCCTGGCTGGAAATTTTCCGTTTTTGGTTAAAATATAATATGATAATAACTATTTTCCGTGCAAAATACAACATCTTAGCCATGGAATTTTGGCCGGTTTGAACGACAGTTTTTGTGTGTGATATCAATTGTCATAGTTTGTTTTATTATAAAATCACTTTTGTTGTGTAAATAGTAGAACCTGTATTTCCAAACATTACAGCGGGTAGCAGCCCTGGCCCGGTGCAAACTAACCACGCAGACAATGAAAAGAGAGAAAAAGTTCTGCCGGAAGGGGTTATGAATTATGCACTTCACAAGCAAAATACCTGCCGCCATGACCGGCATCGCTATGGCGGCCGCCACAGCCGGCACCGTAGCCTATGTAATGAACCACACCACCCCGGCACAGCGCCGGCGGGCCATCCACCGCACCGCCAGCCGCATGAGCGCGGCACTGGACCACATGGCTGATACCGTGTGCCGCACCATGATGGGATAACCTCCCATCCAAGCCAAAGGAGCCGACCCTTTTACTGGGCAGCTCCTTTGGTAATACATATTAAAAGGCGTAATTTAATCTTTTTCCAGTCGCAGGGCCGCCACCGTAATATCGTCCGGTTTTAACTCTCGGCAGCGCAGGCGGGCGGCTTCCGCGATGCGGTGACATAGTTCGGTGGGATCTTCTCCATCCCAGGCGACCAGCTGTTCCTCCACCCAGGGCTCCTCGGTAGGAACGCCGTCGCTTACCATCAGGATGAGATCCCCCTCGCGCAGGTCAAAGCGCCGTTCCACCGGCTCCACACAATCCAATATTCCAGCCGGCAGGCTGGTGGCTTCCAGCCGCATGGCACGCCCCTGCCGCCGTAAAAAAGTGGGGGCCGCTCCGGCCTTATAAAATAATGCCGTTCCGGTGTAGCAATCCACTACCGTAGTATCCAGCGTTGCCAGTGATTCCCGGCCACCCTTCACCATTAGGGCGCTGTTTACCAGCCGCAGGGCACTGCCGCAGGGGATTCCCGCCTCCAGCAGCCGCCCCACCAGGTTGCACAGCATTGCGCTATCCAGCGCAGCAGGCGCGCCGGTGCCCATCCCATCGGAAAGAATGAGCGCCTGTATACCCTCTTCTCCCTTTACCAGCCGTAGCGTATCGCCGCAGGTACCGTTTTCCTCTGCGGGGAGCTGAACCTGCCATTGACCCAGTGTGTAGCAGGGCTTTTCTCGGTAGGTCAGCAGCAGGGCACCATTCTGCTGGCTGCGGGCAGGCCCGGCCATTTCCAGCCCTGCTTCCGTCGTGATAATCTTCCGCAGTCTTTCGGCATCCACCCGCTGCAGCAGCGCTGCCGGGAATGCTAACCGCACCGTCAAGTGACCGGCGGTTGTTGTCCAACACAACACCTCCCGCAACTCTCGCTCCACCGCCAGCAGGGCTTCCGTAATGCGCTGCGTCAGGCCCTCCCCGCATGGGGTGATCCCGCAAGAGTACTCCGAAAGGCCGGTCAATGTCCCGGCCAGCCCATCAAACTGATCGGTGACGATGCTGCGTACCCGCGCCGTTCGCACCCGCTGCTCCTCCCGGGAAAGATAGCCTGCATACTCCTTTTCCAGCGCTGCGGCCAGGCGTTCCCGGCTGGGGCATCGGTCATTTAACCCCGCCAGGGTCTCCGCCGGGATGTGATTCTCTTTTCGGTAAGCTGAAAGCCCACGACCCAGTGCTTCCACCGTATCGCCATAGTGCTGCTGCCAGCAGATCATCTGGTACAGACAGCCCTTGCAGTACCGGTTGGCCAGCCGGTCAAAAAGCATTTCCGGGTTTTCAGCCGTGCTTTTTTGCAGGTGGTCTGCCACCTCCCTGGTGGTGGAGGAAACCTCCCGCAGCGCGGTGGCTGCGGCCTCCAACCGGTCACTCAGAATCAATGGAGCGATCTTCTGTTCCCGCCCGGGGGCAATGAGCTGGCCCGCCCGGCGCGTTACCGCCGCCGGCAGCAGCCAAAAGATTCCCGCCGCCAGCAGGACCTCCAAAAAGCCTGTTACACTGCGGGAGGCCAGCATGGCAAAAAAGCCATAGCTGATAGCCAGCGCCAATACGCTGCCCAGCCGCCCCAGCGGCGCAAACAGCCCGCACAGCAGCCCCCCAACCGAAAAGCAGGTGACGGAAAGGGTAAATTCCCCGGTGGAGAAGCCCACTACCAGCCCGCAGATCACCCCGATGAGTGTCCCGGCACGACTGCCTGCACCCGCCGCCGCAATAAGCAGCAGCACGGAGGCCGCCACCCGCCCCAGTGATACCCCGGCAGCACTGATACTGCACAGGCCCATCAAGCACAGCGCCGCCGCTACCGCCAATGAAGCCGTAAGGGTGCGCTCCCGCGGGGTTTTACGGTCAGGTTCCAGCAGAGCCAGGCCCCTTTGCAGAAAGACTGCCGCAGCCCCGGCCATCAGTAGGGAGGTCATCCACAGCAGCACATCATACACCAGTGGGTGGCGGTATGCTCCGGGCAGAATGACTGCCGTGGCCAAACCAATAAGTACCCCTATGACATTCTGCCAGGGGCGGGCTTTATGGGTAATGACCGCCAGCAGCTGGCGCAGCCCCACCGCCAGCAGTGCCGCCAGCGGGTACTGCCAGGCCGCCGGGGGAGCTGCCATCAGCAGGTAGCCTAGGGCCGCCCCCAAAAGCGCCGGTACAGTCATTCTGCGGGGAGCCGCTGCCGCATAGGCCACCCCAAACGGCGCTACCTCCCCGGTGATGCGTCCCATGGCCGTCATCAGCCCGCCTAGGAATGCCGCCCCGCCCGCTAAAAGGCGGTCATCGTTTTGCAGGGTGTTTAATATCCTGCGCGGCCAGGAAAGCCCGCTTACTTCCGTCATGTGATCCATCATGGTATTTTGCACTTCCTTTGGGGTAAAATAGTTGTCCGCTATTATCTTACCCCCTGCCCTACGCCGTATTTTGCCGCAGGCTGGTGTCGTATTCAGGCGGCTTTATGGGCAAACCGATATAATTTCTCCTTTATAGGGCAGCAAAAAGGCTCCGCCATCTGCGAAGCCCTTTCATCGGTTATTTTTCGTCCTTACGGTCCTTATGATCACGCAGGATCTGCAGCACATTGGCCGCGATCAGCAGCGCCAGCGTCACCGCCAGCGGCCAGCTGGTTCCAGGGTGGTGCGCCAGGCAGATCGCCACGATCACTGCCGCCAAAGTACAGCAAATTGTTTCCGCCCGGACCAGGGGCGTTTGTTTTTTCGGCAACATTTTATTCTGTCGCCTCCTCCATATTCGGCTTTTCTTCCGGTTCGGTAGGTAGCAGCCCCAAACGACGCTGGGCATGGCGCAGCAACCGCTTGTCATTGGCAAAAGAAACCAGCTCGGCAGCGCGGGAAAGCGGCGCCCACATAATCTCACTGATCTCTTCCTCCTGCCGAACCAGCTTTTCCTGCTCGGTGGTGCCCAGGAAATACACCACCTGTTTTTTTACCCCGGGCTTTGGGGAATATTCCACGCTCTCCCGGAATCCATCCATCAGTTTAATACCGGTCAGACCGGTTTCTTCCCTCACCTCACGCAGGGCGGTCTGGCGCTCGCTTTCACCGGCCTCCACATGGCCTTTGGGGAAGGACCAGTGCCCGCCAAAGCGGTGGCGCAGCAGTACCACATACAGTTCGTCCTCCTGCTGGCGCAGTACCAGCACACCGCAGGATTTTTCTCGTTTCATCATATTCTGTTTACTTCCTTACTACACCCGCCGGGGCGCTAAAATGGACAGAGCCATGCAGCGGCTCCGGTGCCTTCGGCACAAATATGAGTAGATTATAACACTTTACCACCGGCGTGGGAAGTCCCCTACCCAAACTTTTTCCGTTGACAAAATCTCCCCTAACGGGTAGAATGAGGATTGCAAACAATGTTTCCGTAGCTCAGCTGGATAGAGCGACCGCCTCCTAAGGTTGCGTTACAACGGCCACCTCAAAAAAAACTAAATAAGGGATT
>URGQ01000032.1 GCA_900547385.1 uncultured Oscillospiraceae bacterium | reverse complement strand
CGGCCCGAAGCCTGCCCCCCACCGCCAAAGCAGCCGGCAAGAAAAAGTCCCCCGGCCACAGCGGCCAGGGGACGGATAAATTTGCTTATAGATTATTCCTCGGCGGGAGTCTCTTCCTCAGCGGCTTCTTCCTCGGGGGCTTCCTCGGTCAGCAGGGCCTTGATGGACAGGCTGGCGCGATGACGGTCATAGTCCAGCTCAGTGATCTTGGCATCCACTACCTGGCCAACGGAAAGCTTATCCGCCACCTTCTCTACACGCTCACGGGCAATCTGAGAGATGTGAATCAAACCATCAATGCCGGGGATGATCTGCGCAAAGGCGCCGAAGGTGGTGATGGACATGATCTTGACGGGAACGACATCGCCGACCTGATACATGGTCTTAATCTTCTCCCAGGGATTGTCCTCGGTCTTTTTGTAGATGAGGGATACGCGGTTGTTCTCGCGGTCAATATCCTTCACGGTCACTTCTACGGTATCGCCGATGGAAACGACCTCAGCAGGGCTCTTGACGCGCAGCCAGGTCAGGTCGGTCAGGCCGATACGGCCATCCACGCCGCCCAGATCCACAAAGGCGCCGAAGTTGGTCAGGCTCTTTACCTTGCCGGTGTAAACCTTGCCTACCTCCACCTCGTCCCAGAACTTCTGGGCCAGCTCCTTGCGGGCCTCGCGGGCTACCACGCTGATGGAGCCGACGGCACGGCGGCGCTGACGGTTGGTTTCCAGGATCTTAAAGCTGACTTCCTTGCGCAGCAGGGTGTTCAGGTCGCCGTCGCGGGGAACACCGGTCTGGCTGGCGGGGATGAATACCTTGACGCCATTGGTGAGGACCAGAACGCCGCCCTTGATGACCTCGGTGACAACGCCGGTGAGGACCTCGCCGGTCTCACCTGCGTTCATGACCTTCTCGAAGCCGGCTACGGCATCCAGACGGGTCTTGGAGAGCATGGCGGTGCCTTCCACATCGTTGACGCGGACGACCATCAGCTCCAGCTCATCGCCAATCTTGACGATGTCTTCGGGCTTGGCAGAGGGATCGCTGGTCAACTGATCCAGCGGTACATAACAGGCATGCTTGGTGCCGGCGTCAACAGAAATTTCCGTCGGCTTAATGCCTGTAACAACGGCCGTTACCTTCTCCCCATTATGTATACTTTTGGAGTATTGATCGAGCAGCTCCCCAAAGTTCATTTCTTCAGTGTTGTTTTCCAATACGCTCATGGAATTTTGAACCTCCTTAATGATACAAGCCGGGGTTGAAGCGCCGGCAGTAATACCGATAAAGCGGGCGCCCCGCAGGGCCTCCCGGTGGCGTTCCAGCTGGTCCGCCGTTTCGACCTGCACTGTGGGGCAATAGCTGCCGCACAGCGCCGCCAGAGCCGTGGTATTGGCACTGTGCAGTCCCCCTACCACCACCATGGCATCGGCAGATTGGGCCAGCTGTTTTGCCTCGGACTGCCGTTCAATGGTCGCTCTACATATTGTATCAAATACTTTTAGATTTGTACACACTTTTTTTGCGAAAAATAATATTTTCTCCCATTCGCGCAAAGAAAATGTGGTCTGAGCCGCCAAAATGACGGGGATATTGCCATCCGATGGCAGGAATGCCAGCAGTTCCTGCATTTCCTCCGCCGAAGAGAAAACCAAAGCCGGCCCCCTGCAGTACCCCAGGATGCCCTGCACCTCCGGATGCTCCCGGCGGCCGGCCAGCAGCAGCAGCCCGTCCTCCGGTACCTCGGCGGCAATTTGGTGGATGCGCTTGACGAAAGGGCAGGTGGCGTCTATTACAGGGCTGCCCTGTGCCCGCAGGGTATCATAGACCTGCGGTCCTACCCCGTGGGAGCGGATCACCACGGCGGTACCGGCGGGGGCATCTTCGGGGCGCTCTATCACCGTAACGCCCTGCCCGGCCAGCTCCTCCACCACCTGCCGGTTATGGATGAGCTCCCCCAGTGTGCAGGTGGGGGAGAGGGCAGCACTTTTCTGGGTCAGCTCCAGCGCCCGCCGCACCCCAAAGCAGAACCCGGCGGTTTTGGCGACGGTCACCTGCATGGCACTTCCCCTATCCGCTGCCGGATGTAGGCGAGTATGGCCTGCACCGTTCCCTCAAAATCCAGATGGGTGCTGTCGCACAGCCACGCGTCCTCCGCCTGGCGCAGCGGGGCGGCAGCCCGGTGGCTGTCATCGTAGTCCCGCTTAATGACGGCGGCCAGCACCTCCTCGTAGCTTTCTTTTATGCCCTTCTGCTGCTGTTCCAGCCAGCGGCGGCGGGCACGCTCCTCCGGGGCGGCGGTCAGGTAAATCTTAATGGTGGCCTGGGGCAGCACCACCGTGCCGATATCCCGCCCATCCATGATGACATTGTACTGCCGGGCCAGGCTGCGCTGCTGCTCCAGCAGGTAGGCCCGTACCTCCGGCAGGGCGGAAACGGCGGAGGCGGTCGCGGAGGCCTCCGGCAGGCGGATGGCCTCCGAAACATCCTCGCCATTCAGCAGGATGCGCTGCTCGCCCGCCTCAAACCGCAGGTCGATATGGATCTGCGGCAGCAGGGGGAGGACATCGGCGGGGTCGGCGGGGTTTTTATTTTGCCGCAGCACAAAAAGGCCCACCGCACGGTACAGCGCGCCGGTATCAATATGCAGGTAGTGCAGCTCCTGGGCCAGCCGCCCGCAGATACTGCTTTTGCCGGCGCCTGCCGGCCCGTCGATCGCAATGGAGATCATGGTGTTTTTCCTGCCTTTCGGAATAGTCTGTGCAAAAAGCCGGGGCCCGCCGCCCCGCGGCGGCAGCCCGCAGGGCTGCCGCCGGAGGGGCGCCCCCGCAGGGAGCGTCTCTTACCGCGTCGTAGGCGCGGGCGGGGCAGCGGGCCCCCGGCTTTCGCAGAGTTTTATGATAGTTCGGCCGTCCCGGCCAAATAGCCGGTAGACCAGGCAATTTGCAGATTATAGCCGCCGGTCACGGCGTCCACATCCATTACCTCGCCGGCAAAGGCCAGCCCCTTCACCAGCTTGCTTCGCATGGTGCGGGGGTCTATCTCCTTTACGCTTACGCCCCCGGCGGTAATGACCGCCTCTTCAATGGGCCGCAGCGCCAGCGGGGTCAGCGGGAAGGCCTTGATCAGCGCCCCCAGCTTTTGCCGCTCCTCACGGGTCAGCTGGTTCACCCGCCGCTCGGCCGGAATGCCGCTTTTGGCCACCACCACAGGGATAAGGGAATGGGGCAGCAGTGCCTCCAGCGCGTTGCCAAAGGCCCGGTTGGGGCTCCCCTCAAAGTCCCGCAGCATCCGGGCATCCAGCTGCTCAGGGGTCAGCCCCGGCTTGCAGTCAATGGTGATGCGGTAGTCGGTGGGAACATCCATATAGCTGCTGGCGGTCAGGGCCAGCGGCCCGCTGATGCCAAAATGGGTGAACAGCATCTCGCCCAGCTCGCTGTATATCACCTTTCCGGTTTTCTTTTGGATGAGGTTCAGCGTTACATTGCGCAGCGAAAGCCCCATCAGCGTGGTAAACTGCTTGTCCGTATTCTCGCAGATGATGGGCACCAGCGAGGGCCGCGGCGGAATAATAGTGTGTCCCACGGCAGCCGCCAGGGTGTAGCCGCTGCCATCGCTGCCGGTGCCGGGGTAGCTTTTGCCGCCGGTCGCCAGAATAGTCAGCGGGGCAAAGAATTCTTCGCCTGCTTCGGTTTTAACACCCACTACGGCGTCATCCCTTTGGATGAGCTCGCTGACGGTGGCCTGTTTTATCTGCACGCCGCCCTGCCGGGCAAAGCGCACCAGCGCGTCGGCAATATCCATGGCGCGGTCGCTTACCGGGAACACCCGGCTGCCGCGCTCGGTTTTCAGTGCCACCCCCAGTTCCTCAAAGCAGGCCATGGTGTCCTGCGGCGTCATGGCGTAGATGGCGCTCATCAAAAAGCGGGGGTTGCGCCGCACCGCCGCTATGAATTCCTGCGGAGAGCAGTGATTGGTCACATTGCAGCGGCCCTTGCCGGTCACCAGTATTTTGCGCGCGGGACGCTCCCGCTTTTCCAGCACCAGCACCCGCAGGCCGCTTTTGGCGGCCCATCCCGCCGCGAATAAGCCTGCGGCTCCGCCGCCGATGACGATCCGGTCAAATTCGTTTCTCATGGCGCGGAATGGATCTCCTCGTTTTTCTCGTACACATCGTATTCGCTCCAGATGCGCTCCAGCATGGCATAGGTGTTGCTGGTCTCGTGCTTTTTGCGCAGACCTACCGCCACAATGATGGCGTTCAGCAGGCTCATGGGCGCCACCAGCGAATCGACGAAGGAAGCCATCTCGCTGCGGGCCAGCAGCACATGGTTGGCCATGGCAGCCAGCGGCGCGCTGGTGGAATCGGTAATGCCGATGATGCAGGCGCCCTGCTTTTTGGCGTAATGCACCGCCTTCAGCGTCCGCTGGGAATAGCGCGGGAAGCTGATGGCGATGAGCACATCATTGGGCCCGATGCGCAGCATCTGCTCAAAGGTCTCCCCCTGGGCGGCCCCTACATTCACCACATCCTCAAAGATGTGATTGAAGTAGAAGGAAAGGAACCCGGCCAGCACCCCGGAGGAGCGCAGACCAAGAATATAAATGCGGTGAGCACCGATGATGGAATCAATGACGGTATCGAAGTCTTTGGGGTCTATCTCCTCCTGCGTGCGGCGGATCTTATCGGCATCGGAGGACATGACCCGGTGCAGGACATCCACGCCGCCGGAAAGCTGCTCATCAATGATCTCCATGCGCTGTACGGTGGTCAGCCGGTTGCGGATGATATCCTGCAGGGATTTTTGCAGCTGGGGATAGCCCTCAAAGCCCAGTTCGGCCGCAAAGCGCACCACGGTGGATTCACTGACTCCCACCGTTTCCCCCAGCTTGGCGGCGGTCATGAAGGCTGCTTTATCGTAATGCTCCAGGATGAAAGCGCCGATGCGCTTCTGCCCCTTGGAAAAGCCCTTCATCTCATTACTGATCAGCTGAAGCAGATCCTGTGTCATTCTTAACCCCTCTTTCTGTAAAGTATTCCCCCTTATCATACCGAATGACGGAGATAAAATCAAGAGTTTTACAACAAAAAACGCAGGAAAGAAAATTCTTTCTTGCGTTTTCGTGGCTGTTTTAGGCAATGCAATGGGAAAATCCCCCTAAAATTGAATGGCAGACCACACTTTTGCAGGAGAAGCACCGTTCTTGCATTTTGTGGTTCTCCATGCAGAGTTTGTGCTGGGCGAAAGCCAGGGTGCAGCCCGATCGCCCCTCCGGGGCGATCCTGGCGGCCTTCGGCCGCCGTCAGCCGCCCTCCGGGCGGCTGGGGCTGCGCCCTTCCCTCCCCGCAAACCTGCCAAAAGGTGCCCGCCACCTCCCTCGGCAGACCCCTGCAAACCGCAGGCTTTAGCCCGCAGGGCAGCCGTCCTGCGGACGGCTTTGGCGGCCGGTGGCCGCCTACGGCGCCGCGCAGCGGCGCCGGCCCTGCGGGCCCGCTTCCGGCACAAACTTATCCCACCGGCATCCCCCGCAGCATCGGCTGCAATTGCCGGCCCTCCAGCGCCGCTGCCAGCGCCGCCCCGGTCAGGGAAAGCTCCGCCGCCAGACTGGTCGGCTTTTTTAGGGGGTCATCCTGCCCAAAGGGCACAAAGTAGTAGTTTTTGCGGCACAGCAGCGCCCCAATATTCGCCGCGCTCGCGCTCAGTCCGTCATTGGTGGAAACCGCCAGCACCACCGGGCGGTCATTGCGCAGATGAGCCTTCACCGCCATCGTTACCGGTGTATCGGTGATGCCACCCGCCAGCTTGCCCAGGGTATTGCCGGTACAGGGCGCCACCAGCAGGATGTCTAAGAGCTTCCGGGGCCCAATGGGCTCCACCTGTGCCACCGTGTGCCAAATGGGCCGGCCGCATAGGGCCTCCACCCGGTCGCGCCAGTGCTCCGCCGTGCCAAAGCGGGTATCCGTCCCGTAAGTAATGGGAGACATGATCGGCTGGATCTCCCACCCGGCCGAAACCAAATCCGCCATCATTTGCAGGGTGCGTTCCAGCGTGCAAAAGGAGCCGCAGAGGGCAAAGCCCAATTTCTTGTCGTTCACTATTCATTCCTCCCAGTGCGGCAGGCCGCGTATCACCTGCCCCAAGTATTCTCCGGCGGTGCGGGGAGCTGCCTTGCCCGGCAGGCCCGGCGCGTTCCGGTAGCGCAGCCCCATCGCTTCCGCCACGGCGGCGTCACAGCCGCCCGGCGCGCTGGCCAGCTCCACCACCAGAGCTTCCGGCGGCAGCCTGCGCAGCAGCTCCTCCGGCAGTACCGGGGCCGGCACTGTATTAAAAACGACTTCGCAGCCGTCCAGAGCAGGGGAAAGCTTATTGATATCACAGGGGGTATGCCCATCGGCATAGATGCGCGCCAGCTGTTCCCGGCGGCGGGCCGCAGCCGTTACCTTGGCGCCCAGTGCCGCCAGTCTGCGGCACAGCGCACTGCCGCAGCGTCCATAGCCCAGCACCACGCACCTCGTATCAAATAGGGTCGTGTTCTGCTCCCGCATGGCCAGCGCCACCGCTCCCTCCGCCGTCGCTATGGCGTTCAGCTCCTGCAGCTCCGGAAGCGCCAGCAGGTCGGTGTAGGCCAAATGCCGTTCCTCCGCGATTTTTCGACAGTCTGGCGGCAGGGTGCCGCCTAGTACCATGGCCCCCTCCGGCAGCCGCCGCAGGCATTCCGCCAGGGGGTAGCGCTCCGGGACCGTCGGGGTGCGCAGCATCCCATCCGGGCCTACCGTCGGCACCGCCAGAATCACTGTCTCGCTTTCCGGCAGCAGCCTATCTGGGGTCTCCGGTTGCGGCAGCCGATTTTTCAGGGGGGCAGGGGGCAGCAGCGCCGCCAGCCGGATGATAT
This sequence comes from uncultured Oscillospiraceae bacterium, assembly GCA_900547385.1. Classification (GTDB taxonomy): domain Bacteria; phylum Bacillota; class Clostridia; order Oscillospirales; family Ruminococcaceae; genus Angelakisella. The sequence goes on along the minus strand of URGQ01000032.1, from coordinate 9,517 downwards.
ACCCCTCCCGCCGCAGGCTTTCCGCCAGCCACGCCATGCGTTCATCGCCGCCCAGGATCGTCACAGTCCGTTTCATCAGTCGTCACCTGCTATCTATGTCAATAAAGTTGCTCGCTCGCTTGGCGGGGATTTTCCCGCTGCCCCATCCTATTCCGCACCCGCCCGCCCGGTGCAAAAAAAGGACGCCCCCGCTCCAAACCGGGCCGCCCTTACCTATATTATAGAGAAACACTTCCTGCATGGCCCAGGCTGCGGCCGCAGTCCACGATGCTCCGCATCGTGGACGCCCCTTTGGGGCGCCCTGCCCGGGCTTTGCCCGGGCGGCCTGCGGCCGCTCCCCCTCGGCAGGCCATACCGTCACGGCAGCAGCTCCACCAGGATATCCTCCAGCTGAACGGGTGTTACCTCCCGCCGCGCCAGATATTCCACCAGCAGCTCGCCCACCCCGCGATTTTCCAGCAGGCCGGGCAGGCGGCAGCACCGGCCGGGCCGCCGGCTTCCCTCCACACAGCACAGGATGCCGTAGCATGGCTCCGGGCCGCAGCTGTCCTCCGTCAGGGAATAGCGCACCAGGCATTGCTCCCCTTCCTCACCGGTCATCTCCCGGTGCAAAGAAAAAACCTCCATCATATGTACCTCCTTCGTCACTCAGCACTATGCTTACATCTCCATTATAGGTCCCCGGGCCCCCCGCGCCCAGTTGCGGATTGCTGGAAATATTGCTGGAAAGGGCACCCTGTCAATTCCAACAAATCAGAACAACTCTTTTTGTAAAATGGGTAGATTTTGTCAAAAGTATTTCCTTTTTTGCATAAAGAATGGTACAATAAAAACGCCCAGTCTTAAGAGAGAAGGGAATGGGAATGATAGGAAACCGCTTATACCTGCTAAGGAAAGCAGCGGGACTGTCACAAGCCGAGCTGGGGGATATGCTGTCCGTCTCGCACCACACCATATCCGCCTACGAAAAGGAGAAAAGTGACCCAAGCGACGCGACCAAGGTTTGGCTGGCCAGATTTTTCGGCGTTTCAGTGGATTATCTGATGGGGCTCAGTGATGAGCGCTACCCAGGCTATGCCGCCGCCTCTTCCGATGTATTGCTCCTGCCCGAGGGGCTTACGGAGGAACAGCGCAGCGCGGTCCAGGATTTTGCTCTTTTTCTTGCCGAGCGCAACGGATAAGCTCGCATCCGTCGGCACCCGGGGCACCGTTATCTCTTTCGGCGGGGATAGCGGTGCCTCCTTTTTGTTGCTTCCGCCGCCGCACAGCGCTATAATAGGGTCAGCACAGGGGGCAGGCATTCGGGCCGCAGGCCCGGCGGCTCCGCCGCCGCAGCGCTCCGCGCTGTCACCGCCCTCCGGGCGGTGGGCCTGCGGCCCGCCCTGCCCTTCGCACCCCCTCAAAAAATCCACCCGAAAAGAGGTCCCCCGTCATGAAAACCCTCCTCATCCTGCTGGCCATCCTCGCGGCACTGTTCCTGCTGCTCCTGCTCCTCCTCCGTCCGGATCCCTCCGCCCGGAAGAAGATGGCCCCCTTTGTGGGGCGGCGCTACGCCCACCGCGGTCTGCACTGCGCCCAGGATGGCATCCCGGAAAATAGCCTTCCCGCCTTCCGCCGCGCTGTGGAAGCCGGCTACGGCATCGAACTCGACCTCCACCTCACCACCGATGGCCGGCTTGTCGTCTTCCACGATGACACCCTGGACCGCGTCTGCGGCGTCACCGGCCGGGTGGATGAAAAATCCTACGCCGAATTGCAGCAGCTCCGCCTGCTGGGCACCGAAGAACGCATCCCCCTCTTCTCGGAGGTCCTTGACATCGTCGCAGGGAAGATCCCCATGATCGTCGAGGTCAAGTATCAGAAAAATTACCCCGCCCTCTGCGAGAAAATGATGTCTCAGCTCCGGGATTACACCGGCCTGTATTGTGTCGAAAGCTTCCACCCCCAGGTCATCCTGTGGATGAAAAACCACGCCCCCGCCGTTGCCCGCGGCCTGCTCTCCGATCGCTATACCGAAGGCGAGGGCAATATGACCCGCCTCACCCCCGCCACCTGGGCCTCTCAGCAGCTTTTGTTCAATTGGCTCACCGCCCCGGATTTCATCGCCTACAATTACCTCACCGCCCCCCGCACCCGCACGCTGTCCCTCATCCGTAAGGTATGGCATGCCCCCTGCGTCGCATGGACGGTCTGCGATGAAAGTAAGGAGCCCCTGGCCCTTGCCCGCTTCGATGCCGTCATCTTCGAGCGCTACCGCCCCGCCACTTACATCACACCGCCCATCGTGTAAAACCGACCATTTGGCTGTCAGTTTATGTCGATGTTAAAAAATTCGCTGCAATTTCCCATTAGGCACTTGACATTCACCTGGAAAAGGAATAACCTTAGCTTGCCAAAATAAAATCGCCCCCGGGGGCGTCGCCGTGTTTGCCACGCAAACACGAACTCCCTGTGGGCCAAAGTAAAGGAGAGGTTAACACAATGAAAAAGTTCCTAAGCATTGCCCTGGCGCTCCTCATGGTCTGCGTCATGCTGCCCGTCGTCGCTCTGGCGGACGATGGCGAAGGTAATACCCTGCCTAGCCCTGTAGACGGAAAGATTACCCTGACGGGTAATATTACAACAAGCAGCATTATTGAAATTAGGAATGCTAGTGTTCTTGATCTGAATGGTTTTACCATTTCTGGCAAAGGCACTGTGCTTGATGTTTATGGGACGCTAGAGATTACCGATAGTTCTAACAACCATAGCGGTAAGATCACTTCCACTGAAATTACTAACAATACGAATCCCAATAGCAATGCTGTATGGGTGAATCCGGGTGCAAATGTAACGATTACAGGTGGTACATTTACTGCTAAAACTTGGAGCGTTGTTGTTGCTGGTTCCGGCGATGCTGCATCTTTGATTGTCAATGGCGAAAATGTTGTTATTGAAAATGGTATCAGTGGTAATGGCTCTGCTGGTGGCTGCACGACTACTATCGACATTAAGGCTGGCAAGATTTCGAGCAATGATGTTGCTATTTATCACCCCCAGGTAGGAACCTTGAATGTCAGTGGAGGCACTATTACTGGTGCTACGGGTATTGAAATGCGCTCTGGAACACTGAATGTTACCGGCGGAACCATTACTGCGACTGCTAGCGAAGTAAGCGTAACTCCTAATGGGAATGGATCCACTACCCAAGGTGCAGCTGTAGCCATTGCTCAGCATACTACCAAAAACCCGATTACTGTAAATATTTCCGGTGGTGCCCTGTCCGGTAAAGCAGCTATCAATGAAGCTGATCCTCAGAATAACGGCGATACCACCAAAACCATAGCTGTAAGTGTTACTGGTGGTAATCTTGTCGGCAAGGTTGAAAAAGCATCTCAGGCAACCATTTCCATCACCGGCGGTACTTTCACCGATAAAGAAAATGCCAAGAAGTACATCCCCGAAGGCAAGACCATCAACTCCAACGGCACAGTAGTCGATAAGACCATCACCATCATCGTTCCCGGCGACACCACCCCCGCCGAAACCCCCAAGACCGAGGACCAGAAGAACCCCTCCACCGGCGCCAATGACTTTGTCGGCCTGGCCGCCGCAGCCGCTGTTGTGGCCCTGCTCGGTTCCGCTGTCGTCCTCCGCAAAAAATAAAATCCCTAAAACCGCATAAAAAAGCTCCCCATCGGGGAGCTTTTTTTATGCCATTTCGCAGGAAATATAATCCAGCATTTAGTCAAATTCCATCCATATTTTCCCACATTCGTAAACTTTTCGTGAAAAAAAGTGAATTATTAACCTTTGGGCTGCAAAAAAAGGTCGTTTTTGCACTATTAGTGGGAGGGGTTTTTCCGCAGGTACTCGTCAATTTCCTGCGCCGCCTTTCGGCCGGCCCCCATTGCCAAAATGACGGTGGCCGCTCCGGTCACCGCATCCCCTCCGGCAAAAACGCCCGGCAGGGAGGTGCGGCAGCTGCCCTCCTCGGTGGTCAGCCGCCCGCGCCGGTCAGCCGCCAAACCGGCCGTCGTCCGGTGCAGCAGGGGATTCGGCGTCGTCCCGATGGCCATGATGACCGCGTCGCAGTCCAGGGTAAATTGTGCCCCCGGCACCACCTCGGGGCGGCGGCGGCCGCTTTCATCCGGCTCTCCCAGGGCCATGGTGTCGCACCGTATCCCGGTCACAAAGCCGTTTTCATCCCCCAGGATCTCCACTGGGTTGGTCAGCAGCCGGAAGGTGATGCCCTCCTCCTCGGCGTGCTCCACTTCCTCGGCCCGGGCAGGCAGCTCCTCCCGGCCCCGCCGGTACACAATGGTCACCTCGGCGCCGCAGCGCAGGGCGCATCGGGCGGCATCCATGGCCACATTGCCGCCGCCCACGACCACCACATGCTTGGCGAGCATAAGGGGGGTGGCAGCCCCCGGTTCGGCGGCGTGCATCAGGTTGATACGGGTCAGCCATTCATTGGCGGAAAAAACACCGCACAGCGTTTCTCCCGGGATGCCCATGAAGTTGGGCAGGCCGGCCCCGCTGCCCAGGAATACGGCCGAAAAACCGTCCTTCAGCAGCTCCTCCACCGGTATCGTCCGGCCTATGACGGTGTCGGTCTGGATGGTGACGCCCAGCTTTTCCAGCCCGGCGATCTCCTCATGCAGGATGTCCTTTGGCAGGCGGAAGGCTGGGATGCCATAGGCCAGCACCCCGCCGGGGGTGTGCAGCGCCTCAAAGACCGTGACGGAATAGCCCAGCCGGGCCAATTCCCCGGCGCAGGCCAGCCCGGCCGGCCCGGAGCCGACCACGGCGACCTTTTTGCCCTTTTCTTCGGTGCGGGATGGAGCCTTCGGTTCCTGCTGGGCCCGGTGCCAATCGGCCACAAAGCGTTCCAGCCGGCCGATGGCGACACTTTCGCCCTTCTTGCCCCGGACACAGACGGCTTGACACTGGTTTTCCTGGGGGCAGACCCGGCCGCAGACGGCGGGCAGGGTATTATCCGCCGAGAGGATTTCCCAGGCGGCGGCAAAATCACCTTCGGCGACTTTGGCAATAAACTGCGGGATATGGACGCCCACCGGGCAGCCGCCGCGGCAGGGTGCGCCGGGGCAGCCGAGGCAGCGGCGGGCTTCTTCCATGGCGGTTATTTCATCATAGCCTAGAGCCACCTCCTCAAAATTGCGGCGGCGGACGGCCGGGGACTGTACCGGCATGGGGGCGGCGGTGGGGGAAAGATTGAGATTTTGGTTCACGGGGATTCCTCTTTTCGGGTAGGGATTTTATGGGGAAATGGGATGGAAAGCGGCAGGCGGCCCGCAGGGCGGTTCCAGCCTTCTGCGCAAATTTTGGTCAAGGGAGTCGGCCGGGTTCCCGGCCCGGCAAGGGGCTGGGGAAGGTCGATGCAGGGGGCAGGCAAAACGGGGCCGACCTGCTGCACCGAGGAAAAGCAAAGCAAAATGGCGAGCTTGCAGTTTGCTGGGGATGGGGCTCCTGCAGGGGGTGGGGGCGGCGCGAGCCCTTGTAGCGGCGGACTATGGCCGTCCTGCGGACGGCCTGCCCTTCGGGCGCCCCGGCCGCGCGGAAATTCAGCGAAAATACAGGGTTACTTCGGCTCCAGGCCCAGCAGACGGCAGGCGGCTTCACGGCTTTGCTGCTCCTGTGCGCGGTAAATGCGGCTGCGGCGGATGGCCTCAGCAAAATCCACCTGGTGTCCGTCAAATTCAGGCCCATCCACACAGGCAAAGCGCACCTGCCCGCCCACGGTGAGACGGCAGCAGCCGCACATCCCGGTGCCATCGATCATGATGGGATTCATGCTGACGGTGCAGGGGGTATCCCAGCGGGCGGTCAGGTCACTAACGGCCTTCATCATGGGCAGGGGGCCGATGGCGAAAACCATGTCGAAGCGCTCGCCCTGCTGCAAAAGGCGTTCCAGCGCCCCGGTGACAAAGCCCTGCTCCCCGGCGGTGCCGTCATCGCTGCAGAGGAGAAAGCGGTCGCTGGAGGCGGCCATTTCCTGCGCCAGGATGACCTGCTGGGCGCTGCGGAACCCGGCGATGGCGGTGACCCGGCAGCCCCCGCGGTGCAGGGCAGCGGCAGTGGGCAGGGCGATGGCGCAGCCCAATCCGCCGCCGATGACAGCGGCATTCTGGAAGCCTGCGATGTGGCTGGGGCGGCCCAAAGGGCCGGCGAAGGTGGGCAGGGTATCACCGGGCTGGAGGGAATCCAGCAGCAGGGTGGTGCCGCCCACTACCTGGTAGACGATGGTGACGGTTCCGGCCTTGGGGTCAAAATCCGAGATGGTGAGGGGGATGCGCTCGCCGTTTTCGGTGGGGCGGAGGATGATGAACTGGCCGGCGGCGGCATGGGCGGCCACTTCCGGGGCCGAGAGGACCATGCGGCTGATGCCGGGGGCCAGGGTTTCCTTGCGGAGGATGGGTGCTTTCATGGAGAGATTGCTTCCTTTCGGGGGTGAGATTGGTAGGGCGCCAAAAAGCAGGCGTGAAAAGACAGAACGCAGGAAAGTGCGTAAGGACCTTTTGAGCGGATGCCGCCCAAAGCGGGGGGCCTGGCTAGGGGCCGGTCATGCTTAGCTGCGCGGCAGGGGACCGTAGGAGCGGCTGCTTGGCAGGAGTGCGGTTGGGGCGCTTGCGGGGCATGGCCGCAAGCCCTTGAAAAAGTGAAGGCGCTTTCAGACGGTTGGATTTACAAACAAAAGCGCGCGCAAAACAAAGTGGAGTAAGCCCGCCGCACGATGGGATGCCCGTAGGAGCGGCTGCCTGGCGGGGGCGGCGCGGAGGGGATGTTTGCGGGGCAAGGCCGCAAGCCTTTGAAAAAGCGAAGGCGCTTTCAGACGGTTGGATTTACAAACAAAAGTGCACGCAAAACAAAGTGGGGCGGGCCCTCTTTGCGGTGGGGGCGTGTCATATGTGAGTCCGGATTATGGGACAGCACGCCTGCTATACTGGAGGCAGTAAAGCGAAAGGGGTGCCGGATATGCGCTATGAAATGAGATTTGTGCGGGGCCATGTGGAGGTCTACGATAAGGACGGGCGGTTTGTATTTTCCGCCGATAATGAGCGGGAGGCTGAGGAGGACCTGGCGATGCTGATTGCCTGAGTAGGAGCAGGGGGCAGAGGTTTGGGGGCGGCAGCCCCGGCGGCGGAGCCGCCGTGAGGCCCCCGCAGGGGGCCGTAGCCGGCCCGGAGGGCCGGCTGGGATGCCGCCCGATGCCAGGTCCCGGCAAAAATTCCGAAATTATACGATGAGAGTCACGGCGTTTTTGTTATTGAGAATGTGGGTATGGCTGAAGGTGCCGCCGTACTCGCCATCGATGGTCCAGCTGATCTCGTGGCTGGATTCGAAGGTGATATCCGAGGCGTGGAACATTTTGACCAGCGGGCCATCAAAATTTTGGGTCATTAGGGCGGTGAGCATGGCCTGCGCTTCGAGGGCATTGGTGGGATTCTTGACCAAAAGCAGCTCGTACATGCCGTCATCCAGCAGAACCTTTTCGGGATCGAGCTTTAAGACGCCGCCCAGGGAGATGGTATTGGTGACGGCGCCGAAGAGGTAATCCTCCTCGAACTGCTCGTCATCGGCGGTGATTTTGACATGGATGGGCAGGATCTTGCCCAGGCTCTTGACGCCCTCCAGAATATAGGCCAGGTGGCCGAGAGCATTTTTGATCTCCTGGGGGGTGGCGTAGCTGGTTTCGGTAAAGGCACCGAAGGCGGCGATGTAATTGAAATAGCGGTCATTGAGGGTGCCGACATCCATATGGAACTCATTGCCGGTGACGGCCCGCAGGGCGGCTTCCTCCACCCGGGTGGGCAGCCGCAGGCTGACGGCCAGGTCATTGGTGGAGCCGAGCGGAATATAGCCCATGGGGCGGCGGTCCTGCCGCTGCATCATGCCGCTGACCATTTCATTGAGGGTACCATCGCCGCCGCAGCAGACGACCAGATCGAACCGGCCGGCGTCCTCCAGCACCTTCCGGGTGCAATCCAGTCGGGCGCGGGTGGGGTAGACGGTGACTTCATAATCGTGGTCGGCGAAGATCTTGACCATTTTGTAGAGGTCGGTTTGGGCCTGCTGGCGGCCGGCCATGGGATTGATGATAAACAGAAGCTTTTTCATGGGGTGTTTTCTCCTTAGCATCAAATGGGATGGGGTGAGCGGGGGTGGAGGGCCGCAGGCCCGGCGGCGGAGCCGTCGACACGAGCGAAGCTCGTGTGTTTCGGTGCAGCCGAAACGGCCTGCGGCCCGATCCTGCGGCTTGCGGGGATTTGCCGAGGACAGAGCCCGGATTTTTAGCGGGTGAGGATAAAGCCGGTGAGGGGGTCAGCCGTACAGCGCGAGGACCGACCGCAGGTGGGTCTGGAACTGCCGGGCGACCGGCTGAGGGGAGAGAACCTGTACCGAGGTGCCGAGACCAGTGAGCCAGGCGAAGAACTGCGGACTGGGCACCACCTCCACGGTGATGGTAAAGCCGGACGGGGCGGGGATAAGGACCTGATCACGGCCGAAACGGTCAAAGACAATATTGGCCATATTCGCGGCAAATTGCAGGGTGATTTGCTGAGGCTCGCCGCCGTACATGCCAAAGACCTTGCGGGAGTATTCCGCGGGGTCAAAGCGGGAGAAGAGCTCTTTTCCCAGGCGTTCCTCGCCGGTTTGGGTGATGGCTTCCATCTTATCCACCCGGTAGTGGCGGCGTTCCCCGTGCTCGGCATCGTAGCCGACGAGGTAGTAATTTTCGTCATCCCACAGGAGTGCCCAGGGACTGATCTGGTAGCGCTTACCTTCGTGCCGGTATTTCTTTTTACCGGTGATGTCCCAATCGAAATAGCGGAAGGTGATACGGCTGCCGGCGGCGATGGCGCTGTGCAGGGCATCCACATTGTAGTAGATGCTCTCGTTCATATTCTTGACCCGGTGGGTGACATAGACCTGGCGGCGCAGGGCCTGGGCCTCGTAGCGGCTGGCCAGCTTTTCCAGCTTGGTGATGAGCGCATTGCTTTTGCGCAGGGAGAGGAATTTGCTGCTCTGCACGGCATCCACCAGCAGCTTTAATTCCGGCAGCTGGAACTCCCGGCTGGCCACATAGTAGCCACCGCCCTGGGCCTTGCGGTACTCCACATCCAGACCGCACCGGCGCAGGGCTTCGATGTCATCGTAGAGACTTTTGCGCTCGGCGGGGATATCGTGCTGGGCCAGGTATTCGATCATTTGGGGGATGGTGGCGGGGTGCTCCTCATCGGTATTTTGCAGTAGGAACTGCCACAGGTACAGGCACTTGAGCTTTTGATTGGCGGCGCGGGCCATGGGGTCCCTCCTCCCGGTGAATTTTACGCCATCATTTTACCATAGCGCGCCGGGAAATACAATGGACAAAGGGCGAGGTTGGGGGGCTGCTTTTCCGTGGTGAAAAGGAGGCAAAAGAATTTTGGGGCTGAATTTGTGGGTGCCTAGCGGCGAAAGCCTCCCTTGTGTAAAGGGAGGTGGCACGGCGCAGCCGTGACGGAGGGATTGATGG
>URGQ01000031.1 GCA_900547385.1 uncultured Oscillospiraceae bacterium | reverse complement strand
AGGCGGGCGACACGAGCGAAGCTCGTGTGTTTCGGCGGAGCCGAAACGGGCTGCGCCCCGAATTTGCGGTTTGCAGGGGCTGGCCCAGACCGGGGCCGGGATTTTGAGCGGGTGAAAATGCGGGGCGAAAATCACTGCTTTTCCGCTTCGGCGCGGCGGCTGGCGGCTTCGCGCTCCACCTCTTCGGCTTCGGCGGCGACCAGCTTGCCGCTAAGGGCTTCCCATTGCAGCAGGCGCTCGTGACGGCCGATGGCATTGACCTCGGCGCGGTCGAACAGGCGGCTGGCGCGTTCGGGATAGGTGCGCATGAGGGCGCTGTAACGAACCTCGTTTTTGAGGAAGGCCTGGTAATCGCCGGTGGGGGCTTTGCTATCCATCTGGAAGGGGTTCTTGCCCTCCGCCTTACGGCGGGGATCGTAGCGGAACAGATTCCAGTAGCCGCACTCCACGGCTTTTTTCATCTCGATATCGGCATTGATCATGCCGCCGCGGATGCCGTGATTGATGCAGGGGGAGTAGGCGATGATGAGGGAGGGGCCGGGGAAGCTTTCGGCTTCCCGGAAGGCCTTGAGGGTTTGGTTGAAATCCGCGCCCAAGGCCACCTGCGCCACATAGACGCTGCCGTAGGTCATCATCATGTAGGCCAGGTCCTTCTTAGTGCCCTCCTTGCCATTGGCGGCAAACTGCGCCACAGCGCCGGTGGGGGTGGATTTGCTCATCTGGCCGCCGGTATTGGAGTAGACCTCGGTATCAAAGACCAGGACATTGACATCGGCCCCGCTGGCCATGACATGATCTAACCCGCCAAAGCCGATATCGTAGGCCCAGCCATCGCCGCCCAGGATCCAGTTGGATTTTTTGCTGAGGAACTGCTTGTGATGCAAAAGCTGCTGGGCGCGGGGATCCAGGCTCTTGGAAAGGACATCAATGAGGGTATCGGTAGCGGCGAGGTTCGCTTCGCCGTCCTCCAGCGTGGCGAGGTAATTTTCCAGCACCTCTTTTTCGTGCGGAGCCTCGATATCGCCGACGAGGGCTTCGGCTTCCCTTATCAGGCGCTTGCGCATGGTATCCTGCGCCAGGTACATGCCGTAGCCGTATTCGGCGTTATCCTCGAAGAGGGAATTGGCCCAGGCAGGACCTTGGCCCTTCTCATTCTTGGTATAGGGGATGCCGGGGGCCGAGCCACCCCAGATGGAGGAGCAGCCGGTGGCATTGGCGATATACATGCGCGGACCAAACAGCTGGGTGAGGAGCTTGGCATAGGGGGTTTCGCCGCAGCCGGCGCAGGCGCCGGAGAATTCCAAAAGCGGCTGCCGGAACTGGCTGCCCTTAACGGTATCGGCGCCGAACTTTTGCATCACGGCGGGCTTGGGGGTCAGCTCGCGGCCGTAATCGAAGTAGACCTGACGGGGCTTTTCGCCCTCCAGCCGGGCCATGGCCAGCGCCTTTTGGCCCTTTTTGCCGGGGCAGATGCCGACGCACAGAGTGCAGCCGGTGCAGTCCATCACGCTGGCGGTGATGGCAAAGCGGTGATCGGACAGGCCGGTCATGGGCAGGGAGGGCATGCCGGCGGGGGCCTTTTCAGCTTCCGCTTCGGTCATGGCGACGGGACGGATGACGGCGTGGGGGCAGACCAGTGAGCAGAGATTGCACTGGATGCAGTTTTCCGGCTGCCAGGTGGGGACTTCCCGCGCGATGCCGCGCTTTTCGTACTGGCTGGTGCCCAGCGGCAGGTGGCCGTCCTCCCGTCCCAGGAAGGTGGAAACGGGGAGGTCATCGCCCTTTTGCAGGTCAGCAGGGATCTGGATGCGGTTGACATACTCGACCAGCTCGGGATCCCGGCCGGTGGCATAGAAGCTGACGAAATCGCCGCGCTGGGTGGCCCAGTGGGCGGGGATGGGCACTTCCCTGGCATCGGTGAAGCCGCGTTCGATGGCGGCGTGGTTCATGGCCACGATGTCATCACCCTTGGCACCATAGGCGCGGGTGGCGGCATCCTTCATGAACTGGAGGGCATCCTCCTCCGGGATGATGCCGGTAAGGCGGAAGAACGCCGCCTGCAGGACGGTATTGACACGGCCGCCCAGTCCCAGCTCCTTGCCGATGGCGCCGGCATCGATGGTGTAAAGGTGGATGTTATTTTTGGCGAGGTAGGCCTTGCCGTCGCCGGTGAAGCGGCGCTCCAGCTCCTCCATGCTCCAGCCGCAATTGAGCAGGAAAATGCCGCCGGGCTTGATATCGTGCACCATATCGTATTTGCCGAGGTAGGCGGGATTGTGGCAGGCCACAAAGTCGGCCTTGGTGACGAGGTAGGTGGACTTGATGGGCTCCCGGCCGAAGCGCAGGTGGCTGACGGTCAAGCCGCCGCTCTTTTTGGAATCATAGGAGAAGTAGCCCTGGGCATAGAGATCGGTGTGGTCGCCGATGATCTTGATGGAGTTTTTATTGGCGCCCACAGTGCCATCGGAGCCGAGACCCCAGAACTTGCAGCAGACGGTCGCCTCCGGCGTGGTATTGGGGGCTTCGGTCTCCAGCAGCGAGAGGTAGGTGACATCATCGGTGATGCCGACGGTGAAGCGGGGCTTTTCGCCGGTTTTGCCATTGCGGTACACCGCGAAGATCTGGCTGGGGGTGACATCCTTGCTGCCCAGGCCGTAGCGGCCGGTGTAAACGGGGATACTCTCGAACCGGCTGCCGCGCAGCGCCGCCACGACATCAAGGTACAGCGGCTCGCCGATGGAGCCGGGCTCCTTGGTGCGGTCCAGCACGGTGATGGAGCGGACGGTTTCGGGCAGGGCACGCAGCAGGTGCTCCCGGCTGAAGGGACGATAGAGGCGGACCTTGATGAGGCCGGCCTTTTCGCCGCGGGCACGCTTATAATCGATGACTTCCTCGATGGTCTCGCACACCGAGCCCATGGCGATGATGACCTCCTCAGCATCGGGATCGCCGTAGTAATCGAAGAGGTGATAATTGCTGCCGATCATGGCGTTGATCTTATTCATGTAGTCCTCCACCACGCGGGGGAGGGTATCGTAGAACTGATTGGCGACCTCGCGCTCCTGGAAGAAGATATCGGGGTTCTGGGCACTGCCGCGCAGCACGGGGCGGTTGGGGGAAAGCCCGCGGTAGCGGAAGGTATCCACCGCGGAGCGGTCCATCAGGGCCTCCAGCTGCTCATCGCTCCACACCTCGATCTTCTGGATCTCGTGGGAGGTACGGAAGCCATCGAAGAAGTGCAGAAAGGGGATGCGGCGCTTGATGGCCGCGAGGTGGGCGATGGGGGCCAGGTCCATGACCTCCTGCACGCTGCTGGTGCACAGCATGGCAAAGCCGGTCTGCCGGCAGGCGTAGATATCGCTGTGATCGCCGAAGATGGAAAGGGCGTGGGTAGCCAGCGCGCGGGCTGAGCAATGAATGACGCAGGGCAGCAGCTCGCCGGCCATTTTATACATATTGGGGATCATGAGCAGGAGGCCCTGCGAGGCGGTGAAGGTAGTGGTAAGGGCGCCCGCCGCCAGCGAGCCGTGGACCGTACCGGCCACGCCGCCTTCGCTTTGCATCTCGATCACCCGTACCGGCTCCCCGAACAGGTTGTTGCGCCCGGCGGCGGCCCACTCGTCGGTCAGCTCCGCCATGACGCTGGAGGGGGTGATGGGATAGATCGCCGCGACATCGGTGTAGGCGTATGCCACATGCGCCGCGGCGCTGTTGCCATCCATGGTTTTCATGCTTCTGTTCATCGGTAAGTACCTCCCGCATGAGATGAGATGTTTGTCATTTTTATAACAGCAATGTTATAATTTTGACGAATATCTCCTTGTTTTTTGTTGCTTTATTACAATTTTAGCATTTTCCCAGAGGGGAGTCTATAAATTAGATTTTTAACAAGTTAGAATTTCCCTGTATTATAATGCGTTCTTTTGGTGCAGTTGAACCAAAAGGAGAGGGCGGCTGCGAAAAGTTGCGGCCGGGAGCGGGTTATTCTTGGAGAAAACACACAAACTGACAGGGCCGGGCGGCGGGGGCATGCAGCCGGCCGGGAAGCTGCACAGTGGCAGGGCGGGCCGCAGGCCAAACCGCCCGGAGGGCGGTTTCAGCGGGCGGAGCCCGCTGCGGCGATGCAAAGCAGCGCCGGGCCTGCGGCCCGAAGCCGGCCCCTTGCGGGGACCGGCCGCGGCCCTGCCAAAACAGACCGCACCCGGGAAGCAGTCTGGTAAAGGTATCATCCCCTGAAAAAATGGGTTTCATCCACAAAAAATTTACACTCTTTTTCTTGTGGTCGGGCGGGATATCGTCTATAATAGCAGTATAGTGCTAAAACTGCGCCAACAACACAGATAAAGGAGAGCGGACGGCTATGGCAAGAGATATCGGCATTGATCTGGGTACGGCCAATACCCTTATTTATATGAAAGGCAAGGGTATCATTCTGCGGGAACCGAGCGTAGTCGCGGTGGATATCCGCAATGATACCGTGAAATTTGTCGGCGACGAGGCCAAGGAGGTCGTAGGACGCACCCCGGCTTCCATTGTGGCGGTGCGCCCGCTGAAGGACGGCGTGATTGCCGACTTTGATATTGCGGCCAGCATGCTGCAGCTCTTCATCAAAAAGACGCTGGGCAGTGTGACCTTTAACCGTCCCCGTGTGGTCATCTGCATCCCCAGCGGGGTAACGGCGGTGGAGCGCCGCGCGGTGCGTGAGGTTGCCTTTAAGGCGGGCGCCAGGCAGGTGGCCATAGTGGAGGAGCCGATGGCGGCGGCCATTGGTGCGGGGCTGCCCGTGGCCGAGCCGACCGGCTGCATGGTGGTGGATATCGGCGGCGGCACCGCGGAGGTGGCGGTCATCTCGATGGGGTCCATTGTGGCCAGCCGCAGCGTGCGCAGCGCCGGGGACGAGTTTGAGAAAGAGATCATCGCCTATGTGAAGCGTAAATACAATGTTCTCATCGGCGACCGTACCGCCGAGGAGATCAAGATCGCCATCGCCTCCGCCGCGCCCTATGAGGGCGAGGAGCCCTATTCCGTAATGGGCCGCAACCTGGTGGATGGCTTCCCCAAGGAAGTGACGCTGACCCCGGCCGAGATCCGGGAGGTGCTCAGCGAGCAGATCGGTGTCATCATTGATGCTATTCTGACTACGCTGGAGCGCACCCCGCCCGAGCTTTCCGCCGATATTCTGGAGACCGGCATTACCCTGGCGGGTGGCGGCGCTATGCTGCACGGCATGGATAAGCTGGTGGCCCAGCAGACCGGGATGCCGGTATTCATAGCGGAAGAGCCGCTGGACTGCGTGGCCCGCGGCACCGGCGCCATTTTGGAATCGCCGGAAACCTTCTCCCGCACCCTGTTCTTCGATAACCGCCCCAGCCGCTAACGGGATGGGAGTGACCCAAAAAGGAACGATACAGCATGAACGACTTTTTCCGCAGTAAGACCTTTAAGATCATCGCTGTGCTGCTGGCCGCGGTACTGGCATTCTTTCTGCGTGCGGTATATACCGGCGGGCTGATGCCCGCCCTTTCCCATATCGGTGGGGCGGTAGCGACGCCGTTCGGGGAGTTTTTCGCGGGGATCGGCAATGCCATCGAGGATTTTTTCCAGCCTATTTTCCATGGGCGGGAGCTGCAGCAGGAAAACGAGGACCTGCAGAAGCTGGTGGATGAGCTGACCCGCCGCCAGGCGGACTATGACGAACTGAAGAACCAGAACGATCTGTACCGGCGGTTTTACAGCATCAGCGACAGCAATGCCGACTATACGCTGGAGCCGGCCACGGTGATAGCCCGTGTGCCGGATGACCCTGCCGGCTCCTTTATCATCAACATCGGCCAATCGCAGGGCATTGCCTCCGGCATGCCGGTCATTACCGAAAACGGCCTGGTGGGCATTGTGGGGCGGGTAAGCGAGCGCTACTGCCGCGTGCTGACTTTGATGGACCCCGCGGTCAATATCGGTGTGCTGGACAGCACCACGCTGGATACCGGCATTTTGACCGGGGATGCGGCCATGAGCGAGGATAACACCGCCCGGCTGACCTACCTGCGGCTGCAAAGCGAGGCGGCTGCCGGGGATCTGATCCTGACCAGCGGCTACGGCGAGCAGATCCCGCAGGGGCTGACGGTGGGCTATCTTTCGGAGGTTTCGCTGGCGGCGACCGGCCTGACGCTGGAGGGAGTCATTGATCTTTCCGCCCGGCCGGAAAATGCCCGGCAGGTCTTTGTCATTACCGATTTTACCGTGACCCAGACTCCGAGCGAGGAGGTCCCCCCGGAGGAGACGAACCCGTAAACCAAGTTTTCCCTTTACCGCAGGGATGCGGTGGGACCCGGTCGGGGCGCAGCCCCGGCGCGGAGCGCCGGGGACCCCAGCCGCAGGCTGGGGTGGGCTGCGCCCCGAAAGCCAGGTCACGGGAAAATTTATGATTTAGCAAAGGAGGCGCCGCATGGAGCTTTACCGCTGGTATATCCTAAAATACGGCGCCTATGCCCTGCTGGCGGTGGCTTTGTTCCGGCTGCAGTCCATCCCCGGCCTTTTGGAGATCGGCGGGGTGCGGCCGCTGCCGGTGGCGGCCTTGGCCATTTTGGTGGCCACCATGGAGCGGGAGCTGCCCGGCGTATTGTTCTGCATCTTCTGCGGGTATCTGTGTGACCTGTACGGTGTGGCGCCCATGGGCTTTTATATGCTGTTTCTCACCATTTTGGGGTTGGCCGCCGGGCTGATCATCCGCAATTATTTGCAGTCCAGCCTGCCCATTATTATGGCGGCGGTGCTGATCGCGGCGTTTTTCTGTCGGCTGGTGCTGTTTTTATTCCGGTACCCGCTGGCGGGGGTAACGGGCGCGGCCCCGGTGCTGCTGCGGTACGATCTGCCCCATGCCGTTTATTCGGCAGTGCTGGCGGTGCCGCTGTATTACCCGGTGCGGGCGCTGCACCGCATGGCGGAGGAGCGCACCGATACCCGATTGTAACGATGAGATGAGGAGCCTGTGCACAGGCCCGCCCCCTGCACAGACCCTCCCGCAAAGCCAAGGAAGAAAGGAGCCGACCATGTACCCCACCGAGAGAAAACGCTATATCATCCTGGGCGCTGCCATCGGCGCCGTTTTTCTGTTTTTTGTGGTGGTGATGATGCTGACCCAGCTGCGGGATGGCGAGGACTACGCCCGCCAGGCGGCCCAGGGCATTTCCATCACCCAGCAGACCTCTGCGGCCCGCGGGGAGATCGTGGATGCCACAGGAAAGGCCTTTACCGGCAATACCACCATTTGCAATATCACCATCGACAGCAACTACTTTACCGAGCAGGAACTGAACCCCCTTTTGCTGACGCTGGTCGATATTTGCCGGGACTATGGCTGTGAATGGCGGGATGAGCTGCCTATCAGCACGGAGACGCCCTACACCTTTACCGGGGAGGAAGCCGCCCTGCGGGCCCTGCGCAGCAAGCTGCAATTAAGCGAGGCCGCCACCCCGGAGGATGCCCTGTACTGGCTGCGGGAGCTCTATAACTTGAATGACTACACCGATACCGATGTGCTGGACCGGCTGCGCAGCCGCAATAAGATAGAGGGCCTAAGCGATGCCGAGGCGCTGGACTGGCTGCGGAACTTCCGCAAGACCCCAGACGCCACCGATGAGGAGCTCCTTTCCTCCCTGCGGACGCAGTACCGTATGTACCGCTACACCCAGGAGGAGCAGCGGCTGCTGGCGGGGATCCGCTATACCATGACGCAATCGGAATTTTCCAGCTACAATCCCTATACCTTTGCCACCGATATCAGCGATGCGCTGCTGGCTGCCGTTAAAGAAAGCAGCAGCCGTCTGCCGGGCGTAGATGGCGTTACCGTCCCGGTGCGCACCTACCTGACCGGCAGTCTGGCTTCCCATGTGCTGGGGGTCACCGGGTCCATTAGCAGCGAGGAATACAACAAGCTGAAGGAAGCGGAAAAGACCTATTCCACCTCCAATCCCTCCGGCTACCGCATCAGCGATACGCTGGGCAAAAGCGGCATTGAGCGGGTGATGGAGGATGAGCTGCGCGGGAAGAACGGCTTGCGTACCGTGGTGCAGGATCAGGAGGGCAATGTCATCCGGGTGGAAGAAACGGTGGAAGCCGTGCCCGGACACACCGTACAGCTGACCCTGAACCAGACGGTACAGGCCGCCGCCCAAAAGGGGCTGGCCGACCGCATCAGCTACTTGAATAACAATGCCCCCGCCACCCGCGGTAAGGAAGCCGAAGCGGGCGCCGTGGTGGCCATTGATGTAAAAACCGGCGGTGTCATTGCCATGGCCAGCTATCCGGATTATAGCCTGGAGGAATACTACCAAACCTACTCCGAGATGGTCCGGCAAAGCCCTTCCCCACTGCTGAACCGGGCGACACAGGGCCTGTATACCGTGGGCAGTACCTATAAGCCCGCGGTATCACTGGCAGCGCTGGACACCGGCACCGTAACGGCCACCGACCGCATTAGGTGTACCGGCCGCTACACCTACTACCGGGATTATCAGCCCGTCTGCGAGGGCGTGCACGGCCCCATCAATGTCATTGACGCGCTGCGCGTTTCCTGCAATATCTTTTTCTACGATATGGGCCGCCGCATGGGCATCGAGACCATCAATGAGTACAGCTATTCATTGGGGCTGGGCCATGCCACCGGCATTGAGATCCCCGAGCTGGCGGGCCAGCTTTCCTCCCCGGAGACCCGCGCGGCCATCGGCGAGGACTGGTACGACAGCTACGATCTGCAATCCGCCATCGGCCAGCTGGATAACCAGTTCACCATATTGCAGATGGCCAGCTACACCGCCACCCTGGCCAGCCGTGGCCAGCGGATGCAGGTACATCTGGTGGATAAAATATGGGACTACAATATGAAGAATGTGCTGTACGAGGCGCAGCCCACCGTGGTGGAGACCATAGAGGCTGATGACAGCACCTGGGCGGCCATCCAGGAGGGCATGACCCGCAGCTGCTACAATGATAACTATGGCCGAGGCACCAGCTACGGCACCTGGGGCGGCGCCCGCGGCAAGACCTGGAGTATGTACGGGGTGGACATTGTGGTGGCGGGCAAGACCGGCTCCCCGCAGCGCGGTGATGGCCTGGTTAATTCCTGCTTTATCTGCTACGCCCCTGCCGATGATCCCCAAATTGCCGTGGCGGTCATCATCGAAAAGGGCTACGAGGGCGACCGCGCCGCACCCGTTGCCAAGGCGGTGCTGGAGGAGTATTTCTTCGGCGAGGACGGCATTTATCACCAGAACAAGCTGGACTACCTGGCCCGGCAAAACGCCAGCCAGAGTGAGGCTGAATAAATGAGGCTTTGTTCCCCGGCCCCAGCAGGCGCGCCGGGGAGCTTCTTTTCTGGTCTGTGCAGGGGGCAGGCTTGGGGGCCGCAGGCCGCCCGCCGAAGGCGGGCACACGGGCGTAGCCCGTGTCGGCGGCTTTGCCGCCGGGCCTGCGGCCCCCGCCCCTTGCGCAATTTTATTCCTTTGCACCCGCGGCAGCGTGTCTCTGTCTCGCTGCCAGGTGGCGCAATTTGACAGGCTGATGCAAGGGAAAGGCCCTTTGTACTGGAACCTGCACAAAATTTAGCGGCTGGGCCAGCTTCCCTTTGCATTTTAGCGGATGATATGATAAGATATTTGAGGAAAGCTGTTTAACGGCTTATTTTGTTCTGCACGCGAAGGAAACACCCAAAGGAGGCCGGCCGTTGTGCGTAGTATTGTTATGACAGCCGGCTGCAGCGGCTGCGGTACGGCCGCCGTCACCGCAGCGGTGGCCCGGCAACTGGCCCTGCAGGGCAAAAAAGTGCTGCTGGTGGAAGCCACCGCGGGCCTGCGGCGGATGAACCGCCTGCTGGAGATCCGGGAGGAAGGCCTGTTCGATTTTTCTGACCTGCTGGAGGGGCGGTGCGCGCTGGAGAACGCGCTGCTGCCCACCCATATTGCCGGGCTGACCCTTTTACAGGGGCCGTCCGCCATCGATTGGGTGCCGGAGGCCGCCGATGTGCAGCTGCTGCGGGAGGAGCTGAGCGGCACCGAGCAGTACGATGCGCTGCTGTGGTACTGCCCGCCCGGCGCCGGCGCGCTGCAAAAGGGCCTGCTGCCCGCCGCCGAAACGCTGGTGCTCCTTACCGATGTGACGCTGCAGAGCATAGCGGCCGCCGTAAAGACCGCTGACTGGTGGGCCGGACAGGGTGCCGAGACCCAGCGGGTCATCTTTAACCGGGTAGGCCGCTGCCTGCCAAAGGACCTGGGCTATCCCCACCTGGATGCTGTACTGGATGCCATCGGTGCCCGGCTGCTGGGGATGATCCCCGAAGGGGCCGACCTGCCGTACAGCGCCGCCACCGGTAATATTGCCGCCCGCCTGTGCGGAGAAAGCCGCCCGCTGCTGGCCGTTTACCGGCCGTAAAATACATCTTGATCTCAACATTGCCAAAGGAGGCACTTGAAGTATGAATATCGCTCTCATCGCCCATGACGCCAAAAAGGAACTGATGGTCCAGTTCTGCATCGCCTATTGCGGCATCCTCAGCCGCCACAATCTGTGTGCAACCGGCACCACCGGCAAGCTGGTCTCGGAAGCCACCGGCCTCAAGATTACCTGCTTTATGGCCGG
The DNA here is from genome assembly GCA_900547385.1 of uncultured Oscillospiraceae bacterium. Classification (GTDB taxonomy): domain Bacteria; phylum Bacillota; class Clostridia; order Oscillospirales; family Ruminococcaceae; genus Angelakisella. Next base: position 6,013 of record URGQ01000031.1, on the reverse strand, counting down.
CAGCCAGGGCGGCGATCAGCAGATCTCCTCCCGCATCTCCTGCAATGAGATCGACCTGCTGCTGTATTTCCGCAATCCCATCGGGGCCAAGGCCACCGAGCCGGATGAGGCCAGCCTGCTGCGCCTGTGCGATGTCTACAATATCCCCTACGCCACCAATATCGCCTCGGCCGAGGCCATGATCCACGCGCTGGAAAACGGCGACCTGGATTGGCGCGATATCGTCAACCCCAAAAAGTAAAAACCGGTTTTTTCACTCCCCCATTCCGCTATGGAACGGGGGGCTTTTGCTTTTCGCGGGGCCATGGGGCGCAGCCCCCGGCGGCTCCGCCGCCGCTGCGGCCAAAGGCCGCAGGAACCGCCCTACGGGCGGTTCGGGCTGCGCCCCGCACCTGCCTTCAACTGGGACTTCCCTTTTCCCCAAACCTGTGCTAAAATAAACCACAGACCGGCGCCATTGCCGCCACTTTACCTAAGGAAGGAAGATCCACCCTATGGCCATCCTCACCACCCGCCCCCGCGGCACCAATGATTTTCTCCCCGCCGAAACCCCCCGCTGGCAGTATGTCGAGCGCACCCTGCTTTCCACGGCGGCGCTGTACGGCTACGGCGAGATCCGCACCCCCACCTTCGAGCATACCGAGCTGTTCCTGCGCGGCGTGGGCGATACCACCGATGTGGTAAATAAAGAAATGTATACCTTTACCGATAAAGGCGATCGTTCCATCACCCTGCGCCCGGAGGGGACTGCCGGCATCTGCCGGGCGGCCATTGAAAACGGGCTGCTGGGCGATGCCCTGCCCCTCAAGGTCAGCTATGTAATCAACTGCTTCCGCTATGAAAAGGCACAGCGGGGGCGCTACCGCCAGTTCCACCAGTTCGGTGTGGAGTGCTACGGCGCCACCCAGCCCGTTACCGATGCCGAAGTGATCTCCCTGGCGTGGGAGGGCATGCAGACCCTTGGCCTCAAGGACCTCACCCTCGCCATCAATTCCATCGGCTGCCCCACCTGCCGCGCCGAGTACCACAAGGCCCTGCGCGCCTATTTCGAGAGCCGCCGGGAGGATCTGTGCGAGACCTGCAAGGAGCGCCTGGAGAAAAACCCCATGCGCATCCTAGACTGCAAATCCCCCGTCTGCGGCGAGATCGCCAAAGGCGCGCCCCGTGTGCTGGATTATCTCTGCGATGACTGCCGCAGCCACTTTGAGAAAGTACAGACCCTTCTGAAGGATGCCGATATCCCCTTCACCGTCGATGCCGGCATCGTTCGCGGGCTGGATTACTACACCCGTACCGTCTTTGAGATTTCCATTCCCGGCTTCCCCGCGCTGTGCGGCGGCGGCCGCTACGGCGGGCTTAGTAAGCAGCTGGGCGGCCCGGATGTGGAGGGCATCGGCTTTGCCATGGGTCTGGAACGGCTCCTCATGGTGATGGAGCAGCAGGGCTGCGATTTCCCCGAATCCCAACAGTGCGATCTTTATATTGCTTCGATGGGAGAGGCGGCCACCGAGGAGGCGTTCCGGCTGACCACCCAGCTGCGGCGGGAGGGCTATGCCGTCCAGTGCGACCTGATGGGGCGCAGCGTCAAGGCCCAGATGAAGTATGCCAATAAGATCGGCGCCCTGTACAGCATGGTGCTGGGCGACAGCGAGCTGGAAGCAGGCTCCGCCCAGCTGAAGCAGATGGCCACCGGCACCGCCAAGCCCGTCTCTCTCCTGCACTTCCTCCCGGAATTTGAAACCGAGATGCAGAACGGCTGGTTTGCCGCCGCGGCCGAAGCCGCCGAAAATGTCGATTGCTGAAAACTACCCTCGCCAAACAGGTACAGTGCCTGCGGCGAGGGCTTTCTCTTGGACTATTCCTGGGTACAGCATCCGATTCACTCGTATGGAGTCTTTGTTGCGCCAAAAAATGATAGACCCGGCAGCATGACTTTCTGTTGTTGGTTTGCAGTTACCCCGCATAAAATGCGCCGCAGGCACCTTATTAGCGTATCTGCGGCGCTGTACGGGCGATGCTTTGCATCGTTCGTATCCAGCCGCAGCTTAGCGTTAGGGGGTCTTGGGGCGCAGCCCCAAGTGACTTTTGCCTACTTTTCTTCACAGAAAAGTAGGCCCACGCCGGGCAGGCATACTTGTTCAGCTCTTGCAAAAGGCTCCGCCCCGCCGTAGGCGACTGCAAATTATTCTTAATCGGCTTTTATTTCTTTCTGCCGTAGCCAATGACACTTACTGCCTTTTCTTTTTGCAAAACCTGCGGCAAAACCCTTTGACACCGTCCCTATTCGTGCTATAATAAATTGTTAATAAATCAAATTCCGCTTTCTCGGCAAAATGAGGAATCCCCCCGAAAAAGCGCTATTCCCCAAAACAAAAGGAGTGCAAAATTTATGGCAGATACCATGAAAGGTCTCAAACGCACCCACTACTGCGGCACCGTCACCCCGGAGATGATCGGCCGGGAAGTGGTGGTATGCGGCTGGGCACAGAAAACCCGCGATATGGGCACCCTCGTCTTTATCGATCTGCGCGACCGCACCGGCATCGTCCAGCTGGCCTTCGATGATAAAACCGATCCCGCCCTGCTGGCCAAGGCCCAGAAGGTCCGCGCCGAATATGTGCTGATGGCCCGCGGTGTCCTCCGTCAGCGGGAATCCGTCAATCACGAGATCCCCACCGGCGAGGTGGAGGTCTATGTCACCGAGCTGCGCGTGCTGGCCGAAAGCAATACCCCGCCTTTCGCCATCAGCGATGACAGCCGCGGCGTCAAGGAAGACCTGCGCCTCAAGTACCGCTACCTCGATCTGCGCCGCCCCGAGATGCAGAACGCCATTGCCATGCGCCACCGCATCGTCAAGATCGCCCGCGATTACTACGATACCAACGGCTTCTACGAGATCGAGACCCCCATCCTCATCAAGTCCACCCCGGAGGGCGCCCGCGACTACCTGGTGCCCAGCCGTGTGCAGCAGGGTAAATTCTATGCGCTGCCCCAGTCCCCCCAGCTGTATAAGCAGATTTTGATGTGCTCCGGCTTCGACCGCTATATGCAGATCGCCCGCTGCTTCCGCGATGAGGACCTGCGCGCCGACCGTCAGCCGGAATTTACCCAGATTGATGTGGAGATGTCCTTCATTGATGAGGAGGACATCATGGCCATGAACGAGGGCTTCATGAAGCGCATCTTCAAGGAAGTACTGGGGAAGGAGCTCGAGACCCCCTTCCGCCGCATCAAATACCAGGACGCCATGGATAACTACGGTATTGATAAGCCTGATACCCGCTTCGACCTCAAGCTGCACGATCTTTCCGAGATCCTGAAGAACACCGAATTTTCCGTTTTCTCCGGCGCCATTGCCGGCGGCGGCTCGGTCCGCGGCATTAATGCCAAGGGCGCTGCCGAAAAGCTCTCCCGCAAGGAGATTGATAAGCTGACCGATTTCGTTAAGACCTACCGTGCCAAGGGCCTGGCCTACACCCGCTGGACCCACGAGGGCCGCACCTCCAGCTTTGAGAAATTCCTCACCGAGGAGGAGATCGCCGGTATCCACCAGGCACTGGAGGCCGAGGAGGGCGACCTGCTGCTCATCGTGGCCGACGCCAAGAATGAGGTCGTCTATGATGCGCTGGGCCAGCTGCGTAACCACCTTGCCCAGAAGCTCGGTCTTATCGAGCCGGGCACCTTTGATCTTTTGTGGGTCACCGAATTCCCGCTGTTTGAGTACAGCGAGGAGGAGGGCCGCTACATGGCCAAGCACCACCCCTTCACCTGCCCCATGCTGGAGGATCTCGATATGATCGAGAGCGACCCCGGTCACTGCCGCGCCCGCGCCTACGATATGGTCATGAATGGCTGCGAGGTCGGCGGCGGCTCCATTCGTATCAACACCATGGAGCTGCAGGAGCGTATGCTGGTCGCTTTGGGCTTCACGCCGGAAAGCGCCGAGGAGCGCTTCGGCTTCCTGCTGGAGGCGTTCCGGTACGGCGCCCCGCCCCATGGCGGCATGGCATTCGGCCTGGATCGTCTCATCATGCTGCTGCTGGGCAAGGAATCCATCAAGGATGTCATCGCCTTCCCCAAGGTGCAGAATGCCAGCGAGCTGATGAGCGGCTGCCCTGCCGAGGTCGAGGACAAATCCCTGGCCGAGCTGGCCATCAAGGTCGACCTGCCGCAAGAATAAACCAAAATCCCCGCTGTACGGCGGGGATTTTTTCCGGGCTTGACTTTTTCACAGAGGTTCGCTATCTTTGTGGAGAAGGCACTGCGGAGAAAGGGGACGAGAGAATGACGGAGACGGAGATCATCAAGCTGGTGTTCGGGCTATTTTTGGGCGTGGGCGGGGGCGTTCTGCTCCTGCTGGCCTTTACCGTCGGTTATCGGTATTTAGTGATGGAGCAGCGCTGCACCTGCCGTACCAACGGGACGGTAACGGGATACAGCGCCGTCTGCTACGGCGGGGAGAATAGTGCGGTGCATCTGCCGGTGGTGCGCTATACGGCAGAGGGGCGGGAATACCGGGTGACCGGGCCCCGCTACCGGGGGTATGTAAGCCGTACCGTCCGCACACCCCTTGCGGGGAATGCCTGCCGCTGCTATGAGAAAAACGGGGTTCTGCACATCGAGCGCAGCCGCAATTCTATCATCGGAGTGAGCCGCAACCCCATGGCGGAGCAGTACCCCGTGGGAACGGTGCTGCCGGTTTGGTTCGACCCGCAAAAGCCGCAGCGGAGCTATGTGCTGCGCTGCCCCGATAACCGCTGGATCTTTTGGCTGCTGTTTTTGTTCGGCCTGGTCACTTGGATCGGCTGCGCGCTCATCCTCATTCTGCTGTAACTTTTCCCGGATCTCTCTTCCGCCGATACCAAAAAGGCCCGAAAGAAAAACCACTGTTTTTCTTTCGGGCCTTTTTTCTTAAAATTCGCTCCGCTTATCCCGCAGCATCAGCTCGGTCAGTGCGGCGGAGGGGTTTTTCCCCTCAAACAGAATGGCATGGACGCACCGGCAGATGGGCATATGGACCCCCAGCTTTTGGGCCAGCGCCGTTACGCTTTGGGCGGCGTAGTAGCCCTCCACCACCGCGTGGCGTTCGCCCAGGTCGCCGGCCACATGTTCGCCCCGCCCGATGGCAACGCCGGCCATGTGGTTGCGGGAATGGGGCGAGGTACAGGTCACGATCATATCCCCCATGCCGGCCAGCCCAAAGCAGGTGTTCTCCTGCCCGCCCGCCGCCTTTATCAGCGCGGAAAGCTCCACCAGCGCCCGGCTCATCATCAGGGCCTTGGCGTTATCGCCGCAGCCCATGCCCTCGGCCATGCCGGCCGCCAGCGCTATGATATTTTTGGCCGCGCCGCACAGCTCCACCCCGGTAATATCGGTGCTGCTGTAAACACGAAAGCTCGGGTTCATAAAAATGCCCTGCACCCATTCGGCGGTTTTCCTCTCCGGGCAGGCCGCCACGCAGCCGGTGGGCATCTCCCGCGCTACCTCCTCCGCATGGGAAGGTCCCGAAAGCGCCGCTACCGCATACCCCGGCAGCTCCTCCGCCAGGATCTCAGACATCCGCAGGCCGCTTCGCGGCTCCACACCCTTGGCCACCGTCACCAGCACTGTTCCCGGCGTTAAATAGGGCTTCACCCTTTGGGCTGTCTGCCGCATGGCGTAGCTGGGCGGCGCAAAGACCGCCAGCTCACACCCCGCCACGACATCCTCCCGGTGGGTCAGCGTCAGTTCCTTCGGCAGAGGGACCCCCGGCAGCATTCTGTTTTCACCCCGCTCCCGCAGGGTGTGGCTTTCCTCCTCGCAGTAGGACCACAGGCTTACCTCGTGTCCGTTCTTTTGCAGCAGCATGGCCAGCGCGGTGCCCCACGCGCCACTGCCCAGTACAGCGATCTTCATTTTGCCTCCTTGCCGGCTCCCCGGCGGGTCTGTTTGCTGTTTTATGTCGGTGCAGGGGGCAGGGCGCAGCCCGCCCCAGCCTGCAGCTGGGGCTTACCGGCGCGCCGCGCCGGTTCGG
>URGQ01000030.1 GCA_900547385.1 uncultured Oscillospiraceae bacterium | reverse complement strand
CCGCCTGCGGCGGGCTCTGCGCCCTGTGGGCGCAGGGGCGGGGCCCCCATTCCTTCGGTCTGCGCAGGGTCTTTCAGCCTGTGCCAAATTTCCACCCTTATTGTACCCCTATCGCCCCCGCAATTCAACCATCCCGCCCTATTCAATGTCATTTAGCCCAAATCAAATTTCCGTTTTCGTGCATATCGCCCAAAAGAATCTCCCCGCCCGCCAAAATTCCCCCCACATCGCCAAAAGTAAAATTTCCGCTAAAAATCCTATTGACTTTCGCAAGTAGAAGTGCTAAAGTACAGACAACACAAAAACACAGGCGTTGACCAAAAAAAAGTAACCCGCCCCAAAATCTCCAGAGAGTTGCCGGATGCTGCGAGGCAATGATGAGTACGGCGGATGAAGTACCTTTCGGTAGCCGCGCACCGAACATCCTTTTAGGGACAGTAGGCTGCGCCGGGTTCGACCGTTACATCGTGCGGACAGTGTTAGCTGCCCAAGGAGGGGCCCCCCGTAAGGAGCGCCCGAAGCAGAGTGGTACCGCGATAAAAGCCTTTATCGTCCCTGTATTTTCCGGAGCAGTCTGGAAAAGCAGGGGCTTTCTGTTTTTGCTGAGCTTCCCCCTATGGCACGGCCGGCCGCGGGGGATTTCAGATAGATCACATCAATAATCAAAAGTAAAAGATAAGGAGCAATCACTATGAAGTGCAAAAAGTTTTTAGCGGCAGCTGCCGCCTGTCTCATGGTCGCCGGCCTCGCCGCCTGCGGCAATGAACCCTCCTCCCCTTCCAATCCCGATGAAAAGGTGTTCCAGATCGGCATTGTTCAGCTGGCCGAGCACCCCGCACTGGACGAAGCCACCCGCGGCTTTAAGGAATTCCTCACCGAGAAGCTGGGCGATAAGGTTCAGTTCAATGTCCAGAACGCCCAGGGCGAGCAGACCAACTGCACCACCATCGTCAACCAGTTCGTTTCCTCCAAGGTCGATCTGATCATGGCGAACGCCACCAACGCCGTAAAGGCCGCCCGTGAGGCCACCTCCGATATCCCTGTTGTAGGCACCAGCGTGACCGATTATGTTTCCAGCGGCCTGGTAGCCAGCAATGAAGCCCCCGGCGCCAATGTTACCGGCGCCTCCGATATGAACCCCGTCACCGTACAGGTCGATCTGATGAAGACCCTCTGCCCCGAGGTTAAGACCGTCGGCATCGTCATCAATTCCGGCGAGGAAAACTCCGCCATCCAGGCCGAGGAAGCCAAGACCGCCTTTGAGGCCGAAGGCTTTGCCGTCAAGATCTACTCCGTCGCCGATACCAATGAGATCCAGACCGTTGTGACCGCCGCCTGCAATGAGGTCGATGCCTTCTATGAGCCCACCGATAACCTCATCGCCGCCAATGTTCCCACCATGAGCAACATCACCACTGCCGCCGGCAAGCCCGTCATCTGCGGCGAGGGCGGCATGTGCGAAAGCGGCTTCCTGGCCACCTACGCCATCAGCTACTACGAGCTGGGCCGTGCAGCCGGCGAGCAGGCCTTCAATATCCTCGTCAACGGCGCCGATCCCGCCACTACCCCTATCTTCTTCTTTGATGTCAGCAACCTGTCCCTTGTCATCAATGAGGAAAACGCTGCCGAACTCGGCATCACCATTCCGGAAGAGCTCAAGTAATCTTCCCCCGTCCCCGCAAATTCTAACGATTGAAGAGGTCAAACCATGAATCCGCTCACGCTGCTCAATTCCCTGCCCGGCGCCCTGGCACAGGGGCTTATATGGGGCATCATGGCCATCGGCGTGGCCATCACCTACAAGATCTTGGATTACGCCGACCTCACGGTAGATAACAGCCTTTGCACCGGCGGCGCCGTTGCCGCCGTGTGCATCATCGGCGGCATGAACCCCCTGCTGGCACTGCTTTGCGCGGTGCTGGCCGGGGCGCTTGCCGGTCTTTGCACCGGGCTTTTGCATACCGTACTGGGCATTCCGGCCATCCTTTCCGGTATCCTCACCCAGCTGGCTCTCTACTCCATCAATATGCACATCATGGGCGGCAAGAGCAATCTCACCGTCAGCCGCACCCAGTACCAGCTGCTGCTTTCCAGCGCCAAGGTACCCGCCGCCATTTTGGTCAGCGGCATCTTTGTCATCGCCATCGTGGCGCTGCTGTACTGGTTCTTCGGCACCCAGCTGGGCTGCGCCATCCGGGCCACCGGCAATAATGAGCACATGGCCCGGGCCCAGGGCATTTCCACCAACCGCATGAAGGTTCTCGGTTTGATGATCTCCAATGGTCTCGTCGGTCTTTCCGGCGCACTGCTGGCCCAGTACCAGGGCAATTCCGATATCAACATGGGCCGCGGCGCCATCGTCATCGGCCTGGCCGCCGTCGTCATCGGCAAGGCCCTGCTCGGCAAGCGCAAAAACTTCGCCCTGCGCCTTCTTACCACCGCCCTGGGCGCTGTGGCTTACTACTTTATTCTCGCCATCGTTATCTGGGCTGGACTTTCTACCACCGATCTCAAGCTCTTCTCGGCACTGGTCGTTACCGTATTCCTTGCCATCCCCTATCTCCGCAAAAAATGGGCTGCCCATCATCATGCCAAAGGAGGCTCCGCCGTATGCTGAAGCTTGAGAATATTCACAAAACCTTCCACGCCGGCACCGTCAATCAAAAAATCGCATTAGATGGGCTTTCTCTTACCCTCAATGACGGCGATTTTGTCACCGTCATCGGCGGCAACGGCGCGGGGAAATCCACCCTGCTCAATACCATTGCCGGCACCTTCCCGGTGGATAGCGGCACCATCACCATCGATGGCGAGGATATCACCGATCTTTCGGAGGAAAAGCGCGCCCGTTTTTTGGGCCGTGTGTTCCAGGACCCCATGATGGGCACCGCCGCCGATATGTGGATCGAGGAAAATATGGCGCTGGCGGCCCGCCGCGGCGAACGCCGCGGGCTCAGCTGGGCCATCTCCCCCGCCGACCGTGAAAATTTCCGCCGGCTCCTCTCGGAGCTGGACCTGGGGCTTGAGGATCGTCTTTCCTCCAAGGTCGGCCTGCTTTCCGGCGGCCAGCGGCAGGCGCTTACCCTGCTTATGGCCGTTATGAAAAAGCCCAAGGTGCTGCTGCTGGATGAGCACACCGCCGCCCTGGACCCCAAAACCGCCGCCAAGGTGCTGGAGCTTTCCGACCGTTTTGTGGCGGAGGGCAACCTCACCACCCTGATGGTCACCCACAATATGAAGGATGCCATTGCCCACGGCAACCGGCTCATCATGATGAACGCCGGCAAGATCGTATTTGATGTCAGCGGCGAGGAGAAAAAGCGTCTGACGGTCGATGACCTGCTGCACGCCTTCACCCTCTCCACCGCCGAAGAATTTGCCAACGACCGCATCCTTCTTTCTTGAGCATCGACTTCTTCCTTACTTTTTTCATTGCTTTCTTCATTACTTCCCCCTTAAAAATCCCCTGTGTGGCCTCTGCCATGCAGGGGATTTTGGCATTGCGCCCCGGCATCACACCTGCCCCAGGGCTCCCCTGTGCAAGGGGGTGTAGCACTGCACCAAAGGCTCCCCTGTGCAAGGGGAGCTGTCAGCCGCAAGGCTGACTGAGGGGTTGCCGCCCAAAACTATGGTGGTAGTTTTATCTCGCCCCCGGCGTCGCGGTGCCTTTTGCAAAGGCCTAAACTGTACGCCTCCCCGGCGATGTGATCCCGCCCCGCCGTAGGCGAGAAGAAATTATGGCATAATTTGTGTCATCAGTCCCTCCGGCTCATTTCATTCGCCACCTCCCTTTGCACAAGGGAGTCTTTCGCCGCCGGGCGGCCGCGTTCTTGCCCCCTTCACCCAAAATTCACTTGACCTCTCCCCTCTCCTGCGCTACAATTATATCGAAATATTTATATAAAATATTTTATGTTTATTGGGAAGGAGGCCTCACCCGTGGAGCCTGCCAAACACTTTTTGGCCCTCTATCACCGGATGCGTCTGACCGTCTACCGGCGGCTGCTGCACCGCACCGGTCGGCTCTCCGCTGCCGATGCCATCGCTGCCGATGTCATCTACCTGCTGGAGCGCCCCACCCTCACCCAGTTCGCCGGGGAGATGGGCATTTCCCAGCCCAGCGCCACCTACCGGGTCAATGAGCTGGCCCAAAAGGGCGTGATCGAAAAGATCCCCTCCCCGCGCGATAAAAGGGAATGCCGCCTGCAGGTGGGGGATGACTACCGCCGCAAAACGCTGGAGGCCCCCGGCCGCATCGAGCGGCTGCTGGGCCAGCTCTGCAGCCGCTTTACCCCGCAGCAATTGGATACCACCGCCGCCGTGCTGGATGCCTTTCTCTCGGCACTGGAACATGAGGAGGAACATGAAGAATGATCGATCTGTTTGAAAAATGCCGCAAACCGTCCCTGGCCAGCGAGCTCAAGGAAAAAGGCATCTACCCCTACTTCCACGCGCTGGAAAGCCGCCAGGCCCCGGAGGTCGTCATGGAGGGCCGCCGCCGCATCATGCTGGGCTCCAATAACTATCTGGGCCTTACCACCTGCCCGGAGGTCATTGAAGCAGGCATCAAGGCGTTTGAGCAGTACGGCACCGGCTGCTCCGGCTCCCGCTTCCTCAATGGCACGCTGGAAATGCACCTGGAGCTGGAAGCCGAGCTGGCAAAGTTTTTGCGTAAGGAAGCCGTCGTCACCTTTTCCACCGGCTTTCAGTCCAATCTGGGCATCATCAGTGCCATTGTCGGCCGGGGCGATGTTGTCATCTGCGATAAGGAAAACCACGCCAGCATCTACGATGGCTGCAAATTAAGCTACGGCAAGATGCTGCGCTTTGACCACGCCGATATGGATGATCTGGAGCGCCAGCTGCAAAAGGTGCCGCAAAACGCCGGCTGCCTTATCGTCACCGATGGTGTGTTCAGCATGGGCGGCGATATTGCCAAGCTGCCGGAAATTGTACGGCTGGCCAAGCAGTACGGCGCCCGTGTCATGGTGGATGACGCCCACGGCCTTGGCGTTCTAGGCGAAGGCGGCCGGGGCACGGCCAGCCACTTTGGCCTGGAAGATGAAGTAGATATCTACATGGGCACCTTCAGCAAGTCGCTGGCCAGCCTGGGCGGCTACATGGCCTCCTCCCATGAGGTCGCCGAATATGTCCGCCATGCTTCCCGGCCGTTCATCTTCTCGGCTTCCATTACACCGGCTTCCTGCGCCACCGCTTTAGCGGCGCTCCGCTACCTGGAGGCCCACCCCGAGATCGTGGATCGTCTTAATGCCCTTTCGGCCTATGCCCGGGACGGCCTGCGGAAAAAGAAGGTCAAGATCATTGAATCCACCACCCCCATCATTCCGCTGTATACCTACACCGTGGAAAACACCCTGACCGCCGCCCGCCAGCTGTATGATGCCGGGGTCTATGTCAACCCGGTGCTGCCGCCCGCTACCCCCCCTGCCGAGTGCCTGCTGCGCACCAGCTACATGGCCACCCTTACCGAACCGCTCATCGATGAAGTGGTCGAGATCATTGGCAGCGTGCTGGGGGAAAAAGTATGAGTAAAGTAGTCATTATCACCGGGGGCAGCAGCGGCATTGGCCTGTGTACCGCCGCCGCCCTGCGGGACCGGGGCTGCAAGGTGTACGAGCTGAGCCGCCGGGACAGTGAAGTAGAGGGCATTACCCACCTGAGATGCGATATCACCGATGAGGAGCAGATAAAAGCCGCCGTGGCCCAGGTGCTGGATGAAAACGGCCGCATCGATATTCTCATCAACAACGCGGGCTTTGGCATCTCCGGCGCGGTGGAATTTACCGAAACAAGCGACGCCCAGCGCCTTTTCGATGTCAACTTTTTTGGCATGGTGCGCATGAACCGGGCCATCCTGCCGCTGATGCGGGAGCAGGGCCACGGCCGCATCGTCAATCTCAGCTCGGTGGCGGCACCGGTGCCCATTCCCTTCCAGACCTACTATTCCGCCGGAAAGGCCGCCGTAAACAGCTACACCATGGCCCTTTCCAACGAGGTGAAGCCCTTTGGCATCACCGTGGCCGCCGTCATGCCCGGCGATATCAAAACCGGCTTTACCGCCGCCCGTCAGAAAAACATCATCGGAGATGATATTTACGGCGGACGCATCAGCCGCAGCGTAGCCGGCATGGAAAAGGACGAACAGACCGGCATGGATCCGGCCGCGGCCGGGCGGTTTATTGCCAATGTGGCCCTAAAGAACAGCCGCAAGCCGCTTTATACCATCGGTTTTGCCTACAAGGGCGCAGTTTTCCTCACCAAAATATTGCCCGCGCGCTGGCTGAACGGACTCATTGGCATGATCTACGCAAAGTAGCAGTTCCCCACACCCCCGCCCAAACGGGGGTGTTTTTCTATGCTCCTTCGCTGGCCGCCGAAGGACGAGAGCCGCAGGAATCCCTGCGTGTTCCGAGATATTCAATTTTCAAGGTGCTGGTGGGAGGCAGGTTCCCGCTGGGGCAGACCCCCAAATTGCCCGATGAGGTCTGCTGAAAAATTTTAGTTTTAGACCGGCGCCCCTGTTTGACCGGTGGGGCCGAAAGGCTCTCGATTTGTTTGGTCGGGGAGAGAACCGACGGGAAGGAATTTTTTTGCCGGTGAGAAAAAGTCCTTTCACTAATACGGCAAAATCGCCCCTTTTTTGCAGTCCAAAGGTTAATATTTCACTTTTATTTACGAAAGGTTTACAATATAGGGAAATACTGGGCTTGATTTATATAAAAGCTGGGCTTTGCTGTGTGTTTTTCCCTTGTATTTTTTATGAAATAAATCCATGCCAAAAGACCCGCTGCAGGAGCTTTTCCTGTGACGGATCCTTTTTACGGTTGGATCATATTACTTTCTTTTCTTTGGGACGGCCAGTACCATCACCAGTGCCCCGCCCCAAAGGAGAACGGGCAGCGTTTGGCCGCCGACGGCACCGGTGGCGGGATTACCGCCGCTCTGAGAGGTGGTATCCCCCACGGTAATGGTGACGGCGGAGGAGGACCCGGCCTGATAGGCGACGCAAATGGGCGACATACTGGTAAAGTGTACCCGAAGGCCATCGGCTTCGGCCCGGTAGTTCAGCACTTCAATTTTACCGGCGTGCTCGCCGGAGGTGATCATGTGGGTAATGACAAAGGTGTATCTGCTATCCGTTCCCTCCGGATAGGGCAGGAGAACCTCCACGCCATCTTGGGGGAAATTTTCCGGATCGACCGGGGCCAGTTCATTGTCCGAATTTCTTATCTGGAGCGACACATCCAGCAGGACGCTATTGGTATTTTCTTTTTTTAGGGGGGAATTGCCGGAAAGGGCTTTTTCCCGCAGCGCCTTGCGGATATCCTCCACGGTGGGATAGCATACTGCGGGAAATCTTCGAAAACAATTAACCGAAAGCATAGTAGGCCCTCTTTTTTTCGATAAATCGCACCAAAAAACGCAGGCGGCTTTGCCCGTCTTTATACCAAAAACCGGCGGGATGCCATCATTCTGTACGGTATTCTGAATGGCCAGGATCTTTTTGCCGTGAATGACAAGTTATTTGCTGAAAACGAAGAATCCCTATACTAAAAAGCAGCGGAGAAGCCCTTACCGGCTCCTCCGCTTTTTTTCGAGATTTTTTATTCCGCGCAAACCTGCTCCAGCAGCGCACGGGCTGCCGGGCGAGTGTAGTAGCGGGGCACCGGGTAGGTGCCGTGGCACTCCTGGAATGCCTCTTTTATCACCGCGTCTATCTCCGCACGCGGGAATTCCGCCAGCCGTTCCGGCACACCGCCGGTCTGATTCATCGCGGCAATGCTTTCCACAAAGGCGCGGGCACGGGTGCTTTCATCGGAATCGCCGCTGATGCCGCAAATTTGCGCCATGCGGGCCAGGCGGGGCGTACTGACGGGCAGATAGTACTCCATGATATGGGGCAGCAGAACCGCATTGGCCAGGCCGTGGGCCACCCCATACCGCCCGCCGATGCTGTGGGCAAAGGCATGAACATAGCCCACATAGGTCCGGGTAAAGGCCATACCGGCCAGGAAGGAAGCCACCAGCAGCTGCTCCCGCATTTCCACATTTTTGGGCTCTTCCCGCACCACCGGCAGCGCCTCGTAGATCATTTTGGCGGCCATTTCGGCATAGCGGTCGGTCTCCGGGGTGGCGTAGGTGGAAACATAGGCCTCCAGGGCGTGGGTCAGAGCATCCATTGCGGTGTGGATGGTATTCCCCTGCGGCAGGCCGACCGTCAGCTCCGGATCGAGGATGGCGGCAAAGGGCACGAGCTTGGGATCGAGGATCTGGCGCTTGCGGTGGGTCGCGGTCCCACTGATGACGGCGGCGATGGTGGTCTCGCTGCCGGTGCCGGCCGTGGTGGGAACCGCAATGAGCGGCATCGGCTGCTTTTTCACCTTTAGGGTGCCGACCAGCTTTTCGGCGGGCTTATGGTTGGCAATGGCTGCTGCCGCGGTTTTAGCGGCATCCAGCACCGAGCCGCCGCCCACCGCCAAGATGGCATCACAGCCGGCGGCACAGCTTACGGCCTCCTCCACCACCCCAAAGGTGGGGTCGGGGCTGACACGGTCAAAAACCACCGTTTCCATCCCGTTTTCTTTGAGCTCCGAAAGGGTTTGATCCAGCTGGCCGCGGCGCATCATGCCGGGGGTGGTCATCACCAGCACCCGGTGGCTGCCGGTCTGCCGCAGCAGCTCCGCCGCCTGGCGCAGCCGCCCGGCCCCGATGTAGGTAAGGGGGGTGGGCTTTTTGACGGCCATAACGACCGGTTTGCGGAGGGCGATGATAAGGCGGGGAAAGAATGACATGGTAGAGATCTCCTTTCGGGTCTGTAAAAATGGGGTCGGCAGCAGGCGGGGGCTGCCGGGAGGAAGGGCCCGCTGGGCGCCCGCCCGGCAGGGCGGGCAGAGGCGGGGCGCAGCCCCGCCTACGGCGGCGGAGCCGCCGGCCCAGCGGGCCCACTCGGCTTCTGCACAGGGTTTGCCAAGGGCAGTGAGCACCGGGCCAGGCCCCTGCACCGGCTGTAAATACAAATATCCGGCCTGCCAAATGGATTCGGCAAGCCGGGATTTTTCGGGAAATTACGGCTCCGGAGAGGCCGCGGTCATATCCAGCTCTACTTTTTCGGTGGGAATCGCCGACTCCTCCCCGGCATTGGCATCACCCAACTCGGATTTTTCGCTGTTCTCTTCATCATCCCACAGGCTACTGCTCCAGTCCTTCGCATTGGAAGCGGGGTTCTCCCCGGAGGATTCATCGGATTTGGTACCGGAATTGGTATTATCCGTCCCGTTTTCCTCAGGAGCAGGGGTCGGGTCGGACTCCTCCAGCTGCGGCAGGGCGGAGAGGATACACACCGGCTGGCCGTTTTCATCCAGCTCGATGCCAAGGATCTGGCGGCCCTCCGGGGACTGATACAACAGCTCCACCATATCCTCCGCCGGGCGGAACAGATAAACGGCCTGTTCATTCTCATTTCCCTGCAGGAACAGCAGATGGTCGGCATCCAACCAACGGGCATCTATGATAAGGCCGACACGCTGCTGGCAGAGGACAGCTTTCACTGTGGAAAAATCAGCGGTGCAGTACACCAAGTCGCCGGCGGCGGTGCTGTAATAGGCCAGGCCGCCCTCCTCGCAGGAGACCAGCCGATTGGGGATGAAATCCACACCATCCTCATCCATCAGGCAGCGGAACTGGGTCTCGCTGAGCAGGGGGTAAAACAGGGCAAAGCCCTCCTCCTCCTGGGAGTTCATGGTCAGCAGGTCGGGGGACTGCTCCGGCGGAACTGTTTTGTCCTCCGAGTCGGTGGTATATTGGTCGGGCTGCTTTTCCACTACGGTAAGGGCGGGGCCATTTGCGGCAAAAAGCGTGTTTTCATCGGGAGATTCCGGGGCGGCGCTGCCGCAGGCGGCAAAGCCAAGCAGGACGATGCCGACAGCAGCCATCATCCAAACCGTTCGTTTCATGGGGCATCGCCCTCCTTTCGTGGATTCTGTAACCATTATAGCGGTTAAATTGTGAACAAATCTACCATCCCGGTTGGTTATTTTAAGAACTAGGGAGATGGGCGGCATTTTTCCGCGGGCCCTTCTTCTCCATAAAAATCAAGACGCCGTCTGCATCTGCAAACAGCGTCCTTCTTCGGTGGGTGATCGACTGTTACTGCAGGATGTAAACCAGCAGGGTGATCACAACAAAAATGATAGCCAGGATCTTGGTCAGCTTGGAAAGCTTGGCATTGGCAGAACGGTCATTGCTGTCATTGAGGAAAGCGCTGACACCGGCCAGAGCGGTAATGCCGTCGCCCTTGCCCTCCTGCAGGGATACCACAACGATAATAAGAATGCTGACAACGATCATGGCAATCGCGCCGATAATAGCGAGAGTGGTCATCTTTTTACCTCCATAATTGCGCCCTGTCCGGTACAGGGCATCATTCGACTACAAAATGATACCACAAACCGCGGCGATATGCAAGCCTTTTTTGGGCAAAAACAAGACCCGGAGGAGAAAAAGCACCGTGGCGCCTTGTTCCCGACCGGGCGTGTGGGAAACGCCCGGCCATGCAAACGCCCTCCGGGAATTTCTCGCCGGTAGTATGGCCCGCCGGGGCGGCTTTTATGCAGCCGGCCGGAAGGGCCCCGCAGGGCGGCGCCGCAGGCGCCGTAGGCCGGGCGGAGCCCGGCCAGGCCCGCCCGGAGGGCGGGTCCCTGCGGGGCCACAGCCGCCGGCTGCATAAAACCGGGGTGGGGGCTGCCGCGGGAGCGTGCCCGCTCCCAGCAGAAACTCAAAAAATCAAAGCTGGAGCTGTTCCCCTACTTCTAGATCCCGCACAATGCCGCCGGTGGCCGGCAGATTTTTGGTGCGCAGGCGGTGATCATTGGGCACCATACCGGGCTGATAGGGCGCGGCCTCCACCACGCGGGCCCCCTTCTTGGAAAGGGTCATGACCTGGACGCCCTGGGTATCCCGGGCGGCCTTGGAAAGGATCATAGCGGTATGGAAGATGAGCATGCGGGAGGCTGAAGAGCGCAGCAACAGCTCGGTATCCTGCGGCAAGTAGGCGGCATATACCAACGGAGATTTGGTGCTGAAGGCCCCGGTGAGTTTTTTGCGGCGGGTCTTGGTCTCGTAGCTGGCCATATCCACCTTGGCGGCCTTGCCGTTTTCGAAGATGAACAGCATATAGCCCTCATATTTGGTGAACAGGGCCATATAGACCGGCACTTCGCCGGTATCCATGCCCAGCTTACTGGCCACATAGTCGCCCATCACGCTGGCCTTAGTATCCTCAAATTCTGCTACGCGGGATTTATACACCTGGCCAAGGTTGGTAAAGAACATCAGCTCGGCGGCATTGGTGGTATCCATCTCCTGGGTGATGGCGTCGCCCTCCTTGAGCTTCTGTTCCCCGCTCATGCGCAGCGACTGGGGGGTGATCTTCTTAAAGTAGCCCTCCCGCGTGAAGAAGACCCGCACCGGATAATCCGGTACTTCCTCCACCGGTTCCTCCTCGGTCTGTTCCACCTCGTACAGCACCTCGGTTTTACGGGGGGCGCCGTATTCCTTGGCGATGGCGCGCAGCTGATTGACGATGATGGTATCCACCTTGCGAGGGCTCTTGAGGGTATCCTCCATCTCGGCGATCTCACCGGTCAGGCTTTCGATCTCCTCGGTGCGCTTGAGGATATACTCCCGGTTGAGGTGGCGCAATTTGATTTCCGCCACATATTCGGCCTGGACTTCATCGATGCCGAAGCCGATCATCAGGTTGGGGATGACCTCAACCTCCTCCTCGGTTTCCCGCACGATCTTGACGGCCTTATCGATATCCAGCAGAATCTTTTTCAGCCCCTGTAAGAGGTGCAGCTTTTCCTTTTTGCGCTGCAGATCGAAATAGATGCCCCGGCGGACACATTCCCGGCGGAAGGCGGTCCATTCCTCCAGCAGCTCCCGAACGCCCAGCACCCGGGGCGAGCCGGCGATGAGAACATTGAAATTGCAGCTGAAGCTATCCTCCAGCGGCGTCATGCGGAAAAGCTTCTGCATCAGCTTATCGGGATCGGTGCCCCGCTTGCAGTCGATGGTGAGCTTGAGGCCGCCAAGATCGGTCTCATCCCGCATATCGCTGATCTCGCGGATCTTCCCGAGCTTGATGAGATCCACGATCTTATCCATAATGGCTTCCACTGTGGCCGTGGGAGGAATTTCGGTAATTTCGAGGCAGTTGTTGGATTTATCGTAATGATAGCGGCTGCGTACCCGCACGCTGCCCCGGCCGGTGGAATAGATTTTATCCAGTTCGGCTTTATCGTACAGCAGGATGCCGCCGCCGGGAAAATCGGGAGCGATGAGGGTATCGGCGATATTGTGCTCCGGGTCGCGGATCAGCGCCGCCGTCGTTTCGCAGACCTCGGCCAGATTGAAGGAGCAGATATTGCTGGCCATGCCGACGGCGATACCGGTATTGTTATTCACCAGCACCGAAGGGAAGGTGACCGGCAGCAGCGTGGGCTCCTTTACCGTGCTGTCGTAGTTATCCACAAAATCGACGGTATCCTTATCAATATCAGCGAAGAGCTGGGTGCAGATCTTTTCCAGCTTGACCTCGGTATAACGGGAGGCGGCGTAGGCCATATCGCGGGAGTAGGCCTTGCCGAAGTTGCCCTTGCTATCCACAAAGGGGACCAGCAGGGCCTCATTGCCGCGGGCCAGGCGCACCATGGTATCGTAGATGGCGGCATCGCCGTGGGGATTGAGCCGCATGGTTTGGCCCACCACATTGGCGGATTTAATACGGCCGCCGGTAAGCAAGCCCATTTTATACATAGTGTATAAAAGTTTGCGGTGCGCGGGCTTAAAGCCATCGATCTCCGGGATAGCGCGGGAGACGATGACGCTCATGGCATAGGGCATATAGTTTTCCCGCAGCGTTTCGGTAATGGGCTGCGAGACGACCTGTCCGGCGCCTTCGATATGGCCGCCCTTTACCACGCGGCGGTCAATTTGCGGTTCCTTTTTCTTTTTGGGTGGCAAGTTATTTCCTCCCTTTAGTCTATTTGTTATATCAAGACTTGATTATACGATATGTTATGGTTTACGCGGAGGGCGGGCTATGGCCAGGATCCTGCACCGGCCAAAAATTACTCCTTGTAATACCCTGCCGCACGCAGGATGAGCGAGAGAGCCTTGAGCGCCGCGAAATGCCGGATCAGATTCCGGGCGTCGGCATCGTGGCGGTCGATGAAAAGGCGGCTGACATGGCTGTATTTCTCGCTGGCCACTGCCACAAAGACCAGCCCGACCGGCTGACCCTCACTGGCAGAGGGGCCGGCATTACCAGTCACCCCAATGCCGATATCCGCTCCCGATTTTTTGCGAACGGCTTCCGCCATGGCAGCGGCGGTCTCGGCACTCACGGCGGTGTGCTGCTCTATAATGGCAGGGTCAACACCCAGCACCTCGGCTTTTACGGTGTTGTTGTAGCTTACAATGCCGCAGCCAAAGACAGCGGAGGCCCCGGGGACCTCGGTGAGCCGGGCAGCCACCAGGCCGCCGGTGCAGCTTTCCGCGGCAGCGACGGTCAGGCCTTTTTTCCTCAGGGCCTGTACCGCAGCGGTTTGCAGGTCTGGCACATCGATGCCATAGCAGTAGTCCCCGGCTGCGGTCAGTATTTTCTTTATCGCGGGCTGAAGCAGCGCTTCGGCGTCCTCGCCCTCCGGCAGAGAGGCCGTGACACGCAGCTTAACCTCGCCGGTGCCGGCGTAGGGAGCTATGGTGGGG
The DNA here is from genome assembly GCA_900547385.1 of uncultured Oscillospiraceae bacterium. Taxonomy (GTDB): domain Bacteria; phylum Bacillota; class Clostridia; order Oscillospirales; family Ruminococcaceae; genus Angelakisella. The sequence goes on along the minus strand of URGQ01000030.1, from coordinate 2,856 downwards.
TTTTTGCTTTTCGCCATCAGGTCGTGCAGCTTATACTCCAGCTCCGATTCCCCAATGCCGTAAAAATGCAGCTCGTGGCTCACCAGGCGCTGGTCCTTTTGCATTAGGCGCGGCAGCAGCTCATTTTGCAGCATGGGGTGCATTTCCCGGGGCGGGCCGGGCAGTACCGCCACCTTTTTGCCGTCCGTCTCCATCAAGCAGCCTGGGGCGGTGCCATTGGGATTGCGCAGTACGGTGCAGCCTTCCGGCAGCCAGGCCTGTTTTTCATTGGTGGGGGCCATTTTTCGGTGAGCGCGGGCAAAGTATTCCTCAATTTCTTTGAGGCACTCCGGGTGGAGCACCAGCTTTTTGCCCATGCAGGCGGCCACCGTTTCCTTGGTCAGGTCATCGTAGGTTGGGCCCAGCCCGCCGGTGGTGATGACGATATCGGCCCGGGAAAGGGCCAGCTTTACCGCCTCGGCCAGGCGTGCGGGGTTATCCCCTACCACACTGCTGTGGTAGAGGTTGAGCCCAATTCCGGCCAGGGCCGCCGCGATCTCGGTGGCATTGGTATTCAGGGTGCTGCCCATCAGCAGCTCGGTGCCCACACAGATGATCTCCGCTGTTTTGCCCTGCATTGTTTCGCCTTCTTTTCGGGGGATTTAAGAGATATCGGCCAGCTCCAGGTACATGCTGCCGTTTTCGGCAATGTAATCCTTGCGGCCCTGCAGATTATCGCCCAGCAGCAGATCGAACATCCTGGCGGTCTCCTCCACATCGGCGGGGGTGACCCGGATGAGCCTGCGGGTTTCGGGGTTCATGGTGGTCAGCCACATCATTTCGGCCTCGTTTTCGCCCAGTCCCTTGCTGCGCTGGAGAGAATACTTGGTCTTGGCGGCATCCAGGTCACGGCAGATCTTGGCCTTTTCGGCATCGCTGTAAGCAAAGTAGGTATCGTTTTTCGCGGTGATCTCGTAAAGCGGGGATTCCGCAATGTAGACATAGCCCTCATTGATGAGGGTGGGAGTAAGACGGTACAGCATGGTGAGGATCAGCGTACGGATCTGGAAGCCATCCACATCGGCATCGGTGCAGATGACGATCTTGTTCCAGCGCAGGTTTTCCAGCGAAAAGGAATTGAGCTCCTTATTGGTCTTGGCGGAGACCTCCACGCCGCAGCCCAGCACCTTCAGTACATCGGTGATGATATCGCTCTTAAAGATGCGGACATAATCGGCCTTGAGGCAGTTGAGGATCTTGCCGCGGACCGGCATGATGGCCTGATATTCACTGTCGCGGCCCATTTTGCAGCTGCCCAGGGCCGAATCGCCCTCCACGATGTAGATTTCCCGGCGGGAGGTATCCCGGCTGCGGCAGTCCACGAATTTTTCCACCCGGTTGGCCAGATCGATGCTGCCGGCCAGCTTTTTCTTGAGGTTGAGGCGGGTCTTTTCGGCATTTTCGCGGCTGCGCTTGTTGATGAGCACCTGCTCACCGATCTTGGCGGCGTCATCGGGATTTTCGATGAAATAGACCTCCATCTGGTGCTTGAGAAACTCGGTCATGCACTCGTAGATGAACTGATTGGTGATGGATTTTTTGGTCTGGTTTTCGTAGGAGGTTTGGGTAGAGAAGCTGGAGGACACCAGCACCAGACAGTCCTGCACATCCTGGAAGCTGATCTTGCTTTCATTCTTGAGGTATTTATTGTTATTTTTGAGCCAGGCGTCGATCTGATTGACCAGCGCTACCTTAACGGCACGCTCCGGGGAGCCGCCGTGCTCCAGGAAGCTGGAATTGTGGTAGTACTCGGTGATATTGACCCGGTTGGAGAAGCAGAGGGCGACCCCCAGCTTGACCCGGTAATCCTCCTTATCCTCGCGGTCGCGGCCGGTGCGCTCCCCTGTCCAGTACTGCACGGGGGTGAGGGGGTTCTCCCCCGCCAGCTCCTCGCAGTAATCCCGGATGCCGTTCTGGTAGCAGAAGGTCTCCTCGGCAAAGCCCTTCTCCTGCTGGTCCCGCAGCAGGAATTCCACGCCGGGGTTGACCACCGCCTGCCGCTTGAGGACATCGGTGTAGTACTCCCGCGGGATGGCGATATCGGTGAATACCTCAAGATCGGGCTTCCAGCGGATGCGGGTGCCGGTCTGGCGGCCAGTATAGGGCTCGGCTTTCAGTCCGCCGATATTTTCGCCTTTTTCAAAATGGAGATTATAGCGCTTGCCGTCCCGCAGCACCTCCACATCCATGTATTCCGAGGAATACTGGGTGGCGCAGGAGCCAAGACCGTTTAGACCGAGGGCGTACTCGTAGTTGCCGTCGCCGGTGCCATCGTACTTGCCGCCGGCATACAGCTCGCAGAAAACCAGCTCCCAATTGTAGCGCTGTTCCTTGGGGTTATAATCCACCGGGCAGCCGCGGCCAAAATCCTGTACCTCCACGCTGCCATCGGCATAGCGGGTGGTGATGATCTTTTTGCCGTAGCCCTGCCGGGCTTCATCGATGGCATTGGAGAGGATCTCGAATACCGAGTGTTCGCAGCCCTCCAGACCATCGGAGCCAAAGATGACGCCGGGACGCTTCCGGACGCGGTCGGCGCCCTTCAGGGTGGAAATACTCTCATTGCCGTATTCCTTTTTTGCTTTTGCTGCCATGGCAGTTCCCCCATATCTCGTAGTTTACCAAGTACATTGTACCAACATTTTGGGCACCGGTCAAGCGGTGCGAACAAATTTTCTTTTTGGCCAGGTGGGGTGCTGGGCGGCCGCAGGCCGCCGCAGGGCCGCGGACCGGCGGGGAGGGAGGGCTTTTGGCCTGTGCGGTACCCCGCGGGGAGAAAGCCGCAAGTTAGCGGAGAAGGAAAGCCGCCCGCAGGGC
>URGQ01000029.1 GCA_900547385.1 uncultured Oscillospiraceae bacterium | reverse complement strand
GCCAAACCGTCCTCCGGACGGTTTCAGCGGGCTCCGCCCGCTGCGGCGGCTGCGCCGCCGGGCCTGCGGCCCACCCATCCCTGCCACCCCGCCGGCTTTCAAAAACGCCAAAACACCGGAGAGACCCACAGGCCCCTCCGGTGCTGTATTCACTTGCCGGCTCAGCCCTCCGCGGATTTTTCCGTCTCCGCCGTCGGGGCAGCCGCTTTGGCCGCCGCGTCCTTCGCGGCAATGCGTTTATCGCAGAATTCCTTCACCAGGGCATAAATCACCGCAAAGGCCGGGATCCCCAGCACCATGCCGGTAATGCCCATCAGGTTGCCGCCCACCGTTAGGGCCAGCAGCACCCACATCCCGCCAATGCCGATGGAACCGCCCACCACACGGGGGTAGATCACATTGCCCTCAAACTGCTGCAAAACGACGAGGAAAATGACAAAAATCAGCGCCTTTACCGGACTGATGAGCAGAATGAGCAGCGCCGAAGGAATGGCACTGAGGTAAGCGCCCAGAATGGGAATGATACTGGTGGCGCCCACCAGCACGCTGATGAGCAGTGCATAGGGCATCCCGCCCACAAAAAGCCCCACGATGGTAAGCCCGACGAAGCACAGGCTCCCCAGGATGCACGCTTCGATGAGCTGCCCAGAAATAAACCCGCCGAACGCCCGATCGATCTTGCGGACGATGTACTCGATCCGCTCCCGCACGCTGTCCTTGAAAAGGGCACGCAGCAGCCGGTGGTAGATGTAGTTGAGATGCTCCTTATCCGCCAGAATGTAGATGGCGAAAATGATTCCCAAAAAGCCATTGATGATGCCGCTGGCCAGGCCGGTGACGAAGGAAAGCAGCCAAGTCGCCGCGCTTCCAACAAAGTTCTTGATGAGGGTACCGGACTGATTGATCAGCTCTTCCCCCTGCTTCCACAGGTAGCTGATGATCTCGTTTTCCATATCCAGCCGGCTTTCCAGCCCGTTGAAGAAGTCACCGGCATCGGCGAGATAACCGGGAATGCTGTTGGCCAGGCTCAGCAGGCTTTCCCCTACCTGCGGCAGGATGAACAGGCACAGGGCCGTAATGATGGCCAGCACACCCAGGATGGAAAGGACGATACATAGGCCCCGCTTGCCGCGTGCCAGGCGGGGGCAGCGGCGCCACAGTCCGGCCAGCCATTTGGTTTCCATTGGACGCATCAGCAGGTTGATGACATAAGCCATGACCACCCCAATAATGACCGGCCGCAACACCGTCATGATGTAGCTGCCGGCCCCTGCCACCAGCCCGATGTGGGACAGCACCAGGTACAGCACAATGCCATAGGTGATGAGAAATATGCTGCTTTTCAGTGAGGATCGATTCATGGCCGGGTCTCCTTTTCGTCCAGTTTTTTGTCTGATCTCGATACCTTCGTTTAACAAGGACACACACGCTTTTCGGCAGCGAAAATCGGTGCTGACTGCGTCATCTCGTCGTCGCGGACTGCGCTTCATGTCGGGGCGCTATTCCTACGGAATAGGCACCCCTCCAACGCTTCGTCGCTCCGCCTCTCCCCACGAGGTCTTACGACCTTGCGGGGACCCCGCAGCAGCATACGCCAGTATGCCGGCGTCCTCTTCCTTGTCATCATCCGGTTTTCTCTCGCCGAAAAGTCCTGCGGAGTTTTTGCGCGGGAGAAATGGCGCCAGAGGAAGCGCGGAGCGGTAGGCAGGCTGGCGCCTGTCAACGCGACGCGCAATGTCGGGCGGTATTTATGCCCGCAAAAACCGTATGTGCTCTTGTTAAGCGAAGGTAAAATGCATGATATAAAAAATATAGAAAATAACGAGGATCGCCCAATGAAGAAACTCATTGTCAACGGCGCGGAACAGCTCTACGGAGAAGTTTCCGCCGGCGGCGCGAAAAATGCCGCCGTTGCCATTATTCCCGCTACCGTGCTGGCCCGCGGCCGCTGTGTGCTGGAAAATGTCCCCGATATCCATGATACCGAGCTGCTGTTCAGTATGCTGCGCGCCATGGGCGCCACAGTGGAAAAGCTCAGCCGCACTTCGGCTATTATCGATACTTCCACCCTCACCGAATCCACCGTCCCCTACGAGCTTTCCAAGCATATGCGCGCCAGCTATTATTTCATCGGCTCGCTGCTGGGGCGTTTTGGCCAGGCCTGTGTTTCCATGCCCGGCGGGTGCAATTTCGGCGTTCGTCCCATCGATCAGCACATCAAGGGCTTCGAGCTGCTGGGTGCCGAGATCCGCATCGAAAACGGTCTCATCTACGCTGATACCGAGGGCCTGCAAGGGGCGCACATCTACTTCGATCAGGTTTCGGTCGGCGCCACCATCAATGTCATGCTGGCCGCCGTGAAGGCCAGCGGTATGACCGTGTTGGAGAATGTTGCCAAAGAACCCCACATTGTAGACCTTGCCAACTTTCTCAATTCCATGGGCGCCGATATCCGCGGCGCCGGTACCGATGTCATCAAAATCCGCGGGGTGGATGTGCTGCACGGCACCGATTACAGCATCATCCCCGATCAAATTGAAGCCGGGACCTATATGGCGGCGGCCGCAGCCGTCGGCGGGGATGTCCTTGTTAAGAATGTTATTCCCAAGCACCTGGAGCCCATTACCGTCAAGCTGCGGGAGGCCGGCGCCACCATCACCGAAGGAGATGACTGGGTCCGGGTCGTCCGTACCGGGGAGCTCCGCCGCATCAATCTCAAAACCATGCCGCATCCCGGCTTTCCCACCGATATGCAGCCCCAGATGGCCGCCATGCTCACCTGCGCCGAGGGGACAAGCATCATCACCGAGGGCGTGTGGGATAACCGCTTCCGCTACACCGAGCAGCTGGTGCGCATGGGCGCCCGTATCACCGTGGATGGCAAAGTTGCCGTCATCGAAGGAGTGAAGGGCTTGCGGGGCGCGCCGGTCAAAGCGTGCGATCTGCGCGGTGGGGCGGCGGTCATTATCGCTGGACTGATGGCCAAGGGCACTACCGAGATTGAAGATACCCTGCATATCGAGCGTGGGTACGAGAATGTAGTGGAAAAGTTCGCCGGCATCGGCGCAGATCTTCACTATATCACCCTGCCGGATCAGCCCCTTTCCGAGCAGGCCTAAGACCGTAAGCTTATTTTTACCGGGCCGGAGTACTGTTCTGCTCCGGTCCCCTTCTTTTGGCCGGGAGCCCCCCGGGCGGCGTCGTGGAGAGGAACAGCAGCCCGCGCCCCCCCCGGGCGGCGCGCCCCGCCTTTCCGGCTCGTGCCGGCCCAAGCCCCCGGCCGCCCCTCCGCCGTCCGGTGGGGCGCGCCGCCCTCATCCTACCCATTCCCCCGAGGTGACAGCATGGTAACATTTTATCCGCTTTCCAGCGGCAGCAGCGGCAATAGCTACTACCTTTCCGCCGGCGAAGGCCAGGGCAGCCTGCTCATTGATGCAGGCATCTCCGCCCGCCGCATCCGCACAGAGCTGTGCGATGCCGGCATCGATCCCGCCGGCCTGCGCGGTATCCTCATCACCCACGATCACGCCGACCATGTGGCCGGCCTGCGGGTGCTGGCCAAGCAGCTCAAGCTCCCGGTCTATGCCACCGCTGGTACGCTGGAACGCTTGGCAGCTATGGTGGAACCGACTACCCGTCTGCTCCCGCTGGAGGAGATACAGGAGGTGGCCGGAATGCAGGTGCAGCCCTTCGCCACCCAACATGATGCCTCCGATTCCTGCGGCTTCCGCATCACGGCCGGCAGCCGCACCATCGGCTTCGTTACCGATCTGGGCCTTGTTACCCCCACAGTGTGGGAGCACCTGCGAGGCTGCCACCTCGCCGTGCTGGAGTCCAATTACGAGGACTCCGTCCTTCTCAATTGCGGCTATCCCTACTATCTCAAACAGCGCATCCGCTCGGAGTACGGCCACCTTTCCAATGCCGAGGCGGCCCGCACCGTAACGGAACTGGCCAAATGCGGTACATCTCACTTTGTGTTGGCACATTTAAGCCGGGAAAGCAATACCCCGGCCCTCGCCCGCAGCAATGCCGAAGCGGCCCTTTCCGCCGCGGGAATGCAGCCGGACCGGGACTACCGCCTGTGGATCGCCCCGCGGGATTGCCCCGGTCAGATGATCCGCTTCTAAGGAGATACTGTAAATACAGACCATCGCAACGGAAGCGTCACCGTCGGTCTGCACCGCGGATCCGCCCCAATCCAATGCTCCGTGCTTGAGGAGGAAGTAGAATGCTGAAAATACAGGTTATTGCCATCGGCAAAGTGAAGGAGGCTTGGATGCGGCAGGGCATCGCCGAAGCGTTAGGGCAGCCGCCCCTCCGCTGCCGTCAACCGTCTGTGTCACCGTATGGAACGCCTGTAAGCCCATGAACCATTTTTGAGATGAACGCGGGACGGCAAAGCTTAAGGGCATTACCCAATGCCCTGCCTACCATAAGGAGGGAATATTATGATAAAAATTCAAATAATCGCCATCGGCAAAGTGAAGGAGGATTGGATGCGGCAGGGCATCGCCGAATATCAAAAACGGCTGGGCGCCTACTGCCGGTTCGAGATCATCGAGCTGGAGGAATATCGCTTGCCTGATAATCCCTCCGAGGCCGAAATCGCCCGCGGCCTGGAGGAGGAGGGAAACCGTATCCTCAAAAAAGCCGCCGGCCTTATTTTCCCCCTCTGCATCGAAGGAGAGATGCTATCCTCTCCGCAGCTGGCGCAGCTCATTTCCTCTTCCGCCCAAAAAAGCGGCTGCCTGAGCTTTATCATCGGCGGCAGCTTTGGTCTTTCCCCCCAGGTAAAGGCGGCCGCTGCCCGGAAGATCAGCTTTTCTCGGCTTACCTTTCCGCATCAGCTGGCCCGGGTGCTCCTCTGCGAGCAGCTTTACCGTGCCTGCTCCATCAATGCCGGTGCCAAGTACCACAAATAACTACCAGTTCCCCGGAGCTTTTGCAGGCTTCGGGTTTCTTTTTCACCCGGCAAAATGTTTCACATGAAACATTTGTTCGCGTTATAGGCGCGCCGCGCCCGCCTTCCGCAAGAGAAAAATATCTCCGCCCCCGAAAGGAAGCGGAGAGAAACCACTATTTCAGTTTGGCGTCAGGGCGGCCAGGCCGACGGTCAGGTCGTCATTCAACAGGGTAGGCGCACCGTACAGCAGCAGGGTCCGGTCGTATTCGGCCCCGGCTGTGGCAGAGAGCAGCTCATCACTGCACCGGGTCACATCCACATAGGTGATGCGGTCATAGTGCAGCGCCAGGTACGGGATCACACACAGGGCATTTTCATCCCCCAGAACCAGCAAGCTGCGGGGAATGCTGCCTTCAGCCGTTACGGCAATGATAGCAGCCGGCCCGCCCAAAATACAATCTATCCCCGCGGTGCCTTCCAGCGGGTACAGGGTATTCCACCGGGTCACAGTGCCATCAGCGGCGGTGTGGGTGATGGTGTAGCTGCGGCTATCCTCCAGCGGCAGCAGCGCCGTTACCACATCCGCCCGGACCTTATCGTAGCTCCAGCGGGCATACAGGTCGCCGGTGCAGTCATACCGCAGCGGCGTATTGCTAAAGCTGTCCTTTGCATAGGGGAAGTAATCCAGCGCCTGGCCCAGTGCCTGATACAGCAGGTAGCCGGTCAGCTGGGTGGGGCGGGAATCGGTGCGGTAGAACAGTCTGCTATCTCCATTTTCCTCCAAAAGCGGGTAGGCGTTCAGCACCTCCCGGCACAGGGGAGAGAGCGCCGCGGCGGCATTTTGCAGCCAGGTCTCCTGGTCAAACAGCAGGGCGGCTTCCGGCAGCAATTGACTGCTGATGGCACAGGCACTGGGCAGCAGCACAGTGTAGGGCTCCGCTTCTCGGCAGTAGTCCTGCAGGGCAGCGAGGTTTTTTTCTCCCAATGCTTCATCGGTCACGGTCAGGTTCTCAATAAGGCCTTCCCCGGTAAAGTAGATGCCGTCCAGCTCCTGCACACCGCCCAGCATCAGCAGGGTGGTTTTCCAGCGCTTTAGGGCATCCCGCAGCGGCAGGTTCTGCCGCAGGGCGGTTTCAGTCCGCGCACCCGGGGTACCTTCTGCGGCAGTATAATCACCGGCAAAGTGCCCGGTAAGGAACAGGCTGCCCAGCAGGCCGCCGAACAGCAGCACGGCATAAATGAGGGCAATGATGCGATAGCGGTTCATTTTGGCAGCAGCCTCCTTTTGGCAGAGTGGGATTGGTTTTTGCAAGGGAAGAGCGCGGGCCGCAGGCCCGGCGGCGGAGCCGCCGACACGGGCGCAGCCCGTGTGCCCGCCGGGACGGCGGGCGACCTGCGGCCCGATCCTGTTCCTTGCGGAAATTTTTGAAGGGGAATAACAGTGCGGCAGCACTTAATGGCAGTGAGCCGGCCTTACAGCAGGAAGGCCAGCGAGGTGGCCAGCAGGATAAGGTTCCACACCAGGGTGGCAGTGTGGGCGGCAGTGGGCCAGCGCCGGGTAAAGCGGGCCAGCAGCGGGCTTACCGCGCCGCTGCATAGGAACACGCTGGCGGCTAGCAGCAGCCAGTGGGTCTGCAAAAGGTACAGGCAGCTTTGGTTGGCGGCAGCGGCCCCGCCCAGCCCCAGCATCACCCGCAGGGAAGCGGCCGAAGCCGCCAGGCTATCGCCGCAGTACCAGCAGAAGGAAATGAGTATGGCAATGAAGGTATACATCCGGCACAGGTAGGGTGGGATCTTTTCCACATGGCGCTCGATGTACAGCACCTCGAAGATGATGAACAGCCCCAAAAAGGCGCCCCACACCAGGTAATTCAGGTTGATACCATACCACAGGCCCATCAGCATAGTGATGAGCAGAATATTGACCGAGGTGGAAAGGGGACCGTTATCCTCCGCGCCCAGCGCCTGGTAAACATACTTGCGCACAAAGCGATTGGCGGAGATATTGAACCGGCCAAAGAAATCCGCCACCGAGGAGCTTTGCAGCGGGTGGTGGAAGTTTTCCGGCAGATCCAGCCCAAAGACGGCGCCGGTGCCCCGGGCCATATCGCTGTAACCGGAAAGGGTAAAGTAGATGTAGAAGATGTAGCACAAGACATGCAGCCAGGTGCCCAGGATGGTGACCTCCAGCGAAAGCAGCGTTTCCCACTGGGTGATGAGCTCCTGCAGGGAACCGGCCAGAGTGACGATCTTGGCGAGGCCCCGCAGATACTGTACCATTCCCCGGGTAATGCCCTCGGCGGTCATTTGGGGATCATCCAGCTGGGGGACGAACTGCTGCGCCGAAACGATGGGACCGATATACAGCTTTCCGAAGAAGCTGCAGAATACCCCGTAGCGGATGGGATCATCGATGGGGTCACATTCACCGTGGTACAGGTCGATGAGGTAGCCCACCGAGGTGAAGGCGGCGATGGAAATACCCACCGGGAGGATGAGCTTATCCAGTTCGGTAAGGATAGAGCAGACCACTGCCAGAGAGATGTCCTTGATGACGCAGCCCAGCAGGATGGACCGGGCCCGTGGGTGAGCCATGGCGATATACTGGGCCAGCAGGTAATCCGGTACCATAACGGCCAGCAGCAACAGCAGGCACAATGGGGAAAGCAGCCCCACAAAAAGCAGGGAATACCCCAGCAGGAACTGCCGCCGACCGGCCCCGCGCAGGAAATAGTAGATGAGGCCGCCGACCGGCAGCAATACAAACAAAAACCCCAGCGATGTAAGCTGCATGGCAGCAGCCTCCTTTCCTTGGTATGGTGGATGCAGGATCCTGGCTCCGGGGCGCCCCAAACCGGATTCCCGCGAAAATTCAAAAATCAATTGCCCGCGGGAGCGTTACAGGCCAGCCGCAAGCGTTTCCAATTCCTCCGGGCTGACCAACCGGGCCAGCACGCCCGGCAGGGCGTTGGCGCTTAGCCCCTGTGGTAAATTAAGTTTACGGCACAGGGCCCGGCGCTTTTCGGCGCTGCCCGGTCCGCCGCTCAGGCCCAGCCGGTACAGGTCGGCCTTGGTAATGGCGGCAGGGCAGGAGACTTCGCTATCCTCCAGCAGCCCGGCCTGTTCCAAAATGTTCAGCAATATTTCGGGCGGCATGCCCTCTACCCCCAGCTTGCCCTCGGCACTGGGGGCTGTCTTACGCCGCTCCTTGCCGTATATTTCGGGGATATATACCTGGATCAGCCGCTCCGGAGGAATGGCCCCGGCCAGGTGCCCCCGGATGGAAAAGCCTGCCCGGTCGCTGTCGGTCAGTACCGCCACCGGGCCGTTTTGGGCCAGCTGCCGGAGAAGCGAAAGCATTTCTTTGTTTTTGTAGATGTGAAAGCCGTCGGTGAGGAGGATCTCCCCCTCCACCAGATTGCTGAGGGTCGCTTTATCGTATTTTCCCTCCACGATAAGAGGATACTTCAACCGCCGCTTCATGCCCGTTCCCTCCGCAGCAGTTCTATCAGCCGCAGAATGGTGACCTCCAGTACGGTGCGGCCATCGGCAGCGCTTTGCTTCATGCGGGCATCAGCATCCGCCAGAATCTCCAGCGAGCCTTCCAATGCGGGGCGGCTCAGCCGACCGCATTGCTCCAGTGCTTTGGTAAAGCGGTAGCTGCCGCCGTAGCCCAGCTCCTTGCGGGCGGTGGCATCTGCTACTCCGGCCCGGCGTACCGCGGCCGCCCGGTAGTAATCCACAAAGGACATGGTAAGAATGGTGAGAATACTTTCCGGCCGCTCCTGCAAAAAGAGCAGATCATCCACGATTGCCATAGCCCCGTTAAAATCCCCGCGCAGCACCTTATCCCCCAGCTGGAATACATTCGCATCCACGGTAGGGGCCACCAGCGCCTCGATGTCCTCCTTGAGGATCTTGCCGGTGTAGCCGTGGTAGGCCGCCAGCTTTTCCACCTCCTGCCGCAGCCGCAGGCTGTCCAGATTGCAATAATCCGCCAGCAGGGCGGCTTCCTCCGGTTCCAGTACGCAGCCCAGCCGCAGCGCGGTCTGCCGCGCGAATTTCCCTACATCGCCGCGGGTCATGGAGGCAAAGCGGCACACGCCGCCCGCCTTATCGCACAGGTTCAGCAGCTTGGTGGCCGCCGCTTCCTTTTTGGCAAATTGCCTGGCGCTGCCCCGTACCGTTAGGATCAGCACCCCGTCCTCCGTCGGTTGGGCCAGCAGCTCCGAGAGCTTGCTCATGCCGGTGCTGCCCAGGCCGGAGGGATTTAGGTCATCCACCACGGCGCACTTGCGCCCGGGGGTAAAGCTCATCGACCATAGCAGGTCGGCAATGCCGTCCCAGTCTACCTCGCCGCCGCTGCCGTCGCAGCGCAGCAGGTTCATGCTGTCCCCCTCCGGTACGATGGTTTTCACCAGCCGGTCCCGTGCCGCTTCGATCTGCCGGTTTTCCTCGCCGTACAGCAGATAGACCGGCAGCAGGGCTCCGGCCTTGATATGGGTATCCAGCGCGCGCAGATCGGGAAAGATCACAGGGCAGCGTCCTCCTTTGGCAGGGTGATGGTCAGCTCTCCGCCCCGGTACAGCCGCCAGCGGCAGCCGGGGGCCAGCCACAGGCGGCCCTCCCGGTCTATCACGGCGGTGATATCGGCGGGGATGTCCTCTGCGGTTATTATATCATAGCCTGCCCAACATTTCAGCACTTTTTGCGTGTCGAATTGCAATACTGTTCCTACGCCGTCCAGGCTATAAAGTGTATAATCAGACAATATATTACGAGCTGTATCATAATTCGGCAGCAGGATGACATTTTCCGGGAGCTGTCCTTCGCCCAAAAGCGCCGTTTCCTCGCTGCACAGCATCAGCTCCGGCTCCAGCAGGCGGGCAAGGCGCAGCTCGGCGGAAAGGTCATGCTGTTCCTCCGGCTGTACCAGCACCGTGATGCGCGGGCTGCCGCACCGCTGCAAAAACCGCCCCAGCATCTGGAGCTCGTAACCATCCTGCACCCCGCTGATCAGCAGGCCTTCGCCATTCTTTTGTACTAGGACGCTGCCGGTGGCGGCATCGGTGGTTAGGGTCAGGGCGCTTTGCAGGGTTAGGGCACTGCCCAGCAGTACGATTCCAGCGGCGCATCCCAAAAGCAGCAGACGCAGTCGGGCCCGTTTGGTGCGCAGCAGCGCGGCTGCCAGCAGCAGTACCGCGAAAATAGCCGGCACAGTCCATTGCCAAGGAGCCACACAGGGCAGCACCGCGCCGGGCAGCCCGGCGATACCGCGGGCCAAGGCCGCTATGCCGCCCGCAAAGCACCTGGCAACGGTAAAGGGATAGACCCCCACACCCAGCAGCAGGCAGGGGAGGGTGAGAAAGGCGAACACCATGACGCCATACACCAGCGGCAGCACCAGCAGGTTGCTAAGCAGGCTGTATGCGGGCAGATAGCCGAAGCTGAGCGCCGTGATGGTCAGGGTGCCCAGCTGCGCCGCCAGTGAAACGCAGGCGCTTTCCCACAGCAGGCTGCCCCACCGGCTGCGGCGGGCGGCAGGCCACAGGCGGGCCAATGGCCGGGCCAGCAGCAGGATACCCAGGGTAGCCCCGCAGGAGAGCAGAAAGCTCAGCTCCCACACGGCGGCGGGGTTGCACAGCAGCAGAATCGCTGCCGCAAAGCCCAGTCCGGTCAGGCCATCGCCCCGGCGGCCCCGCAGGGGCGCGCCCAGTGCCAAGCCGGCCATCAGGGCGGCACGCAGCACGCTGGCGCTAAACCCAGCCAAAACGATCATGGTAAGACAGCACAGTCCGCTGTAAAGGGCTTTCCTTTTACGGCTCCACAGCAGCAGGTCGCCCAGTTTACCGCATACCGCCAGCAGAATGGAAAGATGCAGCCCCGAAACCGCCAGCAGGTGACTGATGCCCGCCCTAGAAAGGGCGGTGCGCAGCCCAGCCGGCAGGTCAGCGGTATCGGCTGTCAGCATAGCGGTGACCAAAGCGGCGCTTTCGCCCTCGCCAAATGCATTTAGTTGTTCGATGGTTTGGCGGCGCAGCCGCAGCAGCCACCCCAGCGGGGAAAAACCCTCGGTTGGTTCGGTCGTCCGCTGGCGGGCGGTCAGGGCTATCCCGCCGGAAAGCAGCAGGGTGTCTCCCTCGCTTTCCGCCCCGGTAATGGTCAGTGTGCCGGCAATGCGTTCCCCGGCCAATGGGGTCTCCTCCTCCGGCAGGTAGGCGGTCAGGTCGATGACACGGTGCTGCCCGCCCACCCTGGCATAAACCGTGCTGCGGTGGGCGGTGTAGGGGCTTACCTCCAGCACCGTCCCGGTGAAGGACAATTCGCAGCCGGTCAGTTGCTCCGCGGCGGTATACCGCCAGGCGTAAAGGCCGCCCATCAGTGCTGCGGCCAGCAGCCCGCACAGCAGGGGCCGCCACAGCGGGCGCAGGGCTTTGATGAGCCCCAGGGCAAGGCAAAGCCCCAGCAAAACAGCCAGTGCTGTGCCGCCTGCCCGCAGGAATACCGCAAGCCCCACGGTCAGCGCTGCCGCGCCGATGGCCAGGTACCGCCGGATGACCATTTTTTTGCCCCCTGTCACTTTTTGTCGATACCATCATTATACAAGATAGAGGGACCATTGGCAATTTGTTTTGCTGCCGCATAGCATGAAACACCGCATTTTATTAGATCTGCCCGCTCCCCGCAGGGAATCCGGGCGGGCACCCCTCTGCTATGGCTGGGCCGTTCCTCCGCTTCTCTGCGGCGGCCCTCCCCACGCGCCGGGGTGCCCGCCCGCCTGGCGGACTGGGGCAGGCCGAAAGGGAGGAAAACCAATGATCTGTGATGCCACCCTTATTTTTCAGCTTTCCACTGCCCGCAGCGCGCTGCCGGTGCAGGGGGCCAGTGTCCTTGTCACCGATCCCATCACCGGGCGCAATACCCGCCTGACCACCGACCAAAGCGGCCGTACCCATGTGCTGTGTGTCACCGCTCCGCCCCTTTCCTGGAGCCAAAGCCCGGGAAATGACGGCCGGCCGTACAGCATCTATCACGCCGATATTCGGGCGGAGGGCTATGTGCCGGTGCGCCTGACGGGGATTCAGGTCTTTGCCGGGCAGCAGTCGCTGCAAACGGTAGAGATGGTCCCCTGCGAGGGGGGGAAGAGCATGACCAATACGCCGGAGGAGACCATTGGGGAGCCGGGGGACCCGCTGAAAAGCGGGCAGACCGGCCGCTTTGCCCAAAGTCCGCAGGAGGATGACCAGCCGCCAGGATCCCTGCAGGGGGCGGAGCCGGGCCGCAGGCCCGGCGGCGAAGCCGCCGACACGGGCGAAGCCCGTGTGCCCGCCGTTCCGGCGGGCCCGAACCAGCCCCCACCGCGAATTTGCCCGAAGCGGAGCCATCTGCCGCCGATCTGGCGGCTCTGCCCGATGCGCGGGAGTTGGCCCTGCCCCGCGCTATCCCGGTTCTGGCGGCAGCCGGGGAGGACGATGAGAGTGATAATGACGATGAGCTCACCGTCCCGCCTGTCACCCGCAACCTGGCGGAAGAGAGCGGCAACACCCGCGCCGCCGAGGCGTTGACCGGCCCCCGGGCCGCTTCGCAGGTATATGTGCCGGAATACATCACCGTGCACCTGGGGGCTCCCAATGATACCTCCGCCCGCAATGTCACTGTCAGCTTCCGGGATTACATCAAGAATGTCGCCTCCAGCGAGATCTATCCCACCTGGCCGGAGGCCGCCCTGCGGGCCAATATCCTGGCGCAGATCACCTTTGCCCAGAACCGCATTTTTACCGAATGGTACCCCAGCCGCGGCTACAATTTCAATATCACCAATAATACCGCCTACGACCAGTACTTCGTCTACGGGCGCAATATCTTTACCAATATCAGCCGCCTGGTGGATGAACTATTCGATCAGTACATCCGCCGCCGCGGCGCGGTCAATCCCATCTTTGCACAGTACTGCAATGGCACCACCGTCACCTGCGGGGGACTTTCCCAGTGGGGTACCGTTGCCCTGGCCAATAACGGCTACACGCCGCTGGGCATTCTGCGTTATTACTACGGCGACGACATCGTCATTGATACCGCCACGGTACAGCGCCGCATCACCTCCTCTTATCCGGGTTCGCCGCTTACCATCGGCAGCCGCGGAGAGGATGTCCGCACCATCCGCACCTGGCTCAACCGCATCCGCCGCAATTATCCGGCCATTCCCGCCATCAGCACCACCAGCGGCGATACCTACAATGCCGAAATGCAGCGTTCGGTGTGGGCCTTCCAGCGCATCTTCAATCTGACCCCCGATGGTATTGTCGGCCCCGCCACCTGGAATAAGATCGCCTATATCTATGTAGCGGTCATGCGCCTGGCGGAGCTGGGCGGCGAGGATATTCCCCTGCCGGCCGAGCGTCCCAGCAGCACCCTGCGCCGGGGCAGCAGCGGAGAAACGGTGCGCCTGGCGCAGTACTTCCTGCGGGTCATTGCCCTGTACGATGATGAGATCCCGCCCATCACCATCGATGGCTCCTATGGCCCGGCCACCGAAAACGCCGTGCGCGCCTTCCAAAAGATGCAGGGCCTTACCGTGGATGGCATCATTGGCCCCGCCACCTGGAATGCCCTGTACGAGCGCTTCCTCGGTATCACCCAAACCACCGGTCTGGCTGTCACCTACCCCGGCACCCCATTGAGAAGCGGCAGCCGCGGGGATAATGTCCGGGTGGTGCAGGAGTACCTGAATACCCTGGCCCGTGCCTATCCGCTGCCCCGTGTTGCCGTGGATGGCATCTACGGACCCGCGACGGAAAACGCCGTGCAGGCCTTCCAGCGGCTCTTCGGCCTCACCGCCGATGGCATCGTGGGTCCCCGCACCTGGGAACGCCTGGTGGGGACCCGCCTGCTGCTGCGGTAGGTTTCAGCAGGGTCCGGGGTCAGGGCCCGCAGGGCGCCCCGGCTTCGCCGGGGCTGGGGGCTTCGCCCCCTACGGCCTTCCCCTATGGGGGACGGCCGGCCCTGCGGGCCCCATCCCGCACCTCGCGCTTTCCCGCAAAGACCGCCAAAAAGGCCCGCTGCAAACCACAGCGAGCCTTGTCTTTATATCATTCAGTTTTCTTCGGTGGGCGTTTCCTCGGCTGCCGCGGCCGCCAGCTGCGCCGCCAGCCGGTGGGTCATGCGGCGCAGCCGCCGTCCCGCCAGGAAGCAGAGGCCCAATACCAGCACCGCCAGCGCCGCTATCCCCGCGATGCCAAAGCTCGCGCCCTCCACAAAGAGCAAACTCAGCGGATTGGCGGTATTGCACAGGGTGTTAAATTCCCCCGCGCCGTAGGTCGCCGCGTCCATGGCCTTGGCCGCCGCCGTAAAGAGATAAGTCAGCAGCGTGCCGCTGTACAGCATGACTATGGCGCTGATGAGCCCGGTCACCAAACTGCGCAGCAGGCAGCCGCCGCTCATCGCCGTCACAAAGATCATCAGGTACAGCAGCATGGCCACATCGCCCTGGGGCAGCACCAGGTTGCCCGGCAGTACCGCCGCCAGCGCTACCGTCACCGGCACCAGTATGATGGCCGAAAGCAGCGTAGTGGCATTGGCAGTGCCCACTACGGCGTTCACCGCCACATTCAGCGGCAGCCGGCCGTGATAGGTCTTTCTGGCCGTCAGTGGCTCCAGCACCGAGGCCGCCGCGCGTCCGAATACCCGCAGCAGGCGGGGCAGGGCAAATAGGCACCCGGCCGCCACCAGCGCAAAGGAGACCGCGTCATACAGCGGCAGCCCGGCGGCCATGCCCATGATAAAGCCCAGGATCAGGCCCCACAGGCTCGGCTCCAGCAGGAAGTTCCCCCGGCGGGATTGCTCCAGCGAAACACGCCGGTCCCGCAGACCGGGGATCAGATTGATGAGAAAATTGCAAAGCCACGCCAATGGGGCCGTCCCCACGGCAAAGCTTTGGGTAAAGGTGATGTGGGATGTCCCGGTCAGCCGGCTCACCGGTGCGGTAAAGACATCCGCCAGGATGATCTGCAGCACAACCATCAGCAGGGCGGCCGTCAGGCCGTACCACATTTCGCCGGTCAGCTGCTGCACCAGTACCCCCGCAAAGGCCGTCTGCCACAGGCTCCACAGGTCCAGGTTCAGCACCCGGGTCACCCGGCAGGCCAGCATCAGCAGGTTCAGCAGCACGGCCCCCGGCAGCACCCAGTACAGGATATCACTGTTCAGTGTCACCTCGGCCGCTTTCTGCCAGTGCAGGTTGGCAGCCCCGGTGGAAAGGGAATAGGTATCGATCATGGTATTCACCAGCGTCACTAGCTGGCCGCTCAGTGTGCTGATGAGCAGCTGGATGGCCACGGTGCTGCCCAGCACCGCCAGCGCACACTGGCCGGAGCGCTGAACGCCCGCACGGCTGGCCAGCCCCAGCAAAAAGAAGAATACCGGAATGAGCAGAAAGCTGCCCAGCCCGCTTACGATATCATAAAGGGAATGGAGTATATCCAAGGTTGTACCTCCTTTGTGGGAATGCCCGTCCCAACCATTATAACCGGGGAATGTGACGATAGTATGAAGAAATCGGATATCTTCCCGTTTTTCAGCCTATCTATTTTCCCATACCGGGGGGATAAAGTCAAGAGCGGCAGCCCGAAGGCCCCGCCTTGCGGGGTCGCCCCTGTTATGGTATAATGACAGCGGGCCCATTCGGAAGGCGCGCCGCCCCGTGCAAGAGGGGACAAGCCGGAAGCCGCAAAGGAGCGTGACCGCATGAAGAATGATTGGTTTTTGTTTTTTCTCGGCATTTTTTGTGCCATCTTTTCAAAACAGATCGACACGATCATAGCCCGTGCGATCAAGAGCGAGCGGAACAGGGCGATATTCAAGGGCGTGCTATTTGCAGTCCTGCTCGGCATAATAGGGGTTCTTATCTATAAAAGCCGGGTATAAACGCCGCCGAAGCAGCCGCTGCTCCGGTGAAATTATAATATCATAATGAAAAAAAGGGAGGCACCACCGTGATGGAAGAGATCATTCTGAACAACATTTGGGCGACCCTTCAGGCCATTCAAAGGGAGATGGAGCGCCAGACCGAGCTGCTGCAGCGCATCGAGCAGAACACAAGAGACTGACCCCCGCCCCAGCGGGCGGCCGGAACCGCAAAAGGGAGCCCCCGAAAAGAGGCTCCCGCTTTTCTTTTTTTTCAGCCCTGCGCCGCCATCTCCCGCAGCAGGTCATACAGCCCGGCATCCCGGCCCGCATACCGGTGGTTCCCCACCGTCAGCCACAGCGTGCCGTCCTCCATGCAGTACAGGATGGTCTGTGCCTTCCGGTCATCAAAGAACACGGTGATGTGCTCCATGTATAAGGTGGTGGAGCCGGAGGCCCGGATATTGAACTTCACCCCGGCCAGCCGTTCGGCAAGGGCATCGCTTTCCCCGGCGGTCATCTGCCGGTGGCCCTCATCCCATTGCAGGGCTTCCGCCCGGCTGTGCGGCAGCCCGGTATGGGGGAGGGAAATCACCCCGAAGAAGATAAGAGCCGCAGCCAGAATGAAAATTGCAGGCAGCCATTTTTTCATGTTGTTTTCTCCTTTGTGCTTATTTATGATGCAGCAGCCAGCCGAAATAGCGAACGATCAGACAGATCATCATCGGACCGAACCGGAAAAAGCCAAGCGGCTGCGCTTTCTCTTCGGATATTTTTTTGACCTGCCGGAACCAGACCTCCGAAAGCCCTGCCAGCAGTACGCCTGCTGCCCAGTACCAAACCGTTCCGCGAAGATCATGGGTAATCATCCCCCACGCAGTAAAGGTGACGAAGCTCAATACAAAAAAGATAGTGTATCGGGTTGCTTCAGACATGTTGTTTTCTCCCCTTTTGCAAAGTGTTTTTTTGCTGCTTCCATTATAGCAGGGAACCGTGCGCCCCGCCATTGGCGACTTCCACATTTTTCCCGCCCTGCGTTTGGCAGTAATGCCTTCACCCTATATAACGGCCCACGGCGGCATTTTGCAACAGCTTCCTTGACATTTTTTTTGCGCTATTGTAAGATGGGAAAGGTTTCATCTTAAATCATTACGCCGCTGTGGCGGAACAGGCAGACGCAAGGGACTTAAAATCCCTCGGTGGCAACACCGTACGGGTTCGATTCCCGTCAGCGGCACCACAAAGGGAGCAGCCACCAGCCGCAGGTTGGTGGCTGTTTTCTTTTTGGCTATGACAGCTGGGAATCGAACAGGGCGGCGCCTGCAAATTTCCTATCAGTGTGCCCCGCGGCCCTTGACAAATCCCCTCCCTCCGCCTTATAATACTTTGGTAAATAGCACAAACGGCTATGACAGGGTCAGTGCTGCACCCCGCCCCCAGAGAGAAAGCCCCTGGCTGAAAGGCTTTCGGCATCCCGGTGCATCACAGCCGCCCCCGAGCCATCGGCGTGAAGAACGCCGGCGTCCCCGGTGCGTTAAACCGGCAAAAAGCGGCAGCGTCCTTTCGGCGCTGCAAACTGGGTGGTACCACGGAAGATTTGGCTTTCGTCCCTACGGCTTCGTAAAAAATGAAGCAGGGGAGGAGAGCTGTTTTTTTGTGTTCTCACCCTTACCAAAAGAAAGGAATCAACCCACTATGAAATGGACAGGACTCAATGAACTGCGCGAAACCTTCCTCGAATTCTTTGTCAGCAAGGGGCATACCCGCCTGCCCTCGGCGCCGCTGGTGCCGCAGGACGAGGCAAGTCTTTTGCTCATCAATTCCGGCATGGCCCCCCTCAAGAAATACTTCACCCGGCAGAAGTTCCTGCCGAACGGCAGCTTCCGCGCCACCAGCTGCCAGAAGTGCATCCGTACCCCGGATATCGAAAATGTAGGCAAGACCGCCCGCCACGGCACCTACTTCGAGATGCTGGGCAACTTCTCCTTCG
>URGQ01000028.1 GCA_900547385.1 uncultured Oscillospiraceae bacterium | reverse complement strand
CAATTTCAAGTGAATGCTGTTCAATTTTCAAGGTGCGGCTCCGCTGCCTCCCCGTGGGTGACAGCTTGTTTATCTTATCACCTTGTTCGCAAAATGTCAACAGCTTTTTTCGCAAATTTTGAATATTTTTTTGTTTTTCTTGTTTCCCCTTGCAAAAGCCGCAAATACCCGATATAATAGATAAGCTGAATATGTGCCCGTAGCTCAGTTGGATAGAGTGTCAGACTCCGACTCTGAAGGTCGTGCGTTCGAATCGCATCGGGCATACCAAAATATTTTCCCCCTGCTATGGCAGGGGGAAAATATTTTATTCAATTGTTTCCATCGGTAATGGGTTCATGTTTCCCTCCCACTGGTGTAAAAACGCGGAAGCTTGGTTTCGATTCAGATTGTCGTGGATTTTTTGGTTGTAGTAATTTCTTAGGCATCTGTAGCAAGACGAGTCGCAATCGCAGTTGTCTACAACGGAAATTGCTTTTGCGAGGACTCGTTGGAATGCTTGCCCGTCCGCTGTCACAATTCTGCGAACATGGCCTGCACCACCAGCGACTGCATCATATAGAACAACAGAGAAAACCATACATCCATCCACAGATGTGTAGAACAAACATCCTTTGATGTCGGTGTGCTCTATCCCCATCTCGCGGGACAATCCCTCTAACAGGGCATAGAGTACTGACAGCATCACATTTATATCTGCCGCCTCTTGTGTCGCAAAGGTGATTTTTGCCACATCTGTCTTGAACTCATGCGACAAACGGTATTCTGCCGAGTTGCCCTCTTTATTAACACAACGGTATCCTCTGGAGTTCTTGTGCTCAAGGGGGATTCCGGTTTCGCTTGCATATCCGCAAGCAGGACACTTGGGGCAGTAGAAGCCTTTCTCCCATGCGGCATCCGCATTTTTGCCCGGCATTTTGCGAATATAACGGCTGACATACATTTTTCCATCTGCCACGACCTCTGCACCGGGGGCGTAAAAGGATAAGGGCAGAGACCTCGCTGCAGTCGAGGCTCTAACCCTTTCACTTGATTATTCTGTATTTTTTGGTAGAATGAGAATATCGCAGGACGGTTACAAAACAGATATGGGGCAGGAGAGCGATGCTATGCCGATGGGAATACAGCAAAGCAACGATTTCACGCAGTTTACAATGGATGTCTGGAATGACAAGATCTTTTATCAGGAGAAGGAGTTCCCGGCGGGATTCATGGCGATGTCCATTCTGAACATTCCAGAAGAAGAACTGCCGGAGCTGATACAGGCCGGCGGCGCACCGACCTTCCTGTTCCCTGTGGTGGTACAGGGCAGCGATGAGGAGGCTGCGGCGGTATTCCCGCAGCTGCGGGAACGGATATTGTATCTGACCGAACTGCTTTGGAAGTATCCGCCCTTTTGCTACAATGACTATGAGAAGGAAATGCGCCGGATCAACACCCTGTTTGACGAGAGCGCACTTCCCCAAATACGGATGCCCGATTCGGAGTTCCAGACGGAGTTCCTGAGATTCTGCGTCGGGATCATACGCATTCCTATGACCGCATGATGCGCCGGACGCTGCTGATGCAGCGAATGGAGGAGGTGCTGACGCCCAGAGAGCTGAATCTGGTGCGAAGCTACCTCGGCATCGGTCAGCCGGACGAGGTTGGCTGACCTTTTAGGAGCTGGCGATCCGGCTCAACTACAATGGCCCCAGCGGAGCGGAGAAGGCGTACAAGGCCGCACTGCGGAAACTGAAAAGGGACTTGTACAGTGGGTCCTATGGACGGTGGCTCTCCGCGCAGAAGGCCATCCGCACAGCCAAAGCGGAGGCGGAGCAGGACACGGGGCATGACGCAACGCCGCAGAGGACATGGTGGGAGGAGAAGGCGCTGGCGAATCGGTTTGCCTGCGAGGTCGCAGCACTGATCCGTGTTTACGAGGTGCTCAGCGGAGCTTGATCAAAAAAGTTTTTAAGTCCAAATGCAATAAAACGCCCTTTCCGTGCATTACACGGATGACAGGAGAAAAAGCCCATGCTCAGTATGCTGATGACAACCGAATATGCTCCGGCAGAGGATCGACACAAGCTGCAGCAGTTGTTGCTCCACATTGCCGGCGGGGAGCGTGACGCGCTGGCGGAGCTGTATCAGCGCACGCGCACAGCGGTGTACGGTCTTGCGCTTTCCTATCTCAAAAACGCGCAGGACGCGCAGGATCTCACGCAGGATGTCTATGTGCAGGTGTGGGACTGCGCGGAGCAGTACCGCCCCACCGGCTCACCCATGGGCTGGCTGCTGACCGTGTGCCGCAACCTGTGCCTGATGCGCATGCGGCGGGAGGAACGCCATGCCGCCCTCAGCGAGGAGGAATGGGACGCCATTCCCACGCAGGAGTGCGGACTGGACGCCGACGAGCGCGCGCTGCTGCAAGGCGCATTGGCAAGACTCGCTGACGAGGAGCGGCGCATTGTGCTGCTCCACGCGGTCACGGGCATGAAGCACAGAGAGATCGCGGCGCTGCTGGAGCTTCCGCTTCCCACCGTCCTGTCGAAATATCACAGAGCATTGAAAAAGATGCGCAGCTTTCTGGAAGGAGATGACGCCTGATGACCAATGAAAAAATGGAGCGGCAACTGGCTGTGGCCCTTGAAAAGACCGCGCCGGACGATATGAGCGGCGTTCTCTCCCGCTGTGAAACGCGGAAAGGAACGGTAATCAATATGCCGACTATGAAAACAGCAAAAAGAAAATGGACGATTCTGGTTGCCGCCTGCTTGGCGGTGGTTCTTCTTGCCGGCGGAGGCGTACTCTATCAGCAGGCGAATGCAGTTGCCTCTGTGGTGTCGCTGGATGTGAACCCCAGCATTGAGCTGAAGGTCAGCAGGAACGAAAAGGTTCTCGTCTGTACCCCGCTCAACGAGGATGCCAAGGCCATCCTTGCGGATATGAGCAATGGCGCCGACCTCAAGGGTGCGAAGTTGGATGTGGCGGTGAACGCCATCGTGGGCAGTCTCGTGCGAAACGGCTATCTCGACAGCATTTCCTCCGCCATTATGATCTCGGTGGAGGATAAGAACGCCGACCGTGCCCAAAAGCTGCAGCAGGAGCTGGCAAGCGCCGTGGACGGCGTGTTGCAGACCAGCGAAGCAAAGGCCGCCGTCCTGACGCAGACGCTGACGCAGGATGCGGCGCGGGAGCAGCAGGCACGGGAGAACAGTATTTCCACCGGCAAGGCGGCGCTGGTGAACCGCGTCCTCGCCATCAACCCGGCGCTCAAGTTTGACGCGCTGGCAAAGCTCTCGGTGGAGGAGCTGAAGGACCTTGCGGAAGCGGGCGCGCCTGCCATGCCCATCGGCAAGGATGCCGCCGCTTACGCCGCGGAGCAGTATGCCGGGACAACGGCGTTGAACTCCGTCACGGCGGAGGTCGATTCCGAGCTGGACGAATTCCCCGCGCACTACGAGGTGGAGCTGCACACGGCATGGGGTGAGTTTGAGTATCTGGTGGACGCCTACACGGGGAAGGTGCTCAGCGGGCAGAAGGACTTGCCGGCCACGGCCCCTGTAGGGGATGAGACGGCAAAGCCTATTGCGCCCACCGGCGACATCGGTCACGCCAAGGCGAAGTCCATCGCCCTGAACCACGCGGGTGTGAGCGAGAACAAGGCGTATGACATGGAGATCGAACTGGACGACGAGGACGGCACGCTCGTCTACGAGGTCGAGTTCAAATCCGGCGGCATGGAGTACAGCTACGAGATCAACGCCGCCACCGGCGCGATCCTCAAGCACGAGGCGGAGTTGGATGACTGAAAGAAAAGGCGCGAGCCGCTGCAATACAGCGGCTCGCGCCTTTTTACGGTTTACGGGTTATACAGAATCATGTGCAGAATGGTGGTTTGGTCAGAGATGTTGCGGTATGGCGTCTTTTTTATTTGGTATTCTTTCATCCTTTATAGCGTTTTCAATACATCGGCTACCCGTCGGCAGTGGTTAGGGAACAGTTCCCGCAGCTCCTGTACGGCGTTATCCATAATGTAAGGGTGTCCTACCAGCGAGAGAATGGGAATATCATTATAATTATCCCCAAAGGACATCACTTCCTCCGGTTTTACTCCCATCGCATCACAGATGATCCTCAGTCCGGAGCCTTTATCCGCCAGGGTAAAGTCGATCCACTGGTCCCCGGCTACCGCCACCTGAAAAATCTCTCCCCAACGCTCCCGGAAGTGCTCGATCACCGCACCGGTACCGCGGCGGCTGAAGGCCGAAACCTTAATAATGGTTTCCGGAATGTCGTCAGGGTCATCCACTACCTCGGTGATATTTCCCACATCCTCCCGCATGTGGCGCAGATATTCCCTATCACGGGTACATACATAGCAGGTGTTTTCACCGCTTGCGTTAATCTCGCACTCCGGCATCGCCATAATATCCCGGCACAGCTGCACCGCCAGGCTGCGTTCCAACGGCACCTTGCCCCATACCGGGCCTGGATTACCCGGCCCAAACACCACTGAGCCATTCTCACAGATATATGCGATCTCATCCTGCACCGGGGCAAACAGCCGCCGCAGGCTGTGGTACTGCCGACCGCTGGCCGGGCAGAAAAGGATCCCCTTTTCCCGCAGGCGCCGGATCTCCTCCAGCGTTTCGGTGTCAATTGATGTTTCCTCGCCATGCAGCAGCGTACCGTCTATATCGCAGGTCACCAGCCGGATCATCTTCTCGTTCCTCCCTTTTGCCGTTTTACCGGCCATATTATAGCACGGCCTGCCCATTTCGGCTACTTCCGACTTTTATTTTTGCGCATATTGGCGAATTGATTGTTGCTTTTAACCAATTTATTCTGGATAGCATAGTGTTAAATGTCATAATTGACAAGCATTAGACCAAGTACTATAATAAAGTAAAGTTTAAGCAAAGTTTATGTAAGGTCATTATCAAATCATTTTTCGGTAATCACCGCCCTTTGGCGGTCATTATAAATAGATTACATATGGAGGAGAAAAACAATGAAAAAAGCACTGTCTATGCTGCTGGCCGTCATCATGGTCCTCACCCTGATGGTCGGCTGCGGCGAGAAGCCCGCTCCCACTCCCAATGAGGAGCTTTCTGCTACCCAGCAGATCATTAAGGAAGCGGAAGGCATGACTCTTGAGGAGCTGGCGAAAAAAGCAATCGAAGAGTCCAACGGCAAGACCTTCTACGGCGTTGGCAACTCCAGCCGCGGCAAGAGCGCCCTGCCTCTGTTCATCGAGTACCTGCAGTCCATCGACTCCAGCTACACCCTGAACTTTGAGTGGCAGCAGCCCAAGAACAACAAGATCTTTGAGCAGCTCACCGCTGACTCCCTGAAGGAGACCGGCACCTTTGCCATGACCCTCATTCAGGACGGCAACCAGATCGAGAGCAAGATGGTCAAGACCGGCGTTCTGGATACCTTTATCCCCAAGGATTGGGCTGACGCCAACAACACCACCGCCGATGCCTATGAAGGCTATCTGCCCCTGCAGACCCTCAATAAGGTCTTTATGTATAACTGCGTCGGTGAAAAATCCTATGATAATGTTTGGGATTTCGTAGCCGAGGGCGAGCACGGCCTGTTCATGGATATTGATTCCGAGATCGTGGGCAAAAACTTCCTGTATATGCTTACCCGTGATGATTATTCCACCATGCTCAAGACCGCCTTTGAGGCTCTGCCCGCTGAGGAGCAGGCCTACTTCCAGCCCACCATTGATGCCATGGCTGCCGATGCCGCGAACCTCGGTCTGACCGAGAACGCCAAGTACGGCCTGGCCTGGATCAAGCTGTGGGTCGGCAGCTACAATGCCCAGACCGATGACGGTCCCATCTGCAATACCCTGGTTTCCGATTCTGCCAAGGATCAGTTCGGCCTTCTGGTTTACTCCAAGCTCCGCTCCGTTGAGGAATCCGCCACTGTTTCCAAGAACAACATCAAGGTTGCAGCCTATCAGGATGGCTACACCGGTCTCGGCGGCTATGGCTACTGCCATTACCTGTTTGTTACCGATAACAGCCCCCTGCCCTGGACTGCCTGCGCCTTTATCGCCTACATGACCTGCACCGTTGACGGCTTCTCTGCCTGGGGCAAGGATATGGGCGGCTATTCCTCCAACCCGACCGTTGCTGCCGGCACCGAGGAGAAGTACCATCATCAGGAAGGCGGCTATGTTGACGGCGTTAACACCTTCGACTGCAAGAACGACCGCGGTTATGAATGGTGGGCCGATAAGCTGGTCCTTGAGGATCCCGAATACTGCGCTTCTGTTGCCTTCACCGTAGGCAGCTGGATCGAGGTTCTGGATAAGTACAGCGCCGGCTGATAAAATCACCACGCACTTATCTTTGCGATCTGTTAAGAAGTAAAGAGCGCGCCCCCGGATCGCGTCCAACCGCCGCGCCGGGGGCGTTTCCCTTTTGCAGCCCCCACTCCCCACAAGAGAGGTGATTCCCTACCATGAAACAAGCCGCAGCTTTGCAGGCCAATCCCGCCGCCGTGCGGCGCAATAAGGTCAAGACCTTCTTTTCCAAGCCTCACAATGTTATCCTGCTGCTCATGGGCATTGTGCTCACCATTACCACGGTAGCGCCTATCGTTGCCATCGTGCAGGATACCTTCAAGATCCACCCCGGCACCATTGATGCTTACCTGGCCGGCACCTCCCAGGGCTACACCCTGGTCAATTACACCGACCTGTTCACCAGCCCGCTGGCCAAGGCCAACCTGTGGACCCCCCTGCTGAATACCGTTCTGCTTTCGGTCGGCTCCTGCATCGTGGCCATTCTGTTCGGCGGTGTGTTCGCGTTCCTCATTACGCGCACCAATCTTTCCTGCCGCAAATACTTAAGCTCCATCTTTATCTTCCCCTACATCATGCCCCAGTGGACCCTGGCGGTGGTGTGGCAGAACCTTTTTAACTCCAATGCCGTTACCGGCACCAGCAATGGTCTGCTCACCTCCCTGTTCAATGTCCAGATGCCCCTGTGGTGGTGCAAGGGGCTCTTCCCCAGCTTGATCGTTCTGGGCATGCACTATGCGCCCTTTGCCTATATCCTCATCGGCGGCATCTTCCGCAATATGGATGCGAACCTGGAGGAAGCCGCCACCATCCTGGATACCCCCAAGTGGAAAACCATGTTCCGCATCACCCTGCCCATGGTAAAGCCCGCCATCCTCTCCACTATTCTGCTGGTGTTCGGCAGCTCCATGGGCTCCTATCCCGTTCCGCATTACCTGGGGCTTGCCACCCTTTCCACCAAGTATGTATCCATGAACTCCAAGTATACCGGCGAAGCCAGTATACTTGCCATCATCATGATGATCTTCGGCGTGGCCATCATGCTGCTCAATCAGCGCAGCCTCAAAAGCCGCAAAAACTACACCACCGTCACCGGCAAATCCGGCCAGATCTCCAAGATCAACCTGGGACGCACCGGTCGCGTGGTCATCGCCGTCATTCTTATCATCATCACCTTCTTCACCAGCATCTTCCCCATCATTTCCTTCGCGTTCGAGACCTTCCTGCCCAACCCCGGCGATTACAGCTTCCTGTACACCGGCGATGCCAATAACCTGACCACCAAGTGGTGGGTCACCAGCGAGAATGTGACCGAAAACGGCATGTACGGGCAAAAGGGCATCCTCTACAACAACACCATTTGGACGGCCTTCAAGGGCACCATGCTCGTCAGCGTCAGCTGCGCGCTCATCGCCGGCACCATCGGCACTCTTATCGGCTACGCCGTCAGCAAGAACCGCCGCAGCCGCTGGGCTAACTATGTTAACAGCGTGGCGTTCCTGCCCTACCTTATGCCGTCCATCGCGGTGGGTGTCGCCTTCTTCATCCTATTCTCCAATCAGTACTTCAATCTGTTCAATACCTACGCTCTGCTTATCATCGCGGGCACCATCAAGTACATTCCCTTTGCCAGCCGCAGCTCGCTCAATTCCATGCTGCAGCTCTCCGGCGAGATTGAAGAAGCCGCCGTCATTCAGGATGTCCCCTGGATTAAGCGCATGACCCGCATCATCATTCCCATCCAGAAGTCCTCCATCATCAGCGGCTATCTGCTGCCGTTTATGACCTGTCTGCGAGAGCTGAGCCTGTTTATGCTGCTGTGCGTCCAGGGCTTCATCCTCTCCACCACGCTGGATTACTTTGATGAAATGGGTCTGTACGCCTTCTCCAGTGGCATCAATCTCATCCTCATCGTCACCATTCTCATCTGCAATGCCCTCGTCAATAAGGTCACCGGGGCCAGCCTTGATAAGGGAATAGGAGGTTAAACCATGCCAGAGATCAAACTTGAACACATCACCAAGCGTTGGGGCAAATTCTATGCGGTGGAGGATCTGAACCTCACCATCGCCGATAACTCCTTCGTCACACTGCTGGGCCCTTCCGGCTGCGGTAAAACCACCACCCTGCGCATGATCGCGGGCCTGGAAACCCCCACCAGCGGCCGCATCACCATCGGCGACCAGGTCGTATTCGATAGCGCCATGGGCATCAATGTCCCCGCCAATAAGCGCCGTGTCGGCTTCCTGTTCCAGAACTACGCCCTGTGGCCCAATATGACCGTTTACGAGAACATCTCCTTTGGCCTTACCAATGTCAAGGAGGCCCTGCCCAAAATTGATTTCGACACCCGCGTCAACGCCCGTCTGGCGGAGATCCTCTCTGCCCCCGGCGAGGTGACCAAGGTACTGGCGGAATGTCGGGATAAAAAGGGCAAGCTGGATGACAAAAAAGCCCTGCTCAAGCTCATCGATACCTTTACCATCAGCCAGTTCACCGCCAAAAAGCTGCTGGGCTACCACTTGGAAGATGGCAAAGATGTCAGTGCCGAAGCTGCCGCCCTGCGGGAAAAGGCGGAGGCCGCCCGCAATAAGCTCGCCGCCGAGGGTCTCACCTTCAATGCCGACTACGCCGTCTGTCGGGACGGTCAGCCCCTCACCGAGGTGCGCAAGCTCACCAAGGAGGAGATCGACCTCACCGTCTGCCGCGTTGCCCGCATCGTTAAAATCGGTATGTTTATGGACCGCTACCCCGCCGAGCTTTCCGGCGGCCAGCAGCAGCGCGTCGCCATCGCCCGCACCCTGGCGCCGGAGCCCTCCGTCCTATTTATGGATGAGCCGCTCTCCAACCTGGATGCCAAGCTGCGCCTGGAAATGCGCTACGAGCTGCAGCGCCTGCATGTCGAAACCGGCTCCACCTTTGTCTATGTCACCCACGACCAGATGGAAGCCATGACTCTCGCCACCCAGATCTGCCTCATCAATAACGGCGTTTTGCAGCAGTACCAGCCGCCCCTCACCGTCTACAACCACCCGCAGAACCTCTTTGTCGCGGATTTCGTCGGCAATCCCTCCATCAACTTTGTGGAGGCCAAGGGCGCCCAGCAGCCGGATGGCAGCATTACTCTCGATATTTTGGGCGGTGTCAAGGCCGTATTCCGTCCCCGCGAGAGTCTGGATCTCGCCGCATGGTTTGCCGAGCGTGACCGCAAGGCCGCCGCGCACGCCGCCGAGCGCCTGGCCAAATCGCAGGAAAAGGGCTATGTGGAAAAGGGCAACAAGGACGAACCCTTCCGCTACCATATCGCCAAAGTCGAGGAGGAGGACGATTCCCTGCAGGAAGAGCCTATCCTCACCAATGAGGATCTCGTCCTCGGCATCCGTCCCGAGTTCCTCAACATCACCAGTGAAGCCCCCCTCAAGGGTGAAATTTATGGTGCCATGCCCACCGGTATGGAATCCACCATCAAGGTTTATGTCAATGGGTTCCTGCTTACCGGCGTGGTATTCGGCAGCAGCCTGTTCACCATCGGGGAGCAGCACAGCATCAGCTTTACCGGCCACCACATCATGCTGTTTGACCGTCAAAGCGGCGACTGCATCGCTCTTGGCTCGCTGGAAACCCTGTAATTCTCCTCCCTATATAAAAAGCGCCCCCATCCCGGCTTGGGATGGGGGTACGCTTTTTCTAAATTTCCGCTTGCCGCGCAATACGGCGGGCGCTCCTTCCGCTTACCGTCGCGCCGCCCCCGCTTCGCTGGGGGCGGCGCTCCCCGCTTCAGGAGCGCCCGCCCGCTTTCTGCTGCTTATTTGTTCAAATCTTCTCTACACCCAGCGTGGCCTTTTCGCCGTTCAGGTCCCACTCCTTGGTGTAGCCCACAGGGGTACCCACCGTCAGGCTCTCTGCCAGCGTCGCGCCGGTGATCTCCGCCTTTCTCGCTTCCGCCACAGCGGTCACCTTTTCGCTGCCTTCCATGGTGATACGGATATGATCCGTCACCTCAAAGCCAGCTTCCTTACGCATGGTCTGCACCTTACTGATGATCTCCCGCATGAAGCCTTCCTCGATGAGTGCCGGGGTCAATACGGTGTCGATCGCCACGGTGATATCCCGGTCGGATACGGTATAGAAGCTCTCCCTCTGGGTCGTTTCGATCAGCAGATCATCGGCGGTCAGCTCCACCGGCCCCTCACCAAAGTCAAAGCTCAGCTTGCCTTCGCTGTCCAGAATCGCCTTGGCAGCACGGCCGTCCAGGTTCGCCAGCGCCTCGCGGATCTTACCCAGCTGCTTGCCGTACTTGGGGCCAACAGTCTTCAGCTGCGGCTTAAAGTTGTAGCTGACGAAGCCCTCCACCTCTTTGGTGAAGATGACCTCTTTGATGTTCAGCTCCTCCCGGATGATATCCATATAGAAGCCGTCCAGGTCTTTATCGGCCTTCACATACATCTCGGCCAGCGGCTGGCGGTTCTTGCGGTTGGCGCCGTTGCGGGCGGCGCGTCCCAGCTCCACAATCCGGATGATCTCATCCATCTTGCTCTCCAGCTCCTTGTCGATCCACTTCTCCTCCACGGTGGGGAAGTCGCACAGATGGATGCTCTCCGGCGCGGTCTTATCAATGCTGCGAACAAGGTTCTGGTAGATCGCTTCCGCCAGGAATGGTACCATGGGGGCTGCCGCCTTGGCGATGGTCACCAGTGCGGTATACAGCGTCATGTAGGCGGCTACCTTATCGGCCTCCATCCCGGGGGCCCAGTAGCGCTCACGGCCGCGACGCACATACCAGTTGCTCATCTCGTCCACAAAGCCCTGCAGGGCCTTTGCCGCCTCGGGGATGCGATAGTTTGCCAGATGGTCGTCCACCGCCTGTACGGTGCTGTAAAGGCGGCTCAGCAGCCAGCGATCCATTACCGTCAGGTCGTCGGGGTTCAGCGTATGTTTTGTCGCGTCAAAGCTGTCGATATTCGCATACAGCACAAAGAAGGCATAGGTATTCCACAGGGTGCCTATGAACTTCCGCTGACCCTCCACCACCGCCTTGCCGTGGAACCGGTTGGGCAGCCACGGGGCGGAATTGATATAGAAATACCAGCGGATCGCATCGGCGCCGTAGGTTTCCAGCGCCTCAAAGGGATCGACCGCGTTGCCCTTGGATTTACTCATCTTCTGGCCGTTCTCGTCCTGCACATGTCCCAGCACAATGACATTCTTAAAGCAGGCCCGGTTGAACATCAGGGTGGAAATGGCGTGCAGCGAATAGAACCAGCCGCGGGTCTGGTCCACCGCCTCGCTGATGAAGTCGGCAGGGAACTGCGCCTCAAACAGCTCCTTATTCTCAAAGGGATAATGATGCTGCGCGAAGGGCATGGAGCCGGAATCGAACCAACAGTCGATGACCTCCGGCACACGGTGCATCTTTTTGCCGCACTTGGGGCAGCGGATGGTCACGGCGTCAATGAAGGGACGGTGCAGCTCGATGTTCTCGGGGCAGTCGTCGCTCATCTCCTTCAGTTCCTTAATGGAACCAACGGCATGGCGCTCGCCGCATTCGCACTCCCAGATGTTAAGGGGGGTGCCCCAGTAGCGGTTGCGGCTCAGGCCCCAGTCCTGAATATTCTCCAGCCAGTCCCCGAAGCGGCCCTTGCCGATGCTTTCGGGGATCCAGTTGATGGTATTGTTGTTGCGGATGAGGTCATCCTTCACTGCCGTCATCTTGATGAACCAGCTCTCGCGGGCATAGTACAGCAGGGGGGTATCGCAGCGCCAGCAGAAGGGATAATCATGCTCAAACTTGGGGGCATCGTACAGCAGACCCCGGCTCTCCAGGTCCACCAGTACCTTGGGGTCGGCGTCCTTCACAAACAGCCCCGCAAAGGGCGTTTCCTCGGTCATATGGCCCTTGCCATCCACAAACTGCACAAAGGGCAGGTCATAGCGGCGGCCTACCTGGGCGTCGTCCTCACCAAAGGCCGGCGCGATGTGAACGATGCCGGTACCGTCGCCCATGGTAACATAGTCGGCGCAGGTCACATAAAAGCCCTTTTTCTTCTGCTTCTCGGCGCACTCGGCAGCGCAGGTGAAAAGCGGCTCATATTCCTTATATTCCAGTGCGGTGCCGGGCATCTCTTCCAGCACCTCGTAGGCTGGGGCGTCCTCGGTCTTCAGCCGTCCCAGTACGGCATCCAGCAGCGGCTGCGCCAGGTAGTAGGTGTAGCCATCGGCCGCCTTTACCTTGCAGTAGGTGTCCTTGGGATTGACGCACAGCGCCACATTGCTGGGCAGGGTCCAGGGGGTGGTGGTCCACGCCAGGAAGTACGCATCCTCGCCCTTTACCTTAAAACGCACAATGGCACTGCGCTCCTTTACCGCCTTATAGCCCTGCGCCACCTCGTGGCTGGAAAGCGGGGTCCCGCAGCGGGGGCAGTAGGGCACGATCTTAAAGCCCTTATATAGCAGCCCCCGATCGTAAATACTCTTCAGTGCCCACCATTCGCTTTCGATGTAGTTGTTATCATAGGTGACATAGGGGTTGTCCATATCCGCCCAAAAGCCCACGGTGCGGGAAAAATCCTCCCACATACCCTTATACTGCCACACGCTTTCCTTGCAATGCGCAATAAAGGGCTCCAGGCCGTATTTCTCGATCTGATCCTTGCCGTCCAGCCCCAGCTTCTTCTCTACCTCCAGCTCTACCGGCAGGCCGTGGGTATCCCAGCCGGCCTTGCGGGGCACCATATAGCCCTTCATGGTGCGGTAGCGGGGGATCATATCCTTGATAACGCGGGTAAGCACATGCCCGATGTGGGGCTTGCCGTTGGCCGTGGGGGGGCCGTCATAAAAGACATACGGGGTGCCCTTCTTGCGGGAATCAATGCTCTTTTCAAAGATATGCTCCTCTTCCCAGAAGGCCTCTATCTTCTTTTCCTGCTCCACAAAATTCACATTGGGAGAAACGCTCTGGTACATTTCGTATTTACTCCTTTCGTCTTGCCATTCCTTTTGTTTCGGTCTGCGGCAGGGCGGTCTTTCGGCTTACCTTCCCGGCGGCGCGGCAAAAACGGCGTTGGGCTGCGTTGCCCTTGACAGGCGCAAGCCCGCCTTGCGTCGGGCGCCAGCCTGCCTGCGGCCTGCCTTGCCCATCGTCCGTTTTTCCCTTGCCCCGCCTTTTCGGTCTGCCAATAAAAAACCGCCCCATCCCATAACAGGACGGAGCGCCACGCACTTCGCTTATCAACCACCTATTACGCCGCACAGGGTATGCGGGAACCCGCTAACGGGGGATATCCGGAGAGCCCTACTCACCAATTCGGCGTTCAGGCCTCAGCTCAGGAGTGATCTTCCCGCACCGGACTTCGGCGCCGCGCTTTCACCATCCGCGGCTCGCTATGGCCTTTGTCATCGGGGGTACTGTCTCCGTCACAGCTTTTTTGTATTTACGGGGCTATTTTAGCACAGTTTTTCCGGGATTGCAACCCCTCCTCCGCTATGCTATAATAAAACTAGACTATATTAGTGCGAAATGGAGGAACCAAATATGAAACTGGCCGAAGCCTTGCAGGAGCGTGCCGATCTCAACCGCCGCATCGAACAGCTCCGCTACCGTCTTAATAATAATGTCCTGGTGCAGGAGGGCGAAAAGCCCCTGGAGGACCCCGCCGCCTTGCTGGAAGAACTGGAAAGCTCCTTCACCCGCCTGGAATGGCTCATTGCCCGCATCAATCTCACCAACTGCGCCGTCAAGGTCGAAGGCCGCTCCCTCACCGAGCTCATCGCCCGCCGCGATGTGCTCTCCCTGCGGGCGGAAGCCTACCGCCGCCTGGTGGAGGAAGCCAGCCAAAATACCCACCGCGCCACCCGCACCGAGATCAAGATTCTTTCCGCCGTCGATGTCCCCGCCCTGCAGCGGCAGGCCGATGATGCCTCCCGCGAGCTGCGCCTTCTGGATAACACCCTGCAGGCCACCAACTGGACCGCCGACCTGATGGAATAAGCAGAACGGCACAGTGGTAGCTTTCGGGTGTGGGCGTGATCTCCGCGACTGAGAATGAGTTCGCAAGCATTGGTTGTGCGAGGGCAGCACAGGGTTCGATTCCCTTTTTCATCGTTATGCCCCAATCGTGTATCCATGCATTGTTAATGCTTCATCGTTACTCCCTATCGCCGACCGAAAGTGAGGGTGGGCACGGGGCTTTGCCGTTTATAAAGAAAGTCTGGCTTCGGCCGGGCTTTTTTCTTTCCCTCCTGCTCGGA
The DNA here is from genome assembly GCA_900547385.1 of uncultured Oscillospiraceae bacterium. GTDB lineage: Bacteria > Bacillota > Clostridia > Oscillospirales > Ruminococcaceae > Angelakisella. The sequence goes on along the minus strand of URGQ01000028.1, from coordinate 3,742 downwards.
GGGAGGCAAGTAAGGGGGAACCCTCTCTTGCGGGGTTCCCCCTCTTTGCAAAACATTCCGCCGGATCATTTTGCAAATTCAACCCCTTTCGGAGCGCCCTCCGGTATAGGGGATTTCGCGCTCTGCGGAGCGCGCCCAAATGCGCTGCCTTTGGAAACCGCAAGCCTTTTATAAAAGGCTTGACCGAAAATTTCACATCTCTATATCAAAAGGCTCCCCGCCTCTCGGCAGGGAGCCTCGCCTTTTACTTACGCCTCGTTCTTCTTTTCGCCGTTCAGCCGGTTGATCTCTTCCTCCTCCAGCACACGGTAGGCCACCTTGCCTACCAGCGTCTTGGGCAACTGCTCACGGAATTCGATCTCATACGGCATCGCGTATTTCGCGATATTCTTACGGCAATACGCCATCAGAATATCCCGGTACTCGTCGCAGGGCTTCAGGCCCGGCTTCAGCATTACAAAGGCCTTTACCTTCTGCATCTTCAGGCTATCCGGCACACCGATAACACAGCTCATCTGCACCAGGTCATGCGCGTCCAGAATGTTCTCCAGCTGGCTGGGATATACATTGTACCCGCTGGTGATGATCATGCGCTTGATGCGCTGCTTGAAGTAGATAAACCCATCGTCATCCATATAACCTAGGTCACCGGTGTGCACCCACACCCGCCCATCGGGATGGGTCTGCAGGGTCTGTGCAGTCTCCTCGGGATGGCCCACATATTCCATCATCACGGTCGGACCGCTGATGCAGATCTCACCCTCCTCGCCGTAGGGCAGGCTCTCCTGGGTACCGGGCTTCACAATGTCATAATAGGTATCGGGGAACGGCAGGCCGATGGAGCCTTCCTTTGCCATATGGGTGGGTGTCAAGCAGCTTGCGGTCACGCACTCGGTGGTGCCGTAGCCCTCCCGCACCTGAATAACCGCGTGGTGGTCAAACAGGAACTTGTCAAACCGCTTTTTCAGCTCGATGGAAAGGCTGTCGCCGCCGGAGAACACACCCTTCAGGAAGCTTAGGTCGGCGCCGTCCATGGTGGGCAGACGCAGCAGTGCCTCGTACAGGGTAGGCACGCCGGCAATAAAGTTGCACTTGTGCTTGATCAGCAGCTTGGCATAGCTTTGAGGGGTAAAGCGCGGCACCAGCACGCAGCGGCCGCCCTGCGAAAGCATGGAGTGAATGGAAACGCCCAGGCCAAAGCCGTGGAACATCGGCATCACGGCCAGCATCTTATCGCCGGGGCGGAACATCGGGTTGGTGGCAATGATCTGCTGCCCCAGCGCGTTAAAGTTGAGGTTGGAAAGCAGGATTCCCTTGGTGATACCGGTGGTGCCGCCGCTATACAGAATAACGGCCGCGTCCTTGCCTTCCTTCTTCACTTTGTACTTCCAGCGGTAGCGGTTGCCCATCTGGAAAAACTCTTTCCAGCGGATAATGGGCGCGTCAGCCGGGATCTTCTGGATCTTGCGGCCCTCGGTCAGCATATAGCCCACCTTGATGGGCCTGGAAAGCTCATCCTTGATGCTGGCGATGATAACATTATTCAGGCTCTCCACATTCTGCCGGATGGCCTCAAACTTGTGATAGAACTGATCCAGCGTCAGCGCGCAGATGCTCCCGGATTCCTTCAGGTAGAATTCGATTTCCTTCTCGCTGGAAAGGGGGTGCACCATATTGGCAATGCCGCCCACCAGGTTTACCGCGTAGAACATAATAACGGTCTGCGGGCAGTTGGGCATACAGATGGTGATCTTATCCCCCTCACGGATGCCGATGGCCTTCAGGGCGCGGGCGCACAGGTTTATCTGCTCCACAAACTTTTTGTAGGTGGTGCTGCGGCCCATAAAGTCATAGGCAATATAGTCAGGGTATTTCTCGGCGATCTTCTCCACCGCCTCGTACATGCTGCCCTGGAAGTAATCCAGCGTTGCAGGTACATCACCCAGATTGGCGATCCACGGGGTTCTGGTCTCAGTGATGGTCATAGTCTACCTCCTCATTGGCGGGGCGCTCCAGCAGTTCAGGGTGCTCCAGCAGATATTTCAGCAGCTTGATGCTCTTGGAATAATAATAGCCGTCGGCCAGCCGTTCATCGATGGTCAGGCCGAGATCCAGCGTTTCCCGCATCTCGTAGCTGCCGTCGGCGGTAAAGTAGGGCGCCGTCTTCTTTTCGCCCACAATGCAGAACAGCGAGCAGGTGCCCCAGTTGGTCAGATGGTGGTAGCCGCACTTCAGCCCAATGGAGCCGAGATTGGAAAGCACCACCGAGGAATAATAGGGGTCGCTTTCCACCATGCTTTTGGGCACCCAGCCGTGGCGGTCCAGCCAGCAGATGATCTTGATCGCCGTTTTGGAAAGCCAACGGGGCATCTTGTTCAGGATATCCATAGCGCCCTCGGTAGAGTCCCCCGTTTCCTCGCTGCGGCAGTTCGAAATTTTCTTAAAAAGCTGCTCATGCAGGGTGTCCACCGTTTCCTCATCCTTTGCGTGGATAAAGGCCAGCGATTCGCCGCCGTTATCGCTGAATTTCTTCTTGACGATAAAGGAAGCGGTCACCTCATTGCGTTGGTAAAAGTTGCAGTTGGCAATAAAGCGGTTCAGCTTCGGCCGCAGCGTAATGGTCTTGATAAGCGCCGCGGTGATGATGTGAAACATGGTATAGGGGAATACTTCCTCCCCCTCGTTCTTCTTTTTCAGGTACTCATTGATGGGGGTCAGGTCCACCCGCAGCCCAATGTAGGCCTCATTATCGCAGCGATTCGGGTAGATAATGCCCGTAATGTAGTGCAGGGAATCCAGCTCCCGCAGCAGGCGCCCGTCCCGGCGGTCTCCTCTGCGGCGTTTATACTGCTCTGCCATTCGTAGTTACTCCTTTTCTTCTGTCTTTTTCCCCAAAAGGCCGCTTACCGCGCCGGTCAGCAGCTTCTGCGCCTTCTCGGCCATCTGCCGCAGCGTTACCCGCTGGGCCGTCAGCCAATCGTAGTACATCGAAAGAACGCCGGAAACCGCGAAATCCGCCGCGGCCTCCACATCCTCCTCTCCCACCTCGGCACCGGCATTTTCCGTTATCTCATCCTTCACCATCTTGGCAATGGAATTTTTCAGCCGGTACATCAGGAAGTAGCGGGAGCGCCGGTTTTCCAGGTAGCAGGAGTAGGTCTCGTGCTCCTGCAGGGCCTTGTCCACCCGGCTCAGGATGGTATAAAGGTCGTGCCGGTTATCCCAGATGTCGCTTTGCGCCAACTGGGCCATCACCCATCCCTCTATCTCGTTTTCCAGCTCCTGCAGCGCCTCATCCACACTGGCATAGTGCAGATAAAAGGTCTTTCGGCTGATCTGCGCCTTCTCGGTCAGCTCCGAGACCTTGATCTGGGAAGCGTCCTTCTGGTTCAGCAGTGAGAGCAGTGCGCAGCGGATAGCCTCCCGGGTGCGCAGCATGCGTTTATCCATAGGCTGGCTGGCCGTTGTCATCGCTCTCACTCCTTTCAGGGAAAAATCTAACTTTCCATGCTTTTCGCGGGCGCGGTTCACCCCCACGGAAGCATCGTAAGGCCGATTATAATACACACAGTGTGTATTTGTCAATTTATCCCCCCGCACTTTTCACCCAACCTTCACCCAATGGGGTGCTTTCCGCCCCCCGCCGCCCCCTGCAAACCGCAAAATCCGGGCCGCAGGCCGCCCGCCGCCCAGCGGCGGGCAAACGGGCTCCGCCCGTTTCGGCGGCTCCGCCGCCGGGCCT
>URGQ01000027.1 GCA_900547385.1 uncultured Oscillospiraceae bacterium | reverse complement strand
ACCGCAGCGGGGAGGGCTGCCCGAAGCAAAGCGCAGGGTCAGCACGACAGGAGCGCAGGCTGCGTCCGATGCAAAAGCGTGGGTGTCCTTGTTAAGCGAAGGGAACAAAGTCCGCAATAAAGTAAACATCCCCCGGTCGGGGGATGTTTACTTACGAGATGGGAAAAGCTAGGAGCTGAGAAGTCAAACGCGAACAAATGTTTCACGTGAAACATTTTTACTGGCTGTCCGCGGGGGCATTTTCCGGCGGGGTAAAGGATTCCCGAAGCTGGACCTGTGGCTCCATTTCCACATGCAAGGGGGCAGCTGGCAGCTCCCGGATGAGGCGGAGCAGCAGGGCAACGGCCTGCCGGTCCACCGTCTGCGGGATGGTGATGCAGCTGAGGGCGGGATTTAGGCAGTGGTTCATTTCCGGCTTGCGCAGCCCAATGCAGAGCACCTCGGTATCCTGTGGGACACGGATGCCGCTGCGAGCCAGGGTATACAGGCCACCTTGGGCCATGCTGTCATTCTCGTAGTAGATGACACGGGGGCGCTGGCGGAGAACGCAGTATTCCTCAGTGGCGGCGGCCCCGCCGGCAATAGTGGGCGCGGCCTGGAAGGTCCATTCCGGCTGGATGCGGATGCCCAGCTGCCGGCAGGAATTGAGGAAAGCCTTGGTGCGCTGGCTGGTGCCATCATAATGGTCGCCGCCCCGGATGACCGCGCATTCCCGGTAACCCTTTTGGTGGATGAGGGCAGCGGCCTGGGAGCCGGTTTGGGCGTGGTTTACCCCGGCGGTGGAATACTTCCGGCTTTCGGCATTGATGAGGACAAGAGGGATGGAAATATCCGCATTTTCCAGCTGAATGAGATCCTGCTCGCCGGCCCCGCCGATGATGACGCCATCGTAGCGGCCCTGCAGGATGGGGGAGAGCATCTCTCCCAGGCGGCCGCTGAAATAGGTTTGGATGAGCAGCTCGTAGGGGTCGGCGGGTTCCTGCTCCTGCTGGAGGATACTGTAGAAATTATACAGTCTATCGCCCAGTAGAGTGGTGCGGTGATCCAGCGGCCAGTACAGCGCGATGGTGAGACGGCGCCGGCCGGCCCGCAGCAGCTGCGCCCCGCGGTCCGGGCGGTACTGAAGCTGCTGGATAGCTTCGGCAACGCGCTGCTGGGTGGCGGGGGAGATGTGCATTTCATCCCCGCGGCCGTTGGCAACGATGGAAGCGGTGGTGAGGGAACATTGCGCCAGCGCGGCGACATCTTTGAGGGTGGACATGGGCAGGCTCCTTTCGGGGGGTCTTTCTTTTAAGTATAGGGCAGAAAACTAAAATATCAAGTAAAAAGTAATAATTTTAGTAAAATTACATTGGACTAAAGTAAAGAACTGTGGGAGCGGCATTTGTGAAAGCCGCTGAAATTAGTGGGAATGGCTTGCAAAATAGGTCAAAAGATGATTCAATAAAATTACATTAACGATTTAGCAAGCTTCTCGACACTCTAAAATGACAAAGGATGTATGCAGAGGATGCTACTACAAGGGATAAAGAGGGCGCACCGCAGCGGGGAGGGCTGTCCGGAATAAAGTGGAGGATCAGCCCGACAAAAGCGGAGGGGCGCCCGATATATGGCACGCAGCTTAAATAAAGCCAAGAAAACAAAGAAAGAAGGCAGAAATAGCATGGCAGAGAATATTGTATTTCAGATCCTGCGCTCCCACCTGATGGAGGGTGAGCTGATACCAGGGACCCCCATCGCCATCCGAGTGGACCAGACCCTGGGACATGACCTGACCGGTATTATGGCGGGGCAGACCTTTTTGGCCGTGGGGGCCGACCGGGTACAGACCGAGGCCAGCGTATTTTACTGCGACCACAACACCCTGTGCGTCAGCGGAGAAAACGCGGATGATCATCTGTTCCTCAAGACCGCGGCGGCCCGCTTTGGGGTATATTTCTCCAAACCCGGCAATGGTATTTGTCACTTTTTGCACTGCCAGCGCTTTGCCAGGCCCGGCAAGGTGATGCTGGGCGCCGATAGCCATACCCCGTCCTCCGGCGCGCTGGGGATGCTGGCCATAGGCAGCGGCGGCCTGACGGTGGCAGAGGCGGCACTGGGGCAGGGCTTTAGGATGAATGTCCCCAAGGTGATGGGGGTAAGGTTGGTCGGCCGGCTGCATCCTGGCGTGACCGCCAAGGATATCGCGCTGGAGCTGCTGCGGCAGGTAAGCGTCAAGGGTGGCATTGGATACATTGTGGAATACTGCGGCGATGGAGTGAAGGAGCTTTCCATCAGCGAGCGTCAGACCATTGCCAATATGAGCATCGAGATCGGTGCGATGACCGGCATTTTCCCCAGTGATGAGCGGACGAGGGAGTTCCTAAAGGCCCAGCGGCGAGAGAGCGACTATGTGCCGCTGCAGCCGGAGGAGGGTGCAACCTACGACAAGGTGGTGGAAATCGATTTGGACCGGCTGGAGCCGCTGGTGGCGGAGCCCTCCATGCCGGATAAGGTGTGTACGGCCCGCAAGGCAGAAGGTGTGAAGCCGGGTTCGGTATTTATCGGCAGCTGTACCAATGCTTCCTATTCCGATATTGCCCGGGCGGCGTGCATCCTGAAGGGGCATAAGGTGCATAAGGATATTGACTGCACAGTGGCGCCCGGCTCCCGGCAGGTGCTGGCGCAGCTTATTAAGGACGGGGTGTTGGCGGATTTGGTGGAATCCGGCTGCCGCATCCTGGAGTGTGCCTGCGGACCCTGCATCGGGGTGGGGCAGGTGCCGCCCCATAATGGCATTTCGGTACGGACCTCCAACCGGAACTTCCCCGGCCGGTGCGGCAGCAACGATGCCTATGTTTACCTGGCCAGCCCGGAGACCGCGGCGGCCACAGCAGTGACTGGGCATATCACCGACCCGCGCGACCTGATGGATGTCAGCGTATTGGCAAAGATCCAGGAGCCGGAGGCGTATATTATCGATGATTCTTCGCTGATCGCGCCCGAAGAAACCGCCGACCGCCACGCAGTAGAGGTCATCAAGGGACCGAATATCTCCGAGCTGCCGATGCGTGGCCCGGTGCGGGAAACCATTGATGCCGGGATTGTGCTGAAGCTGGGGGATAACATCACCACCGATGATATTATCCCGGCTGGGGCCTCCATCCTAAAGTACATCTCCAACATTCCGGAATTTGCGAAGTATACCTTCTGCTATACCGATCCGGACTTTGTGGACCGGGCCCGCCGCATGGGGCACAGCATCATCGTGGGCGGGGAGAATTACGGACAGGGTTCCAGCCGGGAGCACGCGGCCATGCTGCCAATGTGCCTGGGCGTGGAGGCGGTCATCGCCAAATCCTATGCACGGATCCATAAGGAGAACCTGTTCAATTACGGCATTCTGCCGCTGATTTTTGAAGACCCGGCGGACTATGAAAAGCTGCAGCAGGGTGACCGGCTGGTGCTGGAAAATGTGCCGGAGGGTATCCGGGCGGGACGGCTGACGGTAACCGTACCGGAGCGTGGCCTGACGCTGACGGCGGTGCTGGAGGCTTCTGACTACGATAAGAACCTGCTGCTGGAGGGCGGCGCGCTGAACCACCTGGCCAAATTGCAGAAACGCTAAGCGAAAAAAGAAGCTCCCGGCTGGAAGACTGGGTGCCTTTGTACTGCTTCATTTTGGCGCAGTATTGGGATGCTTTGATAAAGCAAGCCCCCGGCTTATGAACCGGGGGCTTTTCATTTTAACAGACTCGGTAATCGCTGGCGGCAAGGGGGATATCCCCGCCGTGTCGGCGAAAATATTCCAGCAGCAGCTCGGACATTTCGTGGGGGATCTCCCGCACGACCGGACAGCCGACATAGCAACCGTAGCCGCCGGTGCCGCTGGCACGGTAGCTATTCAGGCAGATGGTGAATTCATCGGTATCGGAGACCGGGTGGCCGTCGACCAGGAGAGAAACGACCCGCTGACCGACTGGCCGAGAGATATCATAGGCATAGGATACCCCGGCATAGTAATCGTAATTGTAGTGCTCCACCTTGGGCTCCAGGAAGCAATCCGAGACCCGCAGGGTATTATCCTCTCCACGGGTGAAGTAGGCGGCGCTGCGCTCCATAGCCTGGCGCAGCACAGCCCCGGTGATGCGCAGCACGGTGAGGGTATTGGTATAGGGGTAGGCGATGAGAAGATCCCGACGGCGCACGACCTGCGGCAAGCCGGCCACATCATTGGCCAGGCTGGCGGCGGAAAGCTGTGCCCCGCTGACCTCCAGCTGAACGGCATTGAACAGGTCGGCCAGGCCGCTGCCCTCCGCGGCCATTTTTAGGGGAGCATCCGGCAGCAGCGGGTGGGGCAGGTGACCGACCACCTGATCCAACCAATCCTGCGCGCCATGTTCCATCTGAGCAAACTGCCGCAGCCACTGGGGATGGCAGGCTCCGTCGGCGGGGATGGTGTGGCTGGAAAGCCGCTTTTCCGTACCGGAGACGACGGCCTCGATCCGCAAAAATTCCTGGCCGCGGTCGGAGGGCTGCACCACAAAGGTGCCGGAGACCATCTGCCCGGGGACCGACATGTGCTGGTGCCCGGTAAGCAGGATATCAAAATCGAGCTCCTGGCAGATGCGGTAGGCGACATTTTCGTGGGTGGAGGAAAGCACCCGGCCGGTGGTAAGATCCCGCTCGAACCCACCGTGATAGACGCAGAGGTTGAGGTCGGTTTTGCCGCGGAGCTCTTCCAGTGCCGCGGCGGCTGCTGGAATGGGATCGGAGATGGTGATGCCGGAAAGATGCTCCGGCCGTTCCCAAATGTTCACATAGTCGGTGACGATGCCGACGATACCGATGCGCAGACCGTTTTCCAGCGTATGGATGCAAGCCGGGAAGCGCACCCCGGCGCCGTCCCAGCGGATATTCTGACAGACGCAGCGGGCCCGCAGGGCGTTTAGGTAGCTTTCCAGGTAGGGCATGCCGTAGTTAAAATCGTGGTTGCCCAGTGTGACATAATCGTAGCCGCAGCAGTTCATCATCTCGGCAAAGGGGGCGGCATTTTGCAGGGTATCGTGGCAGAAGGCCCCCAAAGGGGAGCCCTGCAGCAGGTCGCCGCCATCAATGATGAGAGTGTTGCCATCGCGGGTGAAACGACTGGCGCACTTGAACAGGCCGATGTCACGCTCCTCCCGGCTGCGGTAATCGGTGGGGTAGATATAGGCGTGAAGATCGGAAGTGAAAAAGATGGTGAGTTTTTTACTTTCCATAGTTACCCCCGTGCCAGCCGGACGCGGATCTTGGCGGAAATGGCCTCGATGATGAGCACCAGGATGATAAGCCCCAGCAGGATGGCACCGACCTCATTCCAGCGGTAGCTGCTCATGGCAAAGATAAGCGGTGCGCCGATACCGCCGGCCCCGACAAGGCCCAGTACGGTGGCATCGCGCAGGTTCATATCAAAGCGGTAGATGATGGTGGAGGTGAAATCGGCGGTGAGCTGCGGCAGGATGCCGTAGCGGATCTTCTGGAAGGTGGTGCAGCCGGCGGCATCCAGAGATTCCAGGATGCGCTTATCCAGGTCCTCGATGCTCTCGATGAACATTTTGGAGACCATGCCGATGGAGCACAGCGACATGGTGAGCAGGCCAGCAAAGGGCCCGGGACCGGTGACGCGGATAAACATAAGCCCATAAACAAAGGCGGGAACGGTGCGGATGGCGGCTATGATCATGCGGCCGATGAGCGCAATGGGCCGGGGGACCAGGTTGCTGGCGGAAAGAAAGGAAAGCGGCAGCGAGATGACAGCGCCGACGATGGTGCCGAGAAACGCGATGCAGAAGGTTTCCAGCAGCAGGTAGGGAACGCCATTGGTGCCCAGGGTGAACAGCAGCTTGGGGGAGGGGTGGAAGATGCCGGAGAGGATGTTCTTGGCGACCTCCAGCCCGTTGCCGGTGGGATTGCTGACCCGGACAGCTGAAGCGGACCACGCCAGCAGACAGGCCACAATAAAGGCGGCCAGCAGCTGCCAGATCCAGGTTTTGGGCGCGGAGGCATAGGCTTTTTGAATTTTATTCACAGCGGTACCTCCTTTTAAGTCAGGCGCTTGCGCAGGGCATGGCTGATCCCCTCGATGATAAGCACGGTGATAAAGAGGACAATGAGGATCATGCCAAGGCTGTCATATTCGCGCCAGCCGATTTTTTCATTCATGATAAGTCCCAGACCGCCGGCGCCCACATAGCCCAGAATGGAGGCATAGCGGACATTGCCCTCCAGGCAGAAGAGCGAAACGGAGAGATAGGTGGGCAGTACCTGCGGGAATACCGAGGTGACAAAGGCCCGGATACGGGTAGCGCCCAGAGCTTCCATGGCCTCGAAGGGGCCCATATCCACTGTTTCGATGACCTCGAAGAGTTGTTTGCCCACATAGGCAAAGGTAAACACGGCAATGGCACAGGTACCGGCCATGGTGCCGAGACCGAAGATATAGGTAGCGATAAGGGCGCAGACCAGTGTGGGCAGAGTGCGTACCAGGCTGAGGAACAGCCGGACGATGGAAACCACAATGCGGTTGGTGACGATATTGCTGGCGGCGGCGATGGCAAAAGGAACGGCCAACACCGCGCCGATGAAGGAGCCGAGGAAGGACATCTTGATGGTATCCCACAGGGGAGTCCAGATCTTGGAGAGATAGGCGGTATTGGGCGGGAACATGGCCACCAGAATATCAAAGAACTTGCTGCCCTTTTTTACGAGGACGGTGAAATTGAAGCCGGTGATATGGACAGAAACCGCCCCCAGCAGCAGGATGATGAGGAGCACGAGCCATGCACGGCTGCGCTTTTCCTCCACCACGGCGCCGCTGGGCAGGGTGTAACGGCGGGGCTTAAAGATACGGTCGTAAAGGCTCATGCGGTCGCCTCCGTTTCGGCATCATCCCCGTAGATGGCATTCAGGACGGCCTGATCTACCTGCTTGGAGGGACCATCGTAGACGATGTGCCCGGCCCGGATGCCGATGATGCGGTCGGCGTACTCAATAGCGAGCTCCACATGGTGGATATTGAGCAGAATGGAGATGCCCATTTCCTTATTGATGCGGACAAAATCCTGCATGACCTGACGGGCGGTGACGGGATCCAGCGCGGCGACCGGTTCATCGGCCAGGATGATCTGCGGGTCTTGGGTGAGGGTGCGGGCCAATGCCACACGCTGCTGCTGGCCGCCGGAGAGCTGGTCGGCGCGAATATAGGCCTTATCCAGAATGCCGACCTTATCGAGAGACTCCAGGGCCTTCATTTTATCCTCCCGGCGGAAAATACCCAGCAGTACCCGCCAGAATGGCATATCCGGTACGCAGGCGGAGAGAACATTTTTGATGACGGTGGTGCGGGTGACCAGATTGAAAGACTGGAACACCATGCCGATGCCCCGGCGGAAACGGCGCAGGCTTTTGCCGGAAAGGGTGCTGACATTGATGCCATTTACCGTAAGGGTGCCGGAGGTGATGCGGTGCATCCGGTTGACGGAGCGCAGCAGGGTGGATTTACCGGCACCGGAACGGCCGATGATGGCGACAAATTCACCATCCCGGATGGTCAGGTTTACATCGTCCAGCCCCACGGTGCCATTGGGGTATACCTTGGATACATGGTCAAATTGAATCATACGGTCTCCTCTTCTGCGGTTAGAATACGGGTCTCATTCATAAACCGGGATACACACGCTGGGGGATGTATTCCGGTTTGGGAACGATAATGGGGAGGACCGCACAGAGGAAAGCAGTAATCTGTGCATGTCCTCCCCGCATATGGGATGGAAATGAGAAACCGAAAGGTTAGTTGGCGGCGCTCAGCTCCTGGATGAGCTTCTGAGCGGCGCGCTCGCTGTCATAATCGGAAGGCTGGGCCTTCTGATAGCCATTGTGGCTGTAGATAGCGATAACTTCCTTGCCGGCATCGGTATTGCCGATATTGATGAAAGCGTTCTGCAGAGCGGCGATGAACTCATCGGTCATGATCTCGGAGTTCTTGCTGACGGAGATGGTGTCATTGTAGATGGGGGCGGTAACACCGATGACGCCGGTCTCCTCCCAGATGGAAGCCTCACGGCTGAACTCGGTGTTCCAACGCTCGGCATAGTCGCGGCGGGCATCGGCATAGGTCACCAGGACATCGACCTGACCGGAAGCCAGACGGGCAAAGGCGCTGGCATAGGAATCGGACTGAACGGCACTGGCGAGATCAGAGATGCCCTTGCCGTAGTGATCCTGCAGCCACAGGGCGGGATAGATGTAACCGGCGGGGGAAGAGGTGCCCATGACGCTCCAGTTGGCGCTGTTCAGGTCTTCCCAAGTCAGCTCTTCGCCGTTATTAACCTTGGCGAGCAGCTCCTGACCCTTATCGGAGGGGCCGGCGATCATGAGAGCACGATAGGAAACAGCCTGCTTTTCGGAAGCTTCGGTGGGCTGGCCATCGTTCCAATCCTTGGCGTTATCGGAATCCTTGCTGAGGCCGTTACGGGTGGCAGTGAGGATGACCTCGGCGCCGTCATCGTACAGAACATAGGTGCCGCCGGGGATGAGGCCAACATCGATGGTGCCGGCTTCCAAACCTTCGCCGACTGCCTCGTAGGTGGTGCCGACGGTGATCTCAACTTCGCCGACCTCGTAGCCTTCTTTGGCCAGCTCTTCCTTGAGCATTGCCTTCAGGGGCTCGGTGACGGTGATGATCTCGGCGGGCTCACGGGAAGGAACGAAAGCGACCTTGAGGGTTTCGATCTTCTTGGTATCCGTGTCATTGCCGGGGGTGGTGTTGTTGCCGCAGCCGACCATCATGCTGAGGATCATGACGACTACCAGCAAAAACGCAAACAGCTTTTTCATTTGTTTTTCCTCCATAATGATTCTTCATTATCCTTTTTGCCCGCGGTGTGCGGGCAACTGGCGGTGCAGCAAACTGGGCAGCCTGCTACACTATCTAAAGTATAACATGCTGCCCCGCGAAATTTTTTTCTGTTTTCGTAAAAAAAGTATTATCTTACGGCCGGCGGTCACGGTCAAAGTAGATGGCGATGAGATCCTCAAAGGCCAGAATAACATGGCCAAAGAAGGGATTGGGAAGGCTGCCGACCAGCGTCTGTTTGGAGCCGTCAATGACAAAAACAATATCAGCAAGCCGGGCCAGGGCGGAATCCCCGCGCTTGGTAAAGGCCATGATTTTGTGACCGTGCTGCTGGGCGTGACGCACATCGTTAAGCACCGGCTCGGTCTCGCCGCTTTGGCTGACGGCAAACATCACCGAGGGTTCGCTGCCGCCGGGCAGGTGATGAGCATCCTGGAAGAGCATAAAATCGTAGAAATGGACATTATTGAACACCATAAAGCCGCAGATGGAAAGCCGCTGCGCGATGTAGGAGCCGACGATATTGGAGAAACCGGCACCGGTGGTGAACATTTTCTCCTGGCGGGAGGCTTTGAGCAACCCACAGAAATCATCGATGAGGGTATCAGAATAGTTATCAATGAGATTTTTGAGATTTTCGGCATTGCGGCGTTCATCCCGGCCATTCAGCTGACGGCTGAGATAATAATACAGCTCGCTGTACCCCTCAAAGCCCAGCCGCTTGCACATTTTTACGATGGTGGCGGTGGAGACAAAATTTTCGGTGGCGACCTGCTGAATGCCGACCCGTTTTTCCCCGCGTTCCAGGTGCGCGGCTATACTGGTGATGATCTTCTGCTCGTCTTCCGAAAGCAGATTGGTAAGTAAGAAATAATTATCGCCCATGCGCTGGCATCCTTTCCACGGTTGATTTTATATATTATAACACCTTGTTCGGCAGAGTTCTACCGGTATATTGTAAAATCGAACGGTGCAAAGGGGGGAAAATCCCATGAACTTTATGTGAATTTTACGGATGAGGGCTTGCCTTAAAGTTAGCTTTAGGTTGTAAAATACAATTATATTAGACTCTCCCGAAAGGAGCAAGGCAATGGACCCCCCAAGATAAAATATAGGATAGCGGCGTTGCTGTTGGTGCTGATGCTGTTGGTACTGGTTTGGGAACGGCAACCGTACCGCTTCCTGGTCCGGGGTCAATTATTTTGTGAGCTATGTGCAGGCGAATACTGGCAGCGGGCTGGTGGGCGACGCGGCGGCCCCCTACTACACAGGGGAACCGGGAGATGTTATCGCCATGGGCAACGACCACTTCCGCCACATTGTGATGATAAGCGAGGTGCTGACGGATGAAAGCGGTAATACCGCGGATTATCTCATTTGCTCTAATACCGGTGATCTGTGTGACTTCCCGGCTGGGGTGTACTTTTACACCTATCAGCAGCTTATCAAAATCCATGGCTGGAACTGAATATCGCTAGGGCTTCCGTTTTACCAAACGGGAGCCTTTTGCGTGCCGGGCGATTCTTTACATTCCGGGCAGTCAATGCTATAATTATCTTTTAACGATAGACTGGAAAGGAGACGGCGCTGTATGGGACTTCCCGCCCGTTTGGTACGCTCGCAGCTCAATTTTTTTAAGCCTTTTGTGGCGAATTGCTCGCTGGAGGTGACCCGCAAGGGACAGGATAAATTGGGCGAGCTAATGGAAGCGATCCATAAAAAAGATGTCATCGTGCGAGATTATTCGTTTGAGCGCTTTGAAGGCGCCTGGCTGATTCCGCGGGATGAGCGCCGCAGCGGGGTGATCCTGTACCTGCATGGCGGCGGCTATACCTGCGGCGACCTGGACTACGCCAAGGGCTTTGGCGCGACGCTGGCTGATGAATGCGGGATTAGGGTATTCTGCGCCGCCTATCGCCTGGCCCCGGAAAGCCCCTACCCAGCCGCTGTGGAGGATGCCCTGGAGGCCTACCGCTACCTGCTGGAGAAAGGCTATGCGCCGGAGCAGATTGTGCTGTGTGGGGAAAGTGCCGGAGGCGGGCTCATTTGCGCGCTGTGCCTGCGGCTGAAGGAGATGAACATGGCGATGCCTGCGGGCCTTATTGCCATTTCGCCCTGGACGGATCTGACCTGCTCCGGGAAAACCTATGAGGAAAACCGCGAAGCGGACCCATCCTTGACCGAAGAGCTGCTGCGCTTTTATGCCGATTGTTACACCGGTGGGCTGACCTCCAAGGAGGAGCCACTGGTTTCGCCGCTCTTCGGTGATCTGACCGGTTTTCCGCCTGTGCTGCTTTTTGTGGGCGGGGATGAGATATTGCTGGATGATACCCGCCGCCTGCACCAAAAGCTGTTGGATGCCGGCTGCGAGAGTAAAATGATCATAGCGCCGGAACGCTGGCATGCCTATGTGCTGTATTACCTCAATGAGAACATGTCCGACTTCGAGGAAATGGGTAAGTTCCTGAGCAGGGTGATGGGCGGGGAACGCAAGCTGCGTTGGATGCAGCTGGATAATGCCGCGAAGATCTATCCTGCCGCCCGCCGCCGCAACTGGAACAACCTGTTTCGGCTCTCGGCTACCCTTACTGAAACAGTGGATGTGCCGACCCTGCAAACCGCGCTGGATGTGACTGTACGGCGGTTTCCCTCTATTGCTGTTCGGCTGCGCCGGGGAATGTTCTGGTACTATCTGGAGCAGATTCCGGCGGCGCCGGCCATCCAGCCGGAAAAGAGCTATCCATTGGTGCATATGCCCTTTGATGATATCCGCAAGTGCGCATTCCGGGTGCTGGTGTACCGGGACCGCATTGCGGTGGAATTTTTCCATGCGCTGACCGATGGCACCGGGGGGGCCATCTTCCTAAAGACGCTGCTGGCGGAGTACCTGTGCCGCCGGTATGGGGTAGAAATCCCGGCGACTGATGGCGTGCTGCGCCGTCTGGACCCGCCCCGTGAGGAGGAGCTGGAGGATAGCTTCCAGAAGTATGCGGGCCGGGTGGAGGCCAGCCGCAAGGAAGCGACCGCCTACCACCTGAGTGGGACACCGGAACCGGATGGCTACCTGGACCTGACCACGCTGATGGTGCCAGCCGCCGAGCTGAAAGCAAAGGCCAAGGAATACGGTGTGACGGTAACGGAGCTGCTGTGCGCCGCCATGATGAAGGCGATTCTGAACCTGCAGGCCCAAAAAGTACCGAGCCGCCGGCGCCGCCGCCCGGTAAAGGTGCTGGTGCCGGTAAACCTGCGCGGGCTATTCCCCAGCCAGTCGCTGCGGAATTTTGCCCAGTATGTTACACCGGAGGCGGATTCCCGCCTGGGGGATTACACCCTGGAGGAGCTGTGCCGCATTGTACATCATCGCATGGGGCTGGAGGTCACCCGTAAGAATATGAGTGCCCGCATTGCCACCAATGTAAACAGTGAGCGCATTCCCATCCTCAAGGTGATGCCCCTGTTTATCAAAAATTTTGCGATGAAGATGGTATTTGATACCGTAGGCGAGTGCAAGAGCTGCCTGTGCATGTCCAATCTGGGTGTGGTACAGGTGCCGGATGCCATGCGGCCGTATATCCGCCGGATGGATTTTATCATTGGTGTGCAGGCCAAGGCACCGCACAACTGTGGGATCATCACCTGGGGCGATACCGTTTATATCAATATGATCCGCAATATCCGGGAGCCGGAGCTGGAGCGGCATTTCTATGAGGTGCTGCACTGGATGGGCCTGCCGGTAAAGGCGGAAAGCAACGGGCGCTGAAGGCGCCAAGGGGGGAACAGCTATGTATTGTGTTAAATGCGGTGTGGAGCTGGGCGACAGTGAGAAAAAATGCCCACTGTGCGGCACCACGGTCTTTCACCCGGAGATGGAGCCGCCCAAAGGGGACGGGCCTTACCCGCCGGAGGAACACATCCACAAGGAAGTGAGCCGCAGCGGCGCACTCTTTATAGTGACGGTGCTGACGGTACTGCCTATTGTTATCTGCCTGCTGTGCGATTGGCGTATCAATGGCGGAATCGTATGGTCGGGTTATGTGACGGGTGCGCTGCTGATGTGCTACATCGTTATCGTACTGCCGCTGTGGTTCCGCAGGGGGAATCCCGTTATTTTTGTCCCGGTCGATTTTGTGGCGCTGGGGGTTTACCTGCTGTATATCGATCTGGCTACCGGTGGGCGTTGGTTCCTTTCCTTTGCTTTTCCGGTGGTGGGGGCGGCAGGTATTATTGTCACGGCAATGGTCATCCTGCTGCGCTACCTGCACGGTGGACACCTGTTTGTATTCGGCGGGGCGTTTATTCTTTCCGGCGGGCTGATGGTGCTGGTGGAATTTCTTATCAACCTGACCTTTAAGCTCCATGACGCTCTGCTGTGGTCCATTTACCCGCTGGCGGCCGGCATCATTTTAGGGCTGACGCTCATCATTATCGGCTGCTGCCGCCCACTGCGGGAATCACTGCAGAAAAAGTTTTTCCTGTAAGCCATAAAGCAGCACAGTGCCTAAAAAGGGCAGGAGGGATCCTATGAATCTTCAGCACATGAAATATGCCGTGGCTGTGGCGGAGACCGGCTCCATCAATAAAGCGGCGGACCGCTTGTTTGTGGGCCAGTCCAATCTCAGCCGGGCCATCAAGGAGCTGGAAAACAGCCTGGGTGTTGCTATCTTTGAGCGCAGCGCCCACGGGATGGAGCTGACCCCGGAGGGCGGGGTGTTCCTGCGGTATGCCAAGGCGATCCTGCAGCAGGTGGATGAGGTGGAGCATATGTTTACCGAAGGCTCCGCCAAGAAAAAGCACTTTTCCATCTCGGTGCCGCGCTCCAGCTATATCTCGGAGGCCTTTGCCCGTTTTTCCTGCGAGCTTTCCGCCGATGAGGAGTTTGAAGTCTTCTACAAGGAAACCAACGCTATGCGTACCCTGAAGAATGTTCTTCAGGACGACTATAAGCTGGGCATCCTGCGGTATGCCGAAAACTACGACCGCTACTATAAGGAATTGGTGGAAGAAAAGGGTCTGCGGTGTGAGCTGGTGGCGGAATTCCGCTATGCCCTGCTGATGAGCAAGGACTGCCCGCTGGCGCAGCAGGAGAGCATTACCTATGAGGACTTGAAAAACTATATCCGCGTGGCCTATGCCGATCCGTATGTCCCCTCGCTGCCGGCTTCCGAAGTGCGGCGGGAAGAGCTGCCGGATGATATCAACCGGCGCATCTATGTCTTTGAGCGGGCCAGCCGCTTTGAACTGCTTTCCCGCAACCCGCAAGCTTTTATGTGGGTTTCACCGGTTTCGCAGGAACTGCTGGAGAGGTATTCGCTGGTACACCGCCCCTGTGTGGATAGCCGCCGCCGGTATAAGGATGTGCTCATCTACCGGCAGGACTACACACTATCTCCATTGGATAAGCAGTTCATCGCGCAGCTTATTGCTACCAAGCGGGAGCTGCCGGATAATTGGGATCAGTAAGGGCACCCCTGCCCTTATTGCCGGAAGGTATTTGATGTATAAAGTGATTGAACGGAAGGCGTCTGCTGTGACAGGCGCTTTTTGTATACAATTTTCGCCTGCGGTATATCGATAAAAGCAATACCGATATTACAGAAAAGCAATTCCCATGGCGAATGGGATGTGATAGAATAGCCTTGGAAAGGTACCGCTTATTATCGATATCACATCAACGGATTGACAAGAAGGGAAAGAATACTATGAATACCAAAGAGATCAAAAGAGCCACGATAGGCCGTCTGCCGCAATATCTGCGGTATATCAGCTCCCTGCCGCAGGAGATTACGACCGTTTCCGCTACCGGCATTGCCAAGGCGCTGGACCTGGGCGAGGTGCAGGTGCGAAAGGACCTGGGCGCTGTATGCGGCGCGGGGCGCCCCCGTGTGGGTTATGACCGTGCTGAGCTGACCACCTGCCTGGAGGACTGCCTGGGCGGCCGCCCGGTGGCAGCGGTAATAGTGGGTGCAGGCAAGCTGGGCCGCGCACTGCTGGATTACGCCGGTTTTTCGGAATATGGTACCAACATCCTGGCGGCATTTGATTTGAATGTCCCGGCAGAGGGCGACCGCAGTGAGCTGAAGCCGGTGCTGCCCATGTCGGCGCTGGCGGATTTCTGCGCCGCGAATCATGTGAGCATCGGCATTGTTACGGTGCCGAAGGAGGCTGCGCAGGCGGTGACCGATGTCTTGTACCGCAGCGGCGTGCGGGCATTCTGGTGCTTTGCACCCTGCCGGCTGCAGCTCCCGCCCGATGCTGTCATCCAGTACGAGAATCTGGCGCTTTCTTTGGCGCACCTGAAGGCACGCCTGTAACCGGAAGGAGGTCGAGCGATGAATCTGGATCGTATCATTTCGGTGCAGAACAGCATCACCGTTTTTCGGGATGGCGACCGCTGCCTAAAGGTTTTTAATGAGGACTGCGCCAAGGCGGATGTCATCAATGAGGCGCTGAACCAGGCCCGAATGGAGGAAACGACCGTCACTGTCCCCAAAATTCTGGAGGTGACCGAGGTAAATGGCAAGTGGGCCATTGTTTCGGAGTACATCAAGGGTGAAAATCTGGAACAGTTGATGGAGCGCTATCCCGAAAAGGCGGGGGAGTATATGGAACTTTTCGCCTCTCTGCACTGCCACATCCACCAGCAGTCCTGCCCCATGTTCAAAAAGCTCAAGGATGAGCTTCAGCGCAATATCAACAGCTCGGAGCTTTCCGCCACCGACCGGTATGATCTGTACTCCCGGCTGGAGCGGATCCCAAAATATAACGAGGTCTGCCACGGCAACTTTGTGCCGTCCAAGGTCATCATCAGCGCCGCGACAGGAGAACCATATATCATCGATTGGTTCCATGCCACGCAGGGCAATGCCGCCGCAGATGCCGCGTTGACCTATTTGCTGCTGCGGATGCGCGGCCGCAGGGAGGAAGCCGAGCAGTACCTTGCCTTGTTCTGTGAAAAAAGCGGAATCGAACCGCATTATATCCGCCGCTGGATGCCGCTGGTGGCGGCTTCCCAAACGGTAGTAGCCAATGCCCGCAGCCGTGCCGTGCTGCAGCGGTGGATCGATGACCCCGCAGGGGCGCAAGAGATGGAAACAGAGGTGAATGAAGCATGAAAGTTACAGTTTGTATCGGGTCTTCCTGTCATGTGCGCGGCTCCCGCCAGGTGGTGGAGCAGCTGCAGGATCTCATCCGGGATCATAACCTCAGCGATGAGGTGGAGCTGTGCGGGTCCTTTTGCATGGGCCAGTGCCAGCTGGGTGTCTGCGTAAAGGTGGATGATGAGTTCTGCTCCGTCACGCCGGAGGGCACCCGCGCGTTCTTTGAGGAAAAGGTGCTGAAGCCCCTGAATAAGCAATAAACCGCCGCGGCGGGGAGGAAGCTTCTATGGAATGTCTGACCCTGAAAAAAGCCAATTGCAAAAACTGCTATAAATGCATCCGCCACTGCCCGGTCAAGGCTATTCGCTTTTCCGGCAACCAGGCGTATATTATCCAGGATGAATGCATCATGTGCGGTCAGTGCTTTGTGGTCTGCCCGCAGGATGCCAAGCAGATCGTCAGCGAGGTAGGCAAGGTGCGGGTAATGCTGCAAAGCGGCGCGCCGGTGGTGGCCAGCCTGGCCCCCTCCTTCATTGCCAATTACGCCGGCAGCGGCATAGAGGAGATGCGGGAGGCCTTGAAAAAGCTGGGCTTCTATGATGCAGAGGAAACGGCCCTGGGCGCTACTATGGTCAAGCGGGAATATGACCGTATGGTGGCAGAGGAAAACCGGGATATTATCATTTCCTCCTGCTGCCCATCAGTCAATTTGCTTATCCGCCGGTATTACCCGGCGCTGCTGGGATATTTGGCACCAGTTATGTCCCCTATGCAGGCCCACTGTGCCGATATCAAGCGCCGCATTCCCGGCGCTAAAACCGTATTCATTGGACCTTGTGTGGCCAAAAAAGAAGAAGCCCAGGAATGCGGCGAAGTGGATGCCGTACTGACCTTTGATGAGCTGACCGAATGGCTAAACCAGGAGAATATCACTGTGCAGCCGGCCAGCGAACTGAAAAAGGGCGGCCGGGCGAGGCTGTTCCCCACGGCAGGGGGTATTCTGCGCTGCATGGAAAAGCCCAACGCAGGCTATACCTACATGGCGGTGGATGGTGCCCAAAACTGTCTGGAGGTGCTGGAGGATCTGCTGCATGGCGGGCTGCACCACTGCTTTATTGAAATGTCGGTGTGTACCGGCAGCTGTGTGGGCGGGCCGGTCATGGAAAAATTCCACCGTTCCCCGGTGCGGGATTACCAGGCGGTGGACCGTGTGACCGGGCAGCAGGACTTTGACCTGCCCCAGCCTTCCTCAGCCCAATTGAGCCAGAAACGCCTGCCGCTCATCAAGGAGCGCCATCTGCCATCAGAGCGGGAGCTTGCCGATATCCTGCGTCAGATGGGTAAAAAGAAGCCGGAGGATGAGCTGAACTGTGGCTCCTGCGGCTACAATACCTGCCGGGAAAAGGCCATTGCCGTTTATCAGGGCAAGGCGGAAATCTCCATGTGCCTGCCGTATCTGAAAGAGCGGGCCGAGAGCTTTACCGGAAATATCGTCAATAATTCACCGAATGGCTTTATCCTGCTCAATGAAAAGCTGGAGATCCAGCAGATCAACCGGGCGGCGCTGCAGATGATGAACCTGTCCTCTCCCTCCGATGTGACGGGAGAACCGGTCGTCCGTGTGCTGGATCCGGGGGATTTCTTTACCGTATTGGAAAGTGGGCAGAGCATCGAGAAAAAGCGCATTTATCTTTCGGAATACGACCGCTATGCTGAGGAGACCATCATCCCGGATCACGAGTTCCATCAGATCATTTGTATCCTGCGGGATGTGACCGAGGAGGAACGGGTCCGTCGCCAAAAGGAGGAGCTGAGCCGGCAGACAGCCGAGATTGCGGATGGTGTGGTGGCCAAGCAGATGCGCATTGTGCAGGAAATAGCTTCCCTGCTGGGCGAAACGGCCGCTGAGACCAAGATCGCCCTGTATAAATTGAAAGGTTCGGTATCCGATGAATGACCTGTGTGTAGAGATTGGCTACAATAGCATCAACCATGTGGGTGAGGAATTGTGCGGCGACCATGTGGAAGCGGTAGGACAGGGAGAGGATTCCTCGGTGCTGGTACTGGCCGATGGTCTGGGCAGCGGGGTAAAAGCTAATATCCTCTCTATTCTTACTTCCCGCATCATTTCTACCATGATCGCCGAGGGCCTGCCGCTGGAAGAGTGCGTCAAGGCCATCGCGGCTACGCTTCCCATCTGTTCGGTGCGCAAGGTGGCCTATTCCACCTTTACCATCATTCGCCTTATCAATAATGAAATGGCGGAGATCATCTGCTACGATAATCCCCCGGTCATCCTTATCCGGAACGGTGTACCCACCGATCTGCCCGGCCGGGATATGATCGTGGGGGGAGATAAAAAAGTGCATAAATCCGAGCTGCGCCTGCAGGAAGGAGATATCCTGGTGGCGGTGAGCGATGGCTGTCCCCATGCTGGCATTGGGGTGGCATATAACTTTGGCTGGCAGCTAAAGGACATTGCTGACTTTATAGCGACCGCTTCGGTGGCCGGTTACAATGCCAAGACCCTTTCTACCATGCTGGTGGAGGAGTGTAACCGCTTGTATGGCGGCAAGCCCGGCGATGATGCCACCGCCTGCGTGGTGCGGGTGCGCCGCCGCGCACCGGTCAATATTCTGTTTGGCCCGCCCCGCAACCGGGATGACGATGCCCGCATGATGACGCTGTTCTTTTCCAAGGGCGGCAAGCGCATTATCTGCGGCGGCACCACGGCATCCATTGCTTCGCAGTATCTGGGGTCGCCCATCACCACCGAACTGCACTACCAAAGCAGCGGCCTGCCGCCCATTGCCCACATGGAGGGTGTGGACCTGGTGACAGAGGGCATTATCACCATCAGCCGGGTCATTGAGTACGCCAAGGATGTGCTGGATCAGAACGAACGCCATGAGGAATGGGGCTATGGTCACGATGGCGCCTGCCTCATCAGCCGGATGCTGTTTGAGGAAGCGACGGATGTCAATTTCTTCGTTGGCCGGGCGGTAAACCCCGCCCATCAGGATCCCAACCTGCCCATCAGCTTCAATATCAAAATGAAGCTGGTGGAGGAGCTCTCCGAGCTGCTGCATAAAATGGGCAAGAGGGTCAAGGTCATGTATTTCTAAAAAATAAGGGGGAGCCCATGAGAAAGTTTGATACCAAGGTGCAATACCTGAAATACAAGGTGCTGCGGGAGGTGGCCCGGCAGGCCTGGAATGATACCCTGCTGGATAATGTCATGTCCATTCCGCGGGAGCTGGCGCCCCGCAATGCCGAGACCATCTACTGCTGTGTCTACAAGGAGCGTGCCATCCTGAGCGAACGGGTACGCATGGCCATGGGCGGCAATAAGCAGAACCCCAATGTCATCGAGGTCATTGATATCGCCTGCGATGAGTGTCCCATGGGCGGCTATGAGGTCACCAATTCCTGCCGCGGCTGCCTAGCCCGTCGGTGCGAGGATGCCTGCCCCAAGGGAGCCATCACCTTCCACAACCATGTGGCGCACATCGATAAGGCCAAGTGTGTGGACTGCGGTGCCTGTGCCCGGGTCTGCCCTTATTCCGCCATTGTAGACCGCAAGCGTCCCTGCGAGAACGCCTGCAAGATCAAGGCCATCACCATGAATGAGAATAAGGCCGCCGCTATTGATAACAATACCTGCATTTCCTGCGGTGCCTGCGTCTATCAGTGCCCCTTTGGCGCCATCACCGATAAATCCTATATCCTCAATGTCATTGATATGATAAAAAAGAGCGGGGACAATGAGAAATACCATGTCTATGCGGTCATTGCCCCCTCCATCTCCAGCCAATTCACCTACGCCAAGCTGGGGCAGGTTGTCACCGGGCTGCATCGGTTGGGGTTTTACTCGGTGGCGGAGGCCGCCCTGGGTGCCGATATGGTGGCCGATGCCGAAAGCCGCGAACTGGTGGAAAAGGGCTTCCTTACCAGCTCCTGCTGCCCCGGCTTTGTCAGCTATATCGAAAAAGCCTTCCCGGAAATGAAACCCTATATTTCTCATAACCTTTCCCCCATGGCTACTATCGCGCGGTACCTGAAGGAACACGATGAAACAGCCAGGGTGGTATTCATTGGGCCCTGCACCGCCAAAAAGGGAGAAGCCCAAAAGCCGGAGGTCCGCCCCTATGTGGATGCCGCAATGACCTTTGAGGAGTTACAGGCGCTTTTTGACAGCCGGGAAATCGATATCACTGCGCTGGAGGAAGGCGTGCTGGATGAAGCCTCCTACTTCGGACGCATTTTTGCCCGCTGCGGCGGTTTGGCGGAAGCGGTGGCCCAAGGGATCAAGGAGCATGGTCACACCGATTTCGAGCTGAAAGCAACCTCCTGTGACGGTATTGAACAGTGTCGCATTGCCCTGTTCAAGAAGAGCAAAAAGCTGCTGGATGCCAATTTCATTGAAGGAATGGCCTGCACCGGTGGGTGCATCGGTGGGGCAGGATGCCTGACCCACGGTCCCCGCAGCCGTGCCGAGGTAGATAAATACGGGATGGAAGCCAACGATAAAACCATTACCGAGGCGTTGGCAGCTCTGGAGCCTAAGCCCTAAACATAAAACAGAAACAGTGCGTACCGCAGGCTGGCAGTGCGCACTGTTTTAGGTTTGTACAGGGGGCAGGTTTGGGGCCCGCAGAGCAAGCCGCCTGCGGCGGCT
>URGQ01000026.1 GCA_900547385.1 uncultured Oscillospiraceae bacterium | reverse complement strand
CGGGCGGGCGCCGTAGCCGGCCGCGGCCACGGCCTGGCAGACCTCTGCTTCGGAGAGCTTGCTATCGTCATATTCTACCAACATGCGGTTCTGCATCAAATCGACGGTGACGGAGGAGACCCCCGCCAGTGCCGAGACCGCCCGCTCCACATGGGAGCTGCAGGCGGTACAGCTCATGCCGGTCACATCAAAGCGCTGCTTCATAAAACTCCACCTCCGTGGTATATTTTACGCCACTATTATAAAAAGGGCGGCGCGTGATGTCAACTGCTATTTTGCCCGGAAAGGGAGAATAATCCGCCCAAAAAGGCACAAAATAGACCGCAGCCGGGGCCAACGATTGGAAAGATGCTCAATTTTCATAAAAGGTTTTATAGCATATTTGCTGAATTTGTGGAGTTGCGACAGATTTTGATTGAAAAGACGGACGGTAGGCGGTATAATATCATTGCGAGGGCTGGAAACGATTCCAGTTCAAAAAGAAAACGCAACAACTTATAGGAGGAGAAACCATGAAAAAGACATTAGCAATTCTGTTGGCTGTTGTTATGGCGATTACTCTGTTTACCGCCTGCGGCGACAAGCCCGCACCCACCCCCGACTCCAAGACCGGTTCTGTTTATTATCTCAACTTCAAGCCCGAGGCTGACAAGGCTTGGCAGGATCTGGCGAAGCTGTACACCGAGAAGACCGGTGTTCCCGTAACCGTTCTGACTGCGGCTTCCGGTACTTATGACCAGGTGCTGACCGCCGAGATGGATAAGGACGCTGCTCCCACCATGTTCCAGGTAGGCAACGCCGGCGCGGTAAAGACCTGGGGCGAGTACTGCTACGACCTGACCAACACCGACATCATGAAGGAAATGACCACCGACGCCTTTAACCTGAAGAACGAAGCGGGCGAGACCGTTTCCATCGGTTACTGCTATGAGGCATTCGGCATCATCGTAAACAAGGCTCTGCTGAAGCAGGCTGGCTACGAGCTGACCGACATCACCAACTTTGAGTCCCTGAAGAAGGTTGCCGACGATATCCACAGCCGCGCTGCCGAGCTGGGCTTCGATGCCTTCACCTCTGCCGGTCTGGACGGTTCCTCCAGCTGGCGTTTCTCCGGCCATCTGGCCAATATGCCCCTGTTCTATGAGTTCCGTGACAACGGCGTGACCTCTCAGCCCGCCACCATCACCGGCGCTTACCTCGATAACTACAAGAACCTCTGGGATCTGTATACCACTGACTCCGCCACCACCGGCGCTGCTCTGGTTTCCGCTACCGGCGACCAGGCTGAGGCTGAGCTCGGCGAGGGCAAGGCTGTATTCTATCAGAACGGCAGCTGGGAGTACTCCAACCTGACCTCCAAGTTCAACATGAACCCCGATGATCTGGCGATGATCCCGATTTACTGCGGCGTAGAGGGCGAAGAAAAAGCCGGTCTGTGCTGCGGCACCGAGAACTGCTGGGCTGTGAACAAGTACGCTTCCGAGGAAGACATCAAGGCTACCCTCGACTTCATGAAGTGGGTTGTTACCTCTGAGGAAGGCACCACCATGATGGCGAAGGAGTTTGGCCCGATCCCCTTCAAGTCTGCCAAGACCCCCGAGAATGTATTCTTCGCTCAGGCGAACGACTACACCGCGAATGGCAACTATGTTGTGACTTGGGCATTCAACTACACTCCCGCAGTTGATGACTGGCGTGCTGCTGTTGTTGACGCTCTGACCCAGTACACCTCCGGCAACGCTGACTGGTCTGTTGTTAAGACTGCCTTTGTTGACGGCTGGGCTGCCCAGTATGCCAAGGAGAACTCCTGATCTCAGTAGCTTCCGCTGACAACGGGATTTCCGTAAAAGGCTTTTGATGAAGCGCCTGCGGAAAACTGAATTATTGTGATAAAACGGGGGCGAGCACTGCGCTCGCCCCCGCTTTGCAAAAAAGATAGGGAAAACCCGCACCTGACGCCCCCGGCTGTACGATGACAAGGACAGGGGCGCGAGCTGCCGGCTTTGCCCAAAAACCGGACGAACCACCAAAGGAGTGTGAGGGACATTATGAAAAAGGCAAGAAAGAACCGTGATCGCGCGGCGCTTAATTCACCGCTGATCCGGCGACCGATCCAGAAGTGCTTCTGGCTGTTCCTGCTGCCGACCTTCGCGGCATTCTGCATCGGCTTTTTGTATCCGTTCTGCAAGGGATTCTTCCTTTCCTTCTGCGATTTTAAGACCACCAAGAACTGGACATGGGCGGGCATCAAAAACTACATCGCCGCTTTCCAGGATAAGAGCTTCGGGCATGCCTTCTGGTACACGGCACTGTTTGCCGTGGTTTCGCTGGTGCTCATCAATGTCATCGCCTTTGCCATTGCCTATGCGCTGACGAGAGGAATTAAGGGATCCAACCTGTTCCGTACCGTCTTCTTTATGCCGAACCTCATCGGCGGCATTGTGCTGGGCTACATCTGGAGCATGATCTTCAATGGTATTCTGATCAAATACAGCACCAGCGTGGTATTGGAGTCCAAATACGGCTTCTGGGGCTTGATCATATTGATGTGCTGGCAGCAGATCGGTTACATGATGATCATTTATGTGGCAGGGCTGCAAAGCGTGCCGGAGGATATGCTGGAGGCGGCCCGGATTGACGGCGCCAACGGCTGGCAGACGCTGTGGAAGATCACCATTCCCAATGTGATGCCCTCCATTACCATCTGCACCTTCCTGACCCTGACCAATTCCTTTAAGCTGTACGACCAGAACCTGGCGCTGACCGCCGGCAGACCCTTTATCCAGCAGGGCGGCGAGGTCATTAAGACCACCGAAATGCTGGCGCTGAATATCGTCAACTCCTTCTACGCCAGCGCACGCAGCCGCGGCGTGGGACAGGCAAAAGCCGTCATCTTCTTTGTGCTGGTGGCTGTTTTGAGTATCCTGCAGCTGCGTTCCACCCGAGAGAAGGAGGTGCAGCAATAATGTCTGCTAAGACAACGGAAAAAACCAGCGCCAAAGGCGGCTTTAAGAGCGAGCGCCGCCGCCACGACGCATTGACGGTGATCTTTTCGATTCTTTCCTTTATCTATCTGATCCCGATATTCCTGGTGGCGATGAACTCCTTTAAGAGCAACGCCTCCATCAATCTGGAGACCTTTGCGTTCCCGCGCGAGGGCACCTTTGTCGCACTGGACAACTATATCAAGGGCCTTACCTTCGGCAACTATCCTTTTCTGAAGAGCGCAGGCTATTCGCTGCTGATCACCATTGTTTCCGCAGCGCTGATCCTGCTGTGCACCAGCATGGCGGCGTGGTACATCGCCCGCGTGGGCAGCGGCTTTTCCAAGCTGGTTTATTACCTCTGCGTTTTTTCGATGGTTGTGCCGTTCCAGATGGTTATGTTTACGCTGGCACGCACTGCCGATACCTTGAAGCTCAATACCCCCTACACCATTCCCATTATCTATCTGGGCTTCGGCGCAGGGCTGGCAGTCTTTATGTTCAGCGGATTTATCAAGAGCATTCCACTGGAGATAGAGGAGGCCGCGGCCATTGACGGCTGCGGGCCCATCCGGACCTACTTTAATGTGGTGCTGCCGATGCTCAAGCCTACCATGATCTCGGTCGGTGTGCTGGAGATTATGTGGGTGTGGAACGACTATCTGCTGCCCTATCTGGTGCTGGACCGCAAGCAGTATATGACCATTCCCATTCACATTCAGTTCCTGCAGGGCAGCTACGGTTCGGTGGACCTGGGCGCAGTGATGGCGCTGATCATGCTTTCCATTATTCCGGTCATCATCTTCTACCTCACCTGCCAGAAGCACATCATCAAGGGTGTGGCAGCGGGCGCTGTGAAGGGTTGATATTACAGCTATGACCATTAAGGATATTGCCAAAGAAAGCGGCTACGCGGTGGGCACCGTCTCCCGCGTGCTGAACAACCACCCCGATGTAAGCGCACAGGCGCGCAGACGGATTCTGGCAGTGGTGGAGAAGAATGGATATACCCAAAACGCCAACGCCAAGAATCTGAAACAATCGGTAAACCGTAGTCTGCTGGTGCTGGTAAAGGGCGTAAGAAATGAGCTTTTTGCCGCACTGGTGGAGCAGCTGCAGGGCCTGGTGAACAATACCCCGTATACCCTGCTGGTGGATTATTTTGACGAGGATACCGACGAGGTGCAGCGGGCTATCACGCTGTGCGCCGAGAAAAAGCCGCAGGGGATCCTATTCCTGGGCGGTAATGCTGATAACTTTAAGCGGAGCTTTGGGCGCATTACGCTGCCGGCGGTGTTGGTGACCTCCCCGGCCGAAGGGCTGGACTACCCGAACCTTTCCAGTGTGACGACCGATGACTTTGAGGCCTCGGTGCAAGCGGTGCGAGTGCTGCTGGAGTATGGACACCGGCACATTGCCATTATTGGCGGGCGGCCCAGCTTCAGCGATGTTTCCGGCCAGCGCTTTGCCGGGGGACGGGCGGCCTTTGTCCAAAGCGGACTGCCGGCCGAAAACCTGGTGGAGTATGGCGAGGCGCGCTTCTGCTATGAAGAGGGCTACCAGGCTATGCACCATGTATTGGAGGAACACCCGGAGATCACCGCTGCCTATGCCATAGCGGATGTGGTGGCAATAGGCGCCATGCGGGCTGCGCAGGATGCCGGACGCACGGTGGGCAAGGATCTTTCCATCATCGGTTTTGATGGACTGGCGTTGGGAGAATACCTGACGCCGCGGCTGGCGACCATTGGGCAATCGGTGGAGCGGCTGGCGCGGGAAGCGACTGGCACGCTGCTGGATGCCATAGAGAACGGTGCGCCGGCCCGGCGGGTGACGGTGCCCTTTACCGTGATAAGCGGCGAGAGTGTGGGGCTGGGCCCAGGAGCACAAGCCAAGATGTGATAGAAAAGAGAGCAAAAGCTATGAGAAGCAGTGGAGTACTGATGCACATATCCTCCCTGCCGGGGCCTTACGGCATTGGCACAATGGGAGATAACGCCTACCGCTTTGTGGATTTTCTGCAGCGGGCTGGGCAGACCTGGTGGCAGATTTTGCCCATTGGGCCGACCAGCTATGGTGACTCACCGTACCAGTCGTTCAGCTCGGTGGCGGGGAACCCGTATTTTATAGACTTGCCCCAGCTGGAGCGGGATGGGCTGCTGGAGCGCGATGAATATGAACGGCTGCCGTGGTGCGTAAGCGAACTTTCGGTGGACTACGGACAGCTGTACCAGCTGCGCTATGAGGTGCTGCACCACGCCTACCGGCGCTTTGCGCAGAACCCACCGGAGGATTACCGGCGCTTCTGCGAGGAAAACGGGCACTGGCTGCCGGACTATGCACTGTTTATGGCGCTGAAGGATGCCCATGGCGGGCGTCCTTGGAACGAGTGGGAACAGCCGCTGAAAACCCGGGAGCCGGGCGCCATTGCGGCGGCGCGGGAGCAATATGCCGGAGAGATCGGCTTCCAGATGATGCTGCAATACCTATTTACCCGGCAGTGGCGGGCCTTGAAGGGCTATGCCAATGAGCGCGGGATTCGTATCATTGGGGATATTCCTATCTATGTACCGCGGGATTCTGCCGATGTGTGGAGTGCTCCGGAGCAATTCCTGCTGGATGAAAATTACGAGCCGATTGAGGTGGCAGGCTGCCCGCCCGATGGATTTTCGGCCGATGGGCAGCTGTGGGGCAACCCGCTGTACCGCTGGGACGCCATGAAAGCGGATGGCTACCGCTGGTGGATCGATCGCTTTAGGGCCAGCGCGGCGCTGTATGATATTATTCGTATTGACCATTTCCGTGGGTTTGAGGGTTATTATGCCATTCCCGGCGGGGCCGCAACAGCCCGTGACGGTGTGTGGCGGCAGGGCCCGGGCATCGAACTGTTCCATGCGGTGCGGGCCGCCCTGGGTGACTTGCCCATCATCGCGGAGGACCTGGGCTTTTTGACGGAGGGGGTTCATCGCCTGCGGGAGGAATGCGGTTTCCCTGGCATGAAGGTGCTGCAGTTCGCCTTTGATAGCCGGGAGGACAGTGACTATCTGCCGCACAATTACCCCCGGCACTGTGTGGTATACACCGGTACCCACGATAATGATACCATAATGGGATGGATGCATACGGCATCCACGGAGGATGTGCGGTTTGCGTGGGAGTACCTGCGCCTGACCGAAGCAGAGGGCCCCAACTGGGGCATGATGTGCGGGGCGCTGCAAAGCCCTGGTGATACTGTCATCCTGACGATGCAGGACCTGCTGGGCCTGGGCAGCGAGGCGCGGATGAATATTCCCTCCACGCTGGGATGCAACTGGAAGTGGCGCGCCGCACCGGATAGCATCACCCCGGAGCTGGCCGACCGGCTGCACCATGTGACGGGGCTGTACCGCCGTCTGCCAAGATAACTCAGTTTATCCAAGAGAGTGAAAATAGGGAGCCTCCGGCGGAAAGCGGCCGGGGGCTCCGCTTTGGCTTGACAGGGAATTTGAAAAAGCCGTATAATGGAAACCGCAAGGGCCGGATTCTGCGAAAGGCAGGCGGCCGCACCAAAGTGACGAGGGCTGCCGCAGGGTGCGCCGCAGCAGCCCGAATGAAGCGGCGCCCGCCGGAGGAAAAGAGGAGAGCGAATGACAGAGCTGAAACCATATCAGTGGCTGGATGCCAACCAGCTGAAGCTGATAGCGATAGTGGCAATGACGGTGGACCACATAGCGTGGCTACTGTTCCCGGGGTATGCCGCCGGGGCGGTACCTATTGTGATGCATATTATTGGGCGGATCACCTGCCCAGTCATGTGCTTTTTCATTGCGGAGGGCTTCCACTATACCCATGATCGGAAGAAGTACGCGCTGCGACTGTTCATGTTAGCGGTGGTTTCGCATTTTGCGTATATGTTGGCCTCCAATAGCTATGTGGATTGGCATTCATTTATCCCGTTCTACTATGGGGATGTTCTGAACCAGACCAGTGTGGTGTGGTCGCTGCTGGGCGGACTGCTGATGCTGTGGCTGTGTGAGGACGAAAAGCGCAGCATGGGGGTAAAGGTTGCGGGTGTATTGCTGATTTGCCTGATTACATTGCCCAGCGATTGGAGCTGTATTGCCGCCCTGTGCGTGCTTTCCATTGGCTCCAACCGGGGCGAACCGAAGAAACAGATCGCGTGGAGTCTTTTTTATGTGGCAATCTATGCGGTGGTGTACTTCTTCGCGCTGGATAAGCTGTACGGATTGATTCAGCTTTGTGTGGTGCTTGCTATCCCGCTGCTGGCGCTGTATAATGGCAAGCGCGGTAAAAACCCGGCGGTGAACAAGGTGATGAAGTGGCTGTTTTACATCTACTACCCACTGCACCTTGCTGTCATTGGGTTCATCCAGCTGCAGATAAGGTGACAGTATGAGGATAGAGCATATTGCCCTGTATGTGAATGACCTGGAGGCGGCAAGAGAATTCTACTGCCGTTATTTTGGCGGGCAGAGCGGAGAGCGCTACCACAACCCTAAAACGGGGTTTCAATCCTATTTCCTGCGGTTTGCGGGCGGGGCACGGCTGGAACTGATGACAGCGCCGGAGATGGAGGATGCCCCAAAGGCGGAACGCGGGACAGGATACAGCCATTTGGCGTTTAGCGTGGGCAGCCGCCCGGCGGTGGATGAATGGACAGAGCGGCTGCGCATGGACGGCTATCCGGTGATAAGCGGCCCCAGGGTGACCGGAGACGGTTATTACGAGAGTTGTATCCTTGACCCCGAAGGTAACCGGATAGAGATAACGGAATAAAGCAAGACGAAAAAGAGATAGAGGTGGTTTGCTGTGAGGCGCTGCATTGTAGTGACCGGAGTGGAATACAGAAAAAAATGACCATTCCGGAGGAAATAACATGATACCTAATTGGAAGATATATCCCCGTTCCCAGGGGCACAGCACCGTTTACCTGAAAAATGTTGTCAAAGACCCGACCATTCAGGTGGGGGAATACACTACCTACGATGACTATGTGAATGACCCGCGGGACTTTGAACGAAACTGTGTGCTGTACCATTACCCCGAGTGCAACGGAGACTCCCTGAGCATTGGCAAGTTCTGTTCCATCGCCTGCGGTGCTAAATTTATTTTCAATGCGGCAAACCATGCGCTGGGCAGCCTTTCCACCTATCCGTTCCCCATCTTCTTTGAGGAATGGGGACTGCCGACCGACTGCGCTTCCATTGCAGCGGCGTGGGATAACCATGGCAGCATCACCATCGGCAACGATGTGTGGATCGGCTATGAGGCGGTGATCCTTTCCGGTGTGACGATCGGGGATGGGGCTATTATAGGTGCCCGTGCTGTGGTGACCAGGGATATTCCGCCCTATACCATTGCGGCTGGAGTGCCGGCTAAGCCCATCCGCCGCCGGTTTGATGTGGAAACTATTGCCCGGCTGGAGGAGCTCCGCTGGTGGGACTGGGAGGAAGAAAAGATCCGCCAGAATATTGCCGCGATCCAAAGTGGGAATATCGAAGCGCTGTGCCGCGCGGCAAAAGAATAAAACAACACAACGGGAGGCAACATGAACCGCGAGAATAAACGCAAGACCTTTGAAAAAGGCTACTATAAAAACCACCCCTGCAATGATAGCTTTACCTGTAAAGTGTGCGGGCGGTTGGTAACACCGGATGCGGCCGGGACCGACCACCGCAACCACTGCCCCAACTGTCTTTCCAGCCTGCATGTGGATATCGAGCCGGGGGACCGGGAAGCCGACTGCGGCGGCATCATGGAGCCGATTTCGGTGTGGGTGCGTGGTAAGGGCGAATGGGCCATCATCCACCGCTGCCGCAGGTGCGGAGCACTGAGCTCCAACAGGGTGGCTGCCGATGACAATCCCATGAAGCTGATGAGCATTGCCCTAAAGCCCCTGTGTGAGCCGCCTTTCCCGCTGGAGCGCATAGAGGAGATGACCGCCCTAATGGGCGGGGAGGGCCGCCTGAAATGACCCGAGGGAGCCGGACGGTGCCGGAAAAGGTGCCGTGCGGCTTTTTTTGCGTGGATACTGCACAAAGTTTCCAAAAAGAACCGTTTTTGTGCTGGAAAAGACGGATTTGTCCAAAGAGGGCGATTCGGCGCGAAAAGGCGCTGAGACGGTGCGAAATGCAGGGAAGAGCAAGTTGTAAAGGATTGACGAAAAGGACATAATATTGTAAAATAAAATTGTTATTGGTTAACTAATATATATAAGGGTTTGTGCAAAAACGACAAAATGTATGGAGCAAAGAATCGACGAAAGCCGGGCTTTTGTGGTAAAAAGATGAAATTTGAACATTGTTGATTTCTCAAAGAATGAGCAAGAGGTGGAGCAAGTGTGGATCTGTATACTGCGATCGTAGTGATCACAATGGCGCTGCTGGTGGTGAACATAGTGGATGTATATACCGACCGGCTGGCGGATAAAACAGCGACCATACGGTTCATAACGGTATGTGTGATCATAGGATTGGCCCAGATGGGAGAATGGATCGGGGTAAAGACGAACGGTGCAGAGCCTGCACTGATCGGGCCGCACTGGTTTGCTAAAACGGTGGAATTCTGCATGGCGCCGGTGATGTGTGTGATGGCAGCGCACACATACGGCAAGGTGAGAAAGCCTGCGGCCGCTATTGGAGCCATTGTAGTGAATGCACTGTTTATAATCGTGAGCAACCAGTACGGATGGGTCTTCTATATTGATGAAATGAATGTTTACCACAGAGGCAGGCTGTACTGGGTGCATGTGGCGGTATTTATTGTTTCTATCCTGTACTGCTTTATATGTGTGATGATGGACGAGATGAAATACCAAATGCGGCCGGAAGCCGCACTGCTGGCGATTATGCTGTTCCTTTCGATGGGTATTTATATCCAGATGATATTTCCCGATCTGCGGGTGGACTATCTGTGCGTCGCAGTAGGAAATGCGCTGCTGTATAATCACCGGTGCAGAAGGTTTTCCCGTTTGGACGGACTGACCATGCTGTTGAACCGCACCCAGTATGAGAAGGACCTGGAGCGCATTAAACCGCCGGCGGTCATTATCAATATGGATGTCGATGACTTTAAGCAGATAAACGACACCAGAGGCCACGCGGCAGGGGACTATTACCTGCGGCAGATAGCGGAGGTAATACGAACGGTGTATGGGCGGCATGGTGACTGCTACCGCTATGGCGGCGATGAGTTTAGCTTGATTCTGACCAAGAACCTGCACCAGATGGAAAAGCTGAACGGGATGTTCGAGGCAGCGCTGGGCCAGCTGCGGGAGCAGGGCCCCCAAATGCCGATGGTTTCGCTAGGATATGCCCTGTACGAGGGCGGCATCGAGGCTCTGTATGCCACCATAGAAAAGGCAGATGCCATGATGTACCGGAACAAAAAGGTGAATGACCGTGCGGAGATAGTGGAGATCGCGGCGGAATTCTGAGCAAAAATGAATACGGCAAACCCGCCGAAAGACGGGGACGCAAAGTTTAGTGTCTAACCCGGTAAATGCCGGTATGATGGACTGACCGCACAAAGAGACTTTTGCTGCGGTCAGTTTTTTATTTTGGGAGGAAGTGACATGGGATGAATCGGGTGTTCCGGGAGGAGAAGAAGTATCTTATCGGTATGGCGGAGGCCCTGCAAAGGAGCCACCTGCTGGGGCAGGTGATGCGGGAGGACCCCCACAACGGAGTGCATGGATACCGGATTCGTTCGCTGTACTTTGATACGGTGTACGATGAGGACTACCATGAAAAGCTGGCCGGAATAGAGACCCGCCGCAAGATACGGCTGCGCTGCTATGACCCGGCTGCCGGCTATGCTATGCTGGAAATGAAGCAGAAACAGGGGGCAAGCCAGCTCAAGCGCTCGCTGCGGGTGACAAGGGAGGTTGCCCAGCGGCTGATCACCGGGGACTATACTCCGCTGCTGCAAAGCAGGGAAGCCTTTGCGGCGGAGTGCTATGTCCTAATGCAAAGCCGCTGCTATCGGCCAAAGGCCATAGTGGAATATGACCGTAAGGCCTTCATCGCAAAGGAAAACAAGATACGGGTGACCTTTGACAGCCGTATCGTTGCCACCGAGAGCAGCTTTGACCTCTTTGATGAGCGGCTGAATATGGCTCCGGTGCTGGACCCCGGCGCGGTGGTGATGGAAGTGAAGTATAACGGTTTCCTGCTGGATTATATCCGGTGGATGATCAACACCGTGGATCAAAGTGAGATCTCGGTGAGTAAATACATGCTGGCCCGGCAGAACGGGTATCGATATCGGCTGTAAGCCGCGACGAAAAGGAGATTGACAATATGAAGGATAAGATCTTGAGCCTTTTTACCAACCCCAGTGAGATGACGCCGGAACAGATCGTACTGAATATTGGTATTGCGGCGGTGCTGGGCTTTTTCATTTTTATTTCCTACTATATTTCCCATCGGGGCACCATTTACAGCAAGAAATTTAATGCCTCGTTGGTGATATTGGCGGCCCTGACCGGCACGGTGATGACCGTCATCGGGAATAATATAGCGCTTTCCCTGGGTATGGTGGGCGCGCTTTCCATTGTGCGGTTCCGTACTGCCATCAAGGATTCCCGTGATACCGTGTATATCTTTTGGTCCATTATTGTGGGCATCTGCTGCGGGGTAGGGGATTACCTGGTGGCGGCGGTGGGCAGCGCCGTGGTGTTTCTCATTATCCTCATCCTGGGGTGCATCAAGAGCGACAACCGGATGCTGCTGATTCTGCGGGCCGACCGGGGTAAGACTGCGGCGATCAAGGCGCAGGTGTATCAACTGTTCCGGGGGAAGGCTGTTCTGCGAGTGGAGAACACCACCGAGGAAACGGTGGAGCTGATTTATGAGCTGAGCCAGAGCATGCTGAAGAAGGCCGAGAAAAAGGAGAAAGACCTCTGCAGCTGTCTGTATGCCCTGGGCAATGTGGAGTATGTCAACATCGTGATGCAGAACGACGAGGTTTCGGGCTGAAGGAAATGGAGCAGAAAGCAGCATGAAATATAGGATTATAGGCGCGGTGGCGTGTATTTGTATCCTGCTGGTAAGTGTACTGAACTACCCGGTGCTGCTGACCGGGCGGATGGAGAGCCGGCGATACCACCAGCACCGAGAAGCCACGCCAAAGGCCGTCTGCGCCGTACATGCCGAAAAGGAATTCTGCACCCACCTGCCGCTGATAGTTATTGACACCGGTGGGGCGGAAATCCCCGGGAGAGGGCTGGTGGATGAGGAAGACCGCCACATGGGCTTTACCACCACAGCAGAGGGTGCGGACCGCATTACAGCGCAGATGCGGGTGATGGACAGTGCGGAGGAAAACAACCACCCAACCGATGCGCCGGCGGTGGAGAGCAATGTGGTCATCCATGTGCGGGGAAATTCCTCGCGATATTTTGAGAAGGCTGGTTACCGACTGGAGCTGGTGGATGAAAACGGGGACAACAACCCACAGAGCCTGATGGGGATGGATGCCCACCACGAATGGGCGCTGCATGGACCCTATCTGGATAAAAGCCTGATGCGCAACTACATGTGGTATAACATAGCCGGAGAATGCATGGAATACGCCCCTAATGTGCGATTCTGTGAGCTGATGCTGAATGGAGAGTACCAGGGAATCTATGTGCTGACGGAGCTTATTGGCAGTGGGCGGGATGGCGCGCGGCTGAATATGGAAGTGGATGCCCGAGACAATACCTACACAGGTTATCTGCTGCGACTGGACCGGCAGGATGGAAGCGAGTACGACCGGCTGAACAGCCTGACCACATACAGCTACCGCAATGAAATGGAGCTGAAGCTGGAGGTGGAATTCCCCGGAGAGAAGAAGCTGACCCCGGAGATCAAAGAGGCGATCAAGACGGACTTTTCGGCTTTTGAAAAGGGGTTGTATTCCTATGACTATGACAGCAGAAAGTATGGCTATCGGGCGCAGGTGGATGTAGATTCCTTTGTGGATTATCTGATATTGAATGAGTTTACCACCAACTATGATGCCGGTTCCTATTCCACCTATATTTACAGGGATGTAAGCGGCCGACTGAAAATGTGTGTGTGGGATTTTAATAACGCCTGCGATAATTACCAGGAGCAAACCACCATGCAGGTGCAGCACTTTGATGTGCACCGCAAGCTGTGGTTTAACATGATGGTGAAGGATGAATATTTCACCGAACGGGTCATCCGGCGTTACCGGGAGCTGCGTGAAAGCTGGCTGAATGAAAAGTACCTCCTGCGCTACATAGATGAGGTGGAAGAATACCTGGGCCCGGCCATAGAGCGAAACTTTGAACGATGGGAGGATTCGCTGCGGGATGATACCCTGCTGGCCCCGGCGGAACGGAATGTTCATTCCCATCAGGAGGCGGTGCGGCAGCTGAAGGATTTTATCCGGCAGCGTGGGCGCTGGATGGATGAAAATATCGAGTCACTGCGGCAGTACAGCGCGGAATCCCGAGTGAAGAAATACAGCGAAGTGACAGACTGAGGAGGATTAAAGTGAAGAAGTTCATTATTGCCCTTTCAGTGCTGGTGCTGCTGTTTATGGCATTGGATGCGGCACACTACCGGCTGGGGTGGTATATTGATCTGATGCCGGAGGAGCCCGTGACAACCTTTGTAAAGACCGATGGGAAGGAAATCTACCTGGACTGTGGGGAGGGCTGGCAGCCCTTTGAGATCCGGGGGGTCAATATGGGCTCCGGGATACCGGGCAAGTGGGCAACGGAGTTTGCCATAGACGAAGAGACCTACCGGCGGTGGTTCGGGTATATCCAGGCAATGGGGGCCAATACCGTTCGGGTCTATACCATCCAAGGTGAGGCGTTCTACAACGCTTTTTATGAATACAACAAGGATAACCCGGAACCGCTGTATCTTATCCACGGGGTGTGGGTAAATGACTATGTGCAGAATTCCCACCGGGATGCCTACGATAAGGATTTTTATGAGACCTTTCTGCAGGATTGCCGCACCATGCTGGATGTAGTGCACGGGCAGCGCCGCCTGGCGGCCCAACAGGTGCAAAGCGCTGGCTACGGCAGCTATAAAAAGGATATCTCCCCATGGGTGATCGGGTACATCCTGGGGGTAGAATGGGATGACATGACAGTAGCCTATACCGATGACACCTATGCCGGCCGGGAGGGTTATACCTCCTATGCAGGGAAATACCTGACCACAACGGATAAGGCAACTCCTTTTGAGGTGCTGTTGGCCCGGGTGGGGGATAAGGTGCTGGAATATGAGAGCAGCCGCTACAAAACACAGAAGCTCATAGCCTTTTCCAATTGGCCCACCACTGACCCCTTTCAATATCCCGATGAGATCAAAAGGCTGTATATGAAATGTGCGACGGTGGATGCGGAACACATCTGCACCACGGAGCGGGTGATATCGGGACAGTTTGCCTCCTACCATGTGTATCCTTACTATCCCGATTACCTGAACTGGACAGAGGATTGGAGTGGACTGGGGCTTGAGGACCACGAGATCTTCCGGGATGAGGATAGTCGGATGAATACCTACCGGGCGTATCTTACGGGGCTGGTTGCCCACCACACCATGCCGGTAGTCATTTCAGAATTTGGTGTTTCCACCGGGCGAGGGATGGCCCACCGGGACCTAAATACTGGCCGCAACCAGGGAAATATGACAGAGCAGGAGCAGGGGATGGCGCTGGCTACCTGCTACGAGGACATAAAAGCAGCAGGTTGTGCGGGCAGTGTGGTATTTGCCTGGCAGGATGAGTGGTTTAAGCGAACCTGGAACACCATGCATGCTGTGAATCTGACCCGCACCCCATACTGGTCGGATATCCAGACTAATGAGCAGTATTTTGGCCTGTTGGCCTTTGACCCGGGGCAGGAGCAAACGGTGTGTACCCTGGATGGCGACCCGACCGAATGGACCGAGGTGGATGTCATCGGGCAAAATGAGGGGATGACCCTTTCCGCGAAATACGATGAACGGTATCTGTACCTGATGGTGCGGAAAGAAGGATGGAATCCGGAGGGGGAAACCCTATATCTGCCCATAGATACCACCCCAAAGACTGGGACGAGCTATTGCCAGAACTTTGGGCTGAAATTCGACCGTGGGGTGGATTTTCTGGTGGTGCTGGATGGCCGGGAAAACAGCCGGGTGATGGTGCAGGAACCCTATGAAGTGCTGCGCAGTACCTACTCGCAGAATGTTTGGGGCTATGATACCTACCTGCGGGATAACCTGCCCGACCCGCACGCACCTGGCTTTACCAATATCGATATGATTCTGGAGATTTTTAATGAGGGCGAGGTGATGACTGAGGCCATCATTGCAAAATACGGCGGAGCGACCTTTGAGACCGGGCGGCTGCGATATGGCTGCGGTGACCCGGCCAGTGCCGCGTATGATTCGCTGGCGGACTTTATGACCAGGGAGGGCTGCATAGAGCTGCGGCTGCCGTGGCAGCTGCTCAATTTTGCTGATCCCTCTAAAATGCAGATACTGGACGACTATTACAACGGCAATTACGGCATTGAGCATATCAATATAGATGAAATGTACCTGGGGGTAATGACGGCAGAACAGGAGAGCCGGTGCGAGCTTTCGCCGTTGACACTTACAGGCTGGGGAAACCGGGTGACCTATCATGAACGACTGAAGGCATCTTATTACATGATGCAGGAGCTGTGGAACGGATGATGCAGGAGGGAGGCGGTAGTATTGAGGATAGAGACACTGCTGTATGTCTATTTGCTTATTTGCAGCGGGATGATCGTATTCAACATCATTACCGCCATCGTGTTAAAGCGCAGGGACCGCAGAACGGTGCGGGCCAGCGCCCGATTTCGGCAGCACATCCTGCAGCAGATAGAACGCATCAACACAGGACAGCAGGTTGAGAGACGGCACAAAAAATACTTGAGCCGGCAGTTGACCCGCACCGGGAATATGATCGCCTTTGATAAGATGCTGGAGGACCTGTACCGGGAGGAACCGCAGCAGGCGACGGAATATCTTTCTCAGCTGGGTGGAGTGATTGTGTATTTGACGATCCGCTATGGGCGGAAGGACCGGATTGAGGCGGCGTACTTCCCCTATATCATCAAAAAGTACCACCTGATCGAGAACCGGCCCTTTTCCGGCGTGGTGGATGCGATGTATACGCTGCTAAGGGAGTCCAGTATCTATTGCCGGGAGAATGCCATGCAGGCCCTATATACCACAGGAGACTGCGACTGCATCATGAAGGCTCTGAAGATATTGGATGGCGGCGAGAGCTTTTTCCACGAAAAGCTGCTGGCCGACGGATTGTTGGAATTTACCGGCGACCATGAGGCGCTGGGGCGCTGTATAGAGAAAAGCTTCGCAGATTTCAGCCCGGAGATGCAGATGGCGATGATGAACTTTCTGCGGCTGGATTCCGGGGAACACTGCGCCTTTGCACTGGCGCTGCTGCAGAACACAGCGACCGATGATGAAGTGCGCTACGCCTGTATCCGTTACCTGGGGCGCTACCCTTACGGGCCGGCCTACGAGACGCTGCTGGAACTGGCGGAATGCCGCAATGATGCCCGTTGGGAATATGCGGCCATCGCCTCCACAGCGCTGTGCGCTTACCCCGGCGATGAGACCATTGAGCGGCTGAAGCGCAACCTGTACAGCCGCAACTGGTATATCCGGTTCAATGCTTCCAAAAGCTTGGAGCGGATGGGGTTGACCTATTTGGATCTCATTGATGTAATGGAGGGGCATGACCGCTATGCCACCGAGATTCTGCGCTATCGCTTTGACATCAGAAATCTGACCCAAAAGGAGGCGGAGCAGGAATGTACCAGTTGATTGATGGCTTTTTGGATGTGGTCGGCATCTTTTTCATCGTTTATCTGATCGGGTACTCCACCTTTCTGTTTTTATCGGTAGTGGTGGGCTCTATCCAATTGTACCGGCAGCACCGCCAGCGGCGGCTGCAGAACTACCTACCCAATGACTATCATATGCCCATTTCGATTATTGTACCGGCATGGAATGAGGCGGTAACGGTGGTGGCTACGGTCCATTCGCTGCTGAACCTGGAATACCAGGCCTATGAGGTCATAGTAGTGGATGATGGCTCCGAGGACGACACCTCCCAAACGCTGATCGAGGCCTTTAATATGCATGCAGTGCACCGGCCCATTCGGCGGCAGGTGCCATGCCAGCCGGAAGAATTTATTTATGAAACAAGGACACAGAAAGTTCCGTTTACCGTCATTCGCAAGAAAAACGGTGGCAAGGCTGATGCGCTGAACATGGGAGTCAACGCGGCCAATTTTCCATACTTCATCTGCATGGATGCAGACTCGGTGTTGCAGGCGGATTCCCTGAAAAAGATAGTCCAGCCAATGCTGGAGGACCGCCATGTGGTGGCGGTAGGAGGGCTGGTGCGCATTGCCAATGATGTGGAGCTGGAGCATGGACGGGTAAAAAAATACCGTCTGCCCCGGAATTTGTTGGCGTGTATGCAGGTGTTGGAGTATGACCGTTCCTTTTTGGCTTCCCGCATTCTGTTCGATCAATTCAATGGCTCACTGATTATTTCCGGTGCCTTTGGACTGTTCAGGAAGGATGTTGTCATTGCGGCAGGGGGGTACAATGTCTCCACGCTGGGAGAGGATATGGAACTGGTGGTAAAACTGCACGAATACTGCACGGTGAACCGTATGGATTACTGTATCCGCTATGCCACCGATGCCATATGCTGGACACAGGCACCGGAGCGGCTGAGCGACCTGAAAAAGCAGCGCAGGCGCTGGCACCTGGGGCTGTTCCAAAGTATGATGAAGCACCGCGGAATCCTGTTTAACCCGCAATTTGGCGCGGTGAGCTTCATCTCCTATTTTTACTTTTTGGTGTATGAACTGCTTTCGCCGGTTATAGAGATCTTTGGCGTTGCTACCATGGTATTGGCATGGTTCAGCGGATTGATCAATGTGCGGTTTATGGTGCTGCTGTTCCTCATCTATGTGCTGTTTGGGGTGGTGCTTTCCCTTACGGCTTTCTTTGCGCGGATGTATACCGCGGATTTGAGGGTGTCCTTTGCCGATATGATGAAGGCGGTGCTGCTGTGCTTTTTTGAGATCACCTGCCTGCGGTTTGTTTTAACATGGGTGCGGGTAACGGCATTTTTTGGCTACCGCAAGAGCAGACTGCAATGGGGCAGCATGAAGCGAAAAACGATAAATTACAATTGATAAAAGAGGGGAAAGCCATGGAACTGAACAATCTAAAAACCGGTTTGTGGGGTTTTAAGAAGCAGGATGTATGTGAATACATTGCCAAAATGAGCGAAGAACTGACTGCCAAGATGGAGCAGGAAAGGCAGCAGAATGAGGAGAAGCTGGATGCCATTGTGCAGGCGATGCGCCGCGAGGGGTGCGATAAGGACCGTGAAATAGCGGCGCTGAAGGAGCAGGTGCAGGTCCTGAGGGAAGAAAATGCCGCCCTGCAAAAGGCTGATAAGGCGTGGGGCGCGCTGCATGATGTAGCGGTACTGCTGACCGACTGCGCCAAGGCACTGCTGCCGTTGGCTGGGAAACTGGCTGTAAAAGCGGTGAGGCAGCTGCGGCAGCGCCGGGCATAGAAAAATGGGACCGGAGAGGGTGAACGGACGGATGGAAAAACAAAAGCAGCGGGGATATGGCTTTTGGCGGTGGGGGATGGCTGCGGTATTGGCAATCGGCGCTGTGCTGCTGGGGCCACAGTGCATGGCACAGGTGCTTACCACCGTGGAAGAAGCCGGCCCGGCGGATTGCGTATACATAGCGGGGAATCCAAACCTGTACCCTATAGAGTACTATGACAGCGAACAGCAATGTTACCGGGGAATTCTGCCGGAGCTGCTGGGAATGGTGGCGGAGGATACCGGGATCTCCTTTGCCTATGTGAATGCCGGCAGTGAGGACAGCCGACTGGAAATGGCCCGTAACAGCCAGGTGGAAATGGTGACGGCGTTCCGGCGGGGAGAATTTAGCCGAATGGTGCTGCCGGTACAGCGAACGGTGCTTACCACCGAAACGGACGGCAGGGAAACAGCGATTTGTGTGGGGTTTACCGGGATCATCAAAGAGGAGCTGTGGGAGCGCATCATAAAGGCGCTGGAGGCCATCCCGGAG
The DNA here is from genome assembly GCA_900547385.1 of uncultured Oscillospiraceae bacterium. Classification (GTDB taxonomy): domain Bacteria; phylum Bacillota; class Clostridia; order Oscillospirales; family Ruminococcaceae; genus Angelakisella. Next base: position 1,575 of record URGQ01000026.1, on the reverse strand, counting down.
GAGGACAAAACTACCTTGGCAATCTCCTTTACCATGGGGCAGGAGCCGCAGGCCGGGTGGAAGAAGGCACGCTTGGCAGGGGCGGCGGCTTTGGCAGCGGCGGCAGCTACATTGCTAATACTCGGTATAATACGGCATGGGAAGAGAAAAAAGAGGCAAGAGAACGCAATGCTCGACCCGCTGACCGGGCTGGGCAATGCACATTGCTATGAGGTCAGGTTCAGGGATGTGACGGCAGACAGGGTGCGGGATCTCTACTATGTAGGGTATCTGGCCTGGGAGGATGCCAAAGCCAAGGAGCTGCTGAGCCCAAAGGAACAAGAGGAGGTCCAGCAGATCGCGGCACACCAGCTGGCATCGCATATCAGCGGAACAGAATTTCTCTGCCGCATAGCGGAAGGCGTTTTTGCGGTGGTTTACCATTGCAGCAATCGGGAAGAAGCGGCCGACCGGATGGGGGAGATGATACTATCCCTGAAAAAGTATCTGGCGGAATTCCGGCAGGAATACACAGGGCTTTTCCGGGCGGGCATCTGTCCGTTGGAGGAGAATCCGGACTGCGATGCAAGTGGCGCCCTGTACTATGCCCGGCAGGGCTGGCAGCACGCCCACAAGAAAGATGAACTGTTTGCCTTTAGCACACGGGAGCTGCAGAAGCAAAATAGCCGCAACGAACAGCTGCGGCAGGATATTGATCGGGCGTTGACGAATGGAGAAATCAAGGCTTATCTGCAATTTATAGTAGATAACCGCACGGGCGAGATCTGTGGGGCAGAGGTACTTTCCCGCTGGGAACACCCGGAATTGGGCGTGATGCGCCCCGGGACCTATATCGGTGTTATGAAGCAGACCGGCGCCATCACCCGGCACGATGAAGCCGTTTTTGAGAGGCTGTGTGCCTTGCTGGAGGTTTGGAAGGGCACCCCCTGTGGCAAGTTGTTCCTAACCTGCAATTTTACCCGTGTATCCATTTCTCAGGAGGACTTTGCGGAAAGAATCGGAGAAATCGCAGGGCGTTACCGCTTTGACCACGATCGGCTGATCATAGAAATTACGGAGGATTCGCTGATCCAAAATGGGGAACAGGCGGCGGCAAATATAGAAGTCTGCAGAAGAATGGGCTTTAGGATCGCGATAGACGATATGGGCAGTGGATTCACGGCACTTTCCGATCTTTACAGCCATGAGATCGACTTGGTGAAGATTGAGCGAAGCGTGGTGCTGAATGCCATGACGGAGAAGGGCGCGCGGATGCTGAAAGGACTGATAGCGTTGGCACACGATATGGGCACCCGGGTGCTGTGTGAAGGCGTGGAAACGGCGGCTCAGCACGAGATGATCCGTGAGACCGGCTGTGATATGGTGCAGGGATTTTATTACTCCCGCGTGCTGCCGTTGCCAGAGGCGCTGCGCTATTTAGAAAGCAAGGGATTTATTTTGTAAAGAAGGGCCAAAAGAAAAGACGCCATATGGCGTCTTTTCTTTTGGCGTTCCCGAGGTGATTCGAACACCCGACCTACCGCTTAGGAGTAGACCCGATACGACATCGGGAAGTGGCATCTAATGCTTAAAAAT